>NZ_JBFAPK010000006.1:0-26652 GCF_040676675.1 Micromonospora sp. NPDC049559 | reverse complement strand
GCCCCCTTCTGCCAGCCGGCGGCCCGCCGGGCGGCCCCCCCCCCCCCCCCCCCGGGGGGGGGGCGGGGGGGGGGGGGGGGGGGCCCCCCGCCGCCCCCCCCCCCCCCCCACCCCGCCGGGCGGCCGGTCAGTCGAGCAGCTCGGTGACCGTGCCGGCGGCGACGGTACGGCCGCCCTCGCGTACCGCGAAGCCGAGCCCGACGTCCATCGCGATCGGCCGGCCCAGCGCGACCGTGACCGCGACCGTGTCGCCGGGGTCGACCCGCGGCAGCTCGCCCAGCTCCAGCGTCCCGACCACGTCGGTGGTGCGGAAGTAGAACTGCGGCCGGTAGTTCGCGTGGAACGGGGTGTGCCGCCCGCCCTCGGCGGTGGTCAGCGCGTAGAGCTGCGCCGCGAACCGCCGGTGCGGGGTGACGCTGCCCGGCAGGGCCACCACCTGGCCGCGCTGCACCTGGTCGCGCTTGACCCCACGGAGCAGCACCGCCGCGTTGTCCCCGGCCTGCGCCACCTCCAGCGACCGGCCGAAGGTCTCCAGCCCGATCGCCACGGTCGACAGCGTCGGCCCGAGGCCGACCACCTCGACGGCCTCGCCGGGGCGGAGCGTGCCGCGCTCGACCGCCCCGGTCACCACGGTGCCGCGCCCGGAGATGGTGAGCACGTTCTCGATCGGCATCAGGAACGGCTTCTCCAGCTCGCGCGGCGGCACCGGGACGTACCGGTCGACCGCGTCGAGCAGCTCCCCGATCGAGCCGGTCCAGCGCGGGTCGCCCTCCAGCGCGCGCAGCGCGGAGACGCGCACCACCGGCACCTCCTCGCCCGGGAAGCCGTACTCGGCGAGCAGCTCGCGCACCTCCAGCTCGACCAGGTCGAGCAGCTCCGGGTCGTCCACGGCGTCGGCCTTGTTCATCGCCACCACCAGGTACGGCACGCCGACCCGCCGGGCGAGCAGCACGTGCTCGCGGGTCTGCGGCATCGCCCCGTCCAGCGCCGAGACGACCAGGATGGCGCCGTCCACCTGGGCCGCACCGGTGATCATGTTCTTCACGTAGTCGGCGTGGCCGGGCATGTCGACGTGGGCGTAGTGCCGGGTGGCGGTCTCGTACTCGACGTGCGCGATGGTGATGGTGATGCCGCGGGCGACCTCCTCCGGCGCCCGGTCGATGCCGTCGAAGGAGACGTAGCGGTTGACGGCCGGGTCGCGCTCGGCGAGCACCTTGGTGATCGCGGCGGTGAGGGTGGTCTTGCCGTGGTCGACGTGCCCCATCGTGCCGATGTTGAGGTGCGGCTTGTTCCGCACGAACTGGCTCTTGGCCATGATTGACTGTCCTCGTCGGATAGTCGGAGGGCGGGACGGTGGTACGCGGGCGGGCTGCCAAACCCGCTGGGATCTCCGCGCCAGAACCGCGCGTCCGGACACCACGCCTCGACGGGGTGGCACCGGAAACCGGGCCACCCTCCTCCGTGGGTTCTGCTGGAGCGGGAGGAGGGTCAGCCTCGCGCGCCGCTATCCAGTCGGCCGGGCCGTACCGGCCCCGCGCACACGGCGGCGGCGCCCGGCAGGCAGACACCTGCGGGCCGCGCGAAACCGACCGTGGCGAACATGGCGGTCACGCTAGCCGAGCGCGCCGCCTCCGGGCCACCGATTATTTCGCCAGGTAGCGTCAGTTCCCGTGACGGCGGCCAGGGACGTGTGGGAGCGGTTCGTCGAGGTCTCCCGCGCGTCGAAGAGTGAGACGGAGCGGCGGCTGAGCGGGTACGGGGTGCACGCCGGCCAGCAGTTCGTGCTGGAGTGCCTCTGGGCGGAGGACGGCCTGACGCCCAGCGAGATCGCCAAGCGGATCGGCGTCGAGGCGGCGACCCTGACCCGGGCGCTGCGCCGGATGGAGGCCGCCGGGCTGGTCCACCGCGAGCCGGACGAGCAGGACCGCAGGCGCATCCGGACCTGGCTGACCGAGCGCGGCCGGCGGCTGCGGCAGCCCGTCACCGAGGCGATGGACCAGCTCCAGCGGGACGCCGTCGCGCTGCTCACCGACCGGGAGACGGCGCAGCTCGCCGAACTCCTGACCAGAATGCGCCGCTCCCTGCGCGGCGAGGACGGCTAGCCCTCTCCCCACCGACCCCCACCCGGGCGCGACACCGCCGCCGCGACCCGAGCCGGCGCCTCGCCATTTGCTAAGCCGGCTTAGCTTATTGCTAAGCTGGCTTAGCAATCCTGTCGCCCGGCCTGAGGCCGGCGCGGTAGGGCACGGCCCCCTGACCCAAGCCTTGACCAAGGAGCAACCGTGGATCTCGGATTGACCGGCAAAATCGTGTTCGTGACCGGCGGCTCGCGCGGCATCGGCCGCGCCACCGCCGTCGCGTTCGCCCGCGAGGGGGCACACGTCGCGTTCAGCTACCAGAGCGAACGCGGGATGGCGGAGGAGACCTGCGCCGCGATCGCCGCGGTCGGCGGCACGGCCCTGCCGGTACGCCTCGACCTCTCCGATCCCGCGTCGATGACCGACGCCGTCGAGACCGTACGGGCGCGGTGGGGCGGCATCGACGTCTTCGTGGCGAACGCGGTGCAGTGGCCGAGCGCGCTGCCCGATCCCGAGCGCCGGTTCGAGCAGGTGCCTCCGCAGGAGTGGCGGGACCTGCTGCGACCCAACGTCGAGGGCGCGGTCGCCGTACTCCAGGCCGTGCTGCCCGCCATGCGCGGCCGGCGGGACGGGCGGATCGTACTGATCTCCTCGGACGTCGCCCGGCACCGCGGGCCGGGCCAGCCGGGCCTGGGGATCTACGGCATGAGCAAGGCGGCGCTCACCGGGCTGGCCAACGGCCTGATCGCGGAGTTGGGCGGGGAGATCCTGGTCAACATCGTCACGCCGGGATTCACGGTCACCGAACGCAACCTCGCGGTCATGCCCCAGCACCTGCGCGACCGCCAGGCGGCGCACACCCCCACCGGCCGCCTCTCCACCCCGGAGGACGTCGCCCGCGCCATCGTCTTCCTCGGCTCCCCCGCGAACGGCAACATCACCGGGGAGACCCTCAACGTCACCGGCGGCGTCTGAGCGAACAGGCGCACTCCGCAATCTTGGGAAGTAGTGGCCCTCACAGGGGCCAATTCGGCCCAAGATCCGCGATCCGCCCGGCCCGCGTCGGCTACAGCGGGTCGATGCGGGCGCGTCGGGCCAGGTCCGCGAGAGGGCCGGGAAGCTTCCCGCGTACCCGCCGAGCGGCGTCGCGCAGCGCCGCGTGCGCGACCGGTCGGTGCCGGACCTCGGCCGCCTCGATCGCGACCCCGGCCTCACCCAACTCCACGCGCGCCGCCACCACATGCAACCGCAGATTCGTCGGCCCGAAACTCGTCCAGTACTCGTTCCGATCCCCACCCAACGCGGCGGCGACGTGCCCCGCCTCGCGAACCAGATCGGCCACGCCACTGTGGTCACCCAGCCGCGCGGCGGCCATCGCCCCCTGCAACAACAGCGACCCGTACACCGACAACCCCTGCGCCGTGGCCTCACCCGCATCAGCCGGGGCCAACCGGTTCGCCGCCGTCACCTGCGCCTCCAACGTGAAGCAGGGCTGACGGGCCGCGGAACTACCTTCCGTAACCGCCCAGAAGGTAAGTCTCTCCTTTCGCTCCACCTCCCCAGGAGTGTGACCACATCGAATCTGATGTGGAGCGAAAAGAGAGAACGCTCCCGCCGCCACGGTCCAGGCACTCCGCATCTTTCGGCACAGGCGCGCGGCAACCCCGACCGAGAGGGTCGGTGATCCCGGCGGGGTTGCGCCCTACAGTGCCTACCCGTGGCAGATCTGTTCGGGACCGTCGGGGCGGCGGTCGCGGTGTTCGCCGGCACCAACGTCGACGACATCATCGTGCTGACCGTGCTGTTCCTCTCCGCCCGCGCGGCCGGTCAGCCCCAACCCTGGCAGATCTGGGCCGGCCAGTACGCCGGCATCGGCGTGCTCACCGCCGTCTCGGCCGTGGCGGCCCTCGGGCTGACCATCGTCCCGGACCGGTGGGTCGGGCTGCTGGGGCTGGTCCCGTTCGCCCTCGGGGTGAAGGGCCTCGTCGCGGCGATCCGCCACCGCCACGACGATGAACCGCCCACTCCCGCAGTGGCCGCCGGTCTACTCTCCGTGGCCGGGGTGACCGTCGCCAACGGCGCGGACAACATCTCCGTCTACACCCCGATGTTCCGCACCATCGGCCTGTCCGGCAGCCTCGTCACCGTCGCCGTCTTCGCGGTCGGGGTCGCCGCCTGGTGCCTGGCCGGATCCTGGCTCGGCTCCCACCGGCGGGTGATCGCGATGGTACGGCGATTCGGGCACTGGATCGTGCCCGGAGTCTTCATGCTCATCGGCGCCGTCATCGTCGTCGAGTCCGGCTCCGCCCCCGGACCGGGCTGAGATCCCGAACCGGGCTGAGGGTCAGGCCGTCGGCGGCGATCGCCCGCGGCGGTGCACCATCCCCCGCTGCGGCACACCGGACTCTCGCCTACCCGCTGCACGCCGCGCCCGCGACGCGACACCTTCCCTACGACGGAGCCGCGTCGGACGGCCGGTGCGGCGGAGAGTAGGGAGTGGGTCCCGGTGCCGAAGGTCAGCAACGCCAGGAGGTCGGCGAACGCGGCAGGCAGGGAGGACCGGCGGCTCACCTCGCCGGGGAACGGCGACGACAACGGTTGGCTGGTGACGCTCGCCAACGTCGCGCTGGTCGGCGTGCCGGCGGCCTACGTCACCACCGGCTCTGTCTGGGTGACCGGGATCGCCGCCGCGGCGGCGGTCAGCCTCGGCTGGTTGGTGGGCCGGCGCCGGTAGACCGTGGCGACCGGGGCGTGCGGCGGGAACCGGTGCGACCGACCACGAAAAATCTTGGTCGCCGCGTTGCACGCCCGGTCGTCGGGTTTGCACCCACCTGGTGCAGTGACAGACCGGTCGTCGGGTCGAAAACGGGGGGCGAGGACCGGATCGGCGCTACCGCACAGGTCAACGTGGAGTCGAGAGGATCTCGGCTGCCCGTACGAAGGGAATGGATGGCCATGGAGGAGTGCCGATCGGGCCCTGGCTTCACCCAGAAATGGAGGCACTACCGCCAATGCTCACCGCCCAGACGCAGGCCCAGGAGTTAAAGGACTTCCCCGACTACTACCGTGAGGATTTCGCGCGGCTCATCCGCTTCCTCATCACCCAGGGAGCATCGCTGGCCGAGGCCGAGGATGTCGCCCAGGAAACCATGAAGGCGGCGTTGCTCGTCTGGCCGACCATCGACCACCCGCAGGCATGGACGCGCCTGGTCGCGCGGCGCACCCTGTGGCGCGGTCGGCGCCAGTCCCTGCGCGAGCGGGAGCTGATGCTGCGACACGGTCGGCTGGACGAGGTCACCGAGGCGATCTTCGACACCGAGGTCTGCCACGTCCTGCAACTGTTGAACAGGTTGCCGGTCGAACAGCGGGACGTCATGGCCTGGACGATCGACGGCTACACCCCGAACGAGATCGCCAGCCGCACCGGACAGAAACCGGCAACCGTACGCTCGCACCTGCGGTACGCCCGACGGCAGCTCATCCGCAGGCTCGGGCAGTCCAGCCCAACGGCCAGAAAGGAGGCAAGCGATGGACCCTGACAAAGACCTCGTGCTCGACCGGATCCTCGAACGGACGCCCGCGTCCGCGCTGGCGTCCCTGAACGCCGTGATCGACGTCGAACAGCGGCTGCGGGACCTGTACCGCGAGGTGGGCCTCGACCCCGAACTCGCCCGGAGCGAGCGGCCCTCGGCCTTCAGCATGGTCTACGAGGCCGAGGTCTGATCCGGTACGCCGGAACGGCGGGGGGCCGGCATCCGACCCCCCGCCGTCGTGGGTGTTGCGTCGGCCCTCGGCTCAGCCGAGACCGTTCTTGACGGCGGTGATGAGTTCGCCGTTGCTGGTGTCGCCGGAGAGCTCCCAGAAGAAGGCGCCGCCGAGACCCTGGGTGTTGGCGTAGCTCATCTTGCCGCCGATGGTGCCGGGCGTGTCGTAGCTCCACCAGTTGCTGCCGCACTTGGCGTAGGCCGTACCGGCGATGGTGCCGGTCGCCGGGCAGCTGTTCTTGAGCACCTTGTAGTCCTCGATGCCCGCCTCGTACGTGCCGGGCGCCGCGCCGGTGGCGGTACCGCCCGGGGCGGCCTGGGTCACCCCGGTCCAGCCCCGGCCGTAGAAGCCGATGCCGAGCAGCAGCTTGTTGGCCGGGATGCCCTTGCTCTTGAGCTTCTGGATCGCGGCGTCGGACCAGAAGCCCTGCTGCGGAATCCCGGTGTACGACGTCAGCGGCGAGTGCGGTGCCGTCGGGCCCTGCGCGTTGAAGGCGCCGAAGTAGTCGTACGTCATCGGCATGATCCAGTTCAGGTTGCCCGCCGCGCCGGCGTAGTCGGTCGCGTCGATCTTGCCGCCGTTGCTGCCGTCCGCGGTGATCGCGGCGGTGACCAGGGCGGAGGAGCCGAAGCGGCTGCGCAGCGCCGAGACGACGTTCTTGAAGGCGTTCGGGCCGCTGGTGTCGCAGGAGAGCCCGCAGGCGTTGGGGTACTCCCAGTCGACGTCGATGCCGTCGAAGACGTCCGCCCAGCGCGGGTCCTCGACCAGGTTGTAGCAGGAGTCGGCGAAGGCGGCCGGGTTCTGCGCGGCCTGGGTGAAGCCGCCCGACCAGGTCCAACCGCCGAAGGACCAGATCACCTTGATGTTCGGGTAGAGCCGCTTCAGCTTGCGCAGCTGGTTGAAGCTGCCGCGCAGCGGCTGGTCCCAGGTGTCGGCGACGCCGTCGACGCTCTCCGCCGCGGTGTACGCCCGGTCGTAGTCGGCGTAGCTGTCCCCGATGGAGCAACGGCCGCCGGTGGTGTTGCCGAAGGCGTACAGGATGTGGGTGAGCTTCGCGGCGGACCCGCTGGTGACGATGTTCTTGACGTGGTAGTTGCGGGCGTAGACACCCCACTCGGCGAAGTAGCCGACCACCTTCTTGCCCCCGGGCGGCGGTGGTGCCGTGGTGGGCGGCGGGGTCGTCGGCGGGGCGGTGGTGGGTGGCGCGGTCGTCGGCGCGGCCGTGGTCGGGGTGGCGGTCGGCGGCGTGCCGCCCCCGCCGCACGAGGCCCCGTTGATGGTGCAGTTGAGCGGCGCGCGGTACGGGCCGGTGCCGTTGTAGCCCCAGCTGAAGGAGGCCCCGGGGGCGAGCGCCCCGGCCCAGCTCTTCTTGACCGCGACGTAGTGGTTGCCGCTGCTGGTGACGTCGGCGTCCCAGAAGCTGCTGATGGTGGTGCCGGACGGCAGGTCGAACTCGATCCGCCAGGTGGAGAGGCTGGCGTCCGACCCGTTGGTGATGGTCACCCTGCCCTCGTGCCCGGTGCCCCAGTCCGAGGCGGCGGCGAAGGTGGTGGTGACGCTGCCGGCACCGAACGCCGACGTGACCGGGACCGCGGCAACCGCGACCGCAGCCACCGCGCCGGCCCAGAGGGCACGACGGAGTGTTCTCTTCATGTGGCGTCTCCCCAACAGTTAGGAAACCTTCCAAAAAGTTAAAGCGACGCTACTAACGCCTTCACCACTCCGTCAAGATGTCGATTTTTCGATCCGTCGATGAGCGTCGGGAGCGTCCGGGCCGCGCGAGCGCCCGCCGTCCGGGCCGCGCGAGCCGCCCGGCCGTCCGGGCCGCGCGCGGTCCCCGTGCGGACCCGGGCGCGGGAGGGCGGGACCGGCGCCCGTCAGGGCGCGGCGTCGCCGGCGAACGCCTGGCCGACCAGCGCGATGTCCGCGGCGGGCAGGTCCATCGCCCAGAGCACCCCGGTCAGGTAGTCGACCACCCGACGGTGGTACGCCTCGGTCAGCCCGAGCCCGCGCCAGGCGTCCACCACCGGCCGGGCGATGTCGCCCGCCGGCCCGCCCAGCGCCGTGGTGAGCAGCATCGCCAGGTGCCCGGCGAGCCGGGGCACGTCCACCCCCACCAGGTACGGCGCCAGCGCGGCGTCCGCCTCCACCAGCCGCAGCCAGCGCCAGACGGCGTCCCGTACGGCCGGCGGCCCGCCGAGCAGGTCGAAGGCGGTGGGTACCAAATCCGGGACGAGCGCCCGGGGCACCAGCGGCGACGCGAGCACCGCCGGGTACGCCGGGGCGCCGCTCCCGCTCATGCCCACGGGGAGGCGTAGGGATCGCCCGCGGCGATCAGCGATTCCACCCGATCCTCGGCGACCCCCGCCGCCGCCAGCACGCCCCGGCCCCAACGGGCCAGGCGGCACGGGTACGGCGACCGGTCGTTGCGGCAGACCGGCCCCGCCGGCCACTCCTGCGGCGCGTGCACCACCACCGCCCGCACCGCCAGCGGCAGGTGCTCCTGGCGGACCGGCGTCAGCACCGGCAACTCGCCCAGCGCCCGGGCGACCGGATCACCGGTCGTACGCGCGGCGGGGGACGTGCCCGCCACCCGGCTCGCGACGGTGCCGGCGGCGGAGCCGGCCGTGGTCATGCTCATGGAGAGTCCTCTCCTCGGCGTCGGGGGAAGCTGTTCGACGCCCGACCGGACGGAGTCCAGGTCGCGGCCAGCCGGGCGTCCCAGCAGGAGAGGCTAGGAGTTCGTGGAACTATCACGTCGCACAAACTGTCCAGGGAGTGATCGTTCGACTACGGAGAGAACATGATCCCACCGCATTCCGGGACGATTTTTCCTGGTCAGACCGGGAATCGGCGGTGGGAGCGCAGTCCGCGGGCACCGGTCCGCGCGGGCACCGGTCCGACGAACCGGCGCCCGCGCGGCGGGTGGTCGCGGCGTCAGCCGGAGACGTCTGGGGTGGCCCAGGAGTCGCGGAACGCGTACCGGGCCGGCGCGCTGGCGTACCGCAGGAAGGCGGTGCCGGTGGTGGTGCTCACGGCCTGGGTGGTGTGCCAGAACCGGCAGCCCTCGTAGATCATCTTGCCGTTGGTGAGCGCCGTGCCGGCCGCCCTGACCTCGTGGTACCCGCCGAGCGCGCAGTCCTGGTAGCGGACGATCGGGATCCGCCCGGACGTGGCGTTGTAGAGGTGGTAGTTGTTGTTCGCCTCCGCGGACTGTATGGAGGCCACGTCGGAACAGGACGTGAACGTGACGCTGCCGTTGTTCCAGTTGCAGTCGATCACCTTCTGGTTGGCGCTGTTCTTCGGTTCGAACCGCACCCCGTTCACGTTGAGCCGGGCCGCGGTCATGTCCCCGTTCGCCAACGGCATGTAGAAGTACCGCGCGGGCTCGGTACCGACCATCGACCAGGAACCGCCGTAGACGTTTATCGAGCCGCCCCGGTCGAAGCGGAAGAAGTCGCCGCCGGCCAGCGCGAAATTGCAGGAGAGCATGAAGTAGTTCAGGAACTGGTTCTGCTGGCTGCGGTTGGCCGGGTCCGAGATGCCGCAGTGCAGGAACGCGTCGGCGTACTTCGACTGGGTGTCGGTGGAGCAGAGGATGAAGTGGTGCTCGCTGTTGTTGTTCGCCTGCTGGTCGCCGTCGACGCCGATGACCCGGTCCCACGAGCCGCGCCACTCGATGTTGCGGTAGACGAAGTACTGGTTCTGCCCCACGCCGTACGCCGGGTACTGGTAGTTGGTGTCGTCACCGTCCCGGGACCAGTAGTAGGCGAACCGGTTGTACTTGTTGGTCGAGCTGAAGCTCATGTCCTCGAAGTACACGTACCGCAGCCGCACCGCGGCCGTGAGCAGGTTGTTCTCGCGCGGGTCGGCGTTCGCGGCGAAGCTGGTGGCGAAACTGATGTTCGTCACCCGCGGCCCGGCGCCACGGAACCGCAGCCCGAATATCTGATCCGCCTGCCCGTTGGTCGGCGACCACATCAGGGTGTCCTTCTTGGTCACCCTGTAGTTTCCCGGCGGGAAGAAGACCTCTTTCTGGGCCACGCCGCCGACCCGGCCCGAGATGGCCGCCGCCACCGCCGCCCGGATCGCGTCCGAGTCGTCGGTGGTCCCGTCACCCTTGGCGCCGTGGTCCTTGACGTCCACCGAATAGACCGCCGGATCCGTGTTCGCCTCGGCCGGGTCGGCGGCGGCACCGAACGCCAGCGCACCCAGCCCTCCGGCCGCACCGAAGCCGAGGGATCGTCGGGTCATCCGGCCCAGCCGTCTCGGGTCTTCTTCCTGTGTCGGCACGCACCACTCCTGTTCTCGGGACGCCGCCGGCGACCGCTTCGCGCGGTCGGAAATCGGCGGCCGCGCGGTCTCTGTCCGGGCGGCGCCCAAGCCCACCATCGAGGAATACAGAAGTCGTACAAAGTCCGGGCGACCGATTCCGGCCGGACGACAACGGAAGAGGTCCCCCGATCGGGTGACATCTCACGGTCACGATTTGATTACCTGCCGTACGGCTCTTGCGTTCGAGTGCCATGGACGGGACTCTGTTCTGCGGGCCGAAGCCCAGGTTAGTTGCGCGGTACGCAGGGGGAACGACGCGGTACCCCGGTGCCCGTCGGATCGACGGGCATCGGGCCGTGCGCGGACGACCCCGTGCCGGCACGGCGATCGACCAGCGCCACCTGGCCGCCCCACCGGCGAGCGCCCCGCCACCTTCGAGCGGGAGCCGGACCGGTGCCACCCACCCGTCACGCGGGCCGCCGGTGACCATGTCCGGCGCGCCCAGGTGCGCACGCGCGGCCGTACGCAGGAGGCAAGATGACTTTTCCCGCTCCACGGTTCTCCGGGACGCGGCGGTTCCACGGGACACAGGTCCGGGGCGCGCTGGTCACGATCATCCTGCTCGCCACCGGCGGGACCGCCGCGGCGATCCCCGGCGGTGCCGCCGCGGCTCCCGCCGGCGCGGCGTCGACCGGCTACGTCCGGCTGGCCCACCTCTCCCCCGACACCCCGCCGGTCGACGTCTACCTCAGCGGCCCCGGCGACGGGACCACGCCCCGGGTCTTCGACGCCGTCGGCTACGGGGTGCTCTCCGACTACCTGCCCCTGCCCACCGGGCGCTACGCGGTGGCGATGCGCAAGGCCGGCGCCCCGGCCAGCCAGCCGCCGGTACTGACCACCGAGGTCGCGGTGACCTCGGGAGCGGCCTACACGGTCGCGGGGGTCGGGCGCTACGCCGACCTGGGGCTGCGCGTCCTCGACGACGACCTCAGCGCGCCGGCGCCGGGCCAGGCCAAGGTACGCGTCCTGCACGCCTCGGTCCGGGCGCCCCTGCTCGACGTCGCCGCCACGGACGGCCCGACCATCGCCACCGGGGTACGGTTCGCCACCGGCACCGCGTACTCGCAGATCGCGCCGGGCCGCTGGCGGCTTCGGCTGGGCGCCACCGGTACCGCCCCGACCAGCGTCGACGTAACCCTCAGCCCGGGCACCGTCTACTCCCTGGTCGTGCTCGACGCCGAGCGGGGCGGGCTTACCACCGAGCTGCGTACCGACGCGCGCGGCGGCAGCGTCGTACCGTCCGGCGGGGTGGAGACCGGCGGTGGCGGGCTCGCCTCGGGCGGCCGGTCCGGCCCGCCGTACGCGCTGGTCGTGCTCGCCGCCGGCGCGATACTCGCGGTCAGCGCCGCGGCCGGGGTGGTGCTGCTCCGGCGCCGCGCCCGGCGCGGCTGACCGGGCCGGCAAGCCGATGGCAAGCACCACGCCGACCGAGCCGGCCACGTCGATCGAGCGGACCGAGCCGATCGAGCCGCCGACCGGGCCGGCCTCCCCGACCGAGCCGCCGACCGAGCCGACCGAGCGGTCGGGCGTGCTGCGGCGGATTTCCTGTCCCGGGATCGCCGCGATCACGATCATGGCGTGCGCCGCCGCCGGCACGCTCCTCGGGATCGCCACGTACCGCCCCGACGCGCCCACCGCCGCCCCGGCCCCGTCCTCCCCGGCCCGCGCCGACCGGGGCGACACCCCCGCCCTGGCCGGCGCGGGCCCGGCCGGGCCGGCCGCCGTCGGCCCGGGCGCGGCCGGTGGCGCCACCCCTGGGCCGCGGACGCCCGCCGGGAACCCGACCCGGATCCGCGTCCCACGCATCGGGCTGGACGCCGTACTCGTCACCCTCGGCCTGGACCGGGCCGGTCGGCTCGCCCCACCGGCCGACTTCACCCTCGCCGGCTGGTACGGCGGCGGCCCGGCGCCCGGGGACACCGGCCCCGCGGTGATCGCCGGTCATCTCGACTCGCGGGACGGTCCGGCCGTCTTCGCCCGGGTGCCGCAGCTGCGCCCGGGCGACCGGATCGAGGTGCAGCGAGGGCTGGGCCGGCTCACGTTCCGGGTCACCGCGACCGGCCGGTACGCCAAGAACCGTTTCCCGACGGACGCGGTGTACGGGCCCACGCCCGGGCCGGAGCTGCGGCTGGTGACCTGCGGCGGCGGCTTCGACCGGCGCGAGCACCGGTACCGGGACAACGTCGTCGTCTTCGCGGTCGCCGACCCTCCGCCCGGACCCGGCGCCTGACGGGCCCGCACGGGGCCTGACGGGCCGCATGGCGCCCGACGAGCCCGGGCGCGGACGCCGACCGGGCGCGGACGCCGACCGGGCGCGGACGCCGACCGGGCGCGGACGCCGACCGGGCGCGCCCCGCCCCAGCGGCCAGGCCCGCCGCGGTGGGTCAGACCTGCCGGGCGATGGCGTCCAGTTCGTCGACCGCGTCGGCCGGCAGCACCAGGTCGGCCGCGGCGACGTTCTCCCGCAGGTGGGCCGGGGAGGAGGTGCCGGGGATGAGGACGATCGTGGGCGAGCGTTGCAGCAGCCAGGCGAGGGCCACCTGCTGCCGGGTCGCGTTGAGCCGGGTGGCGACGTCCGTGAGCGTCCGGGACTGCAACGGGGTGAACCCACCCAGCGGGAAGAACGGCGCGAAGGCGATGTTCTCGGCCGCGCACCGGTCGACGAGATCGTCGTCCTGCCGGTTGGCGATGTTGTAGAGGTTCTGTACCAGCACCACGGGAGCGATGGCCTGCGCCTCGGTGAGCTGGACCGAGGAGACGCCGCTGAGCCCGAGGTGCCGGATGAGCCCCTGCTGGCGCAGCTCAGCCAGGACGCCGAACTCCTCGGCGAGCGACTCCTCGGTGGTGCCGTCGTGCGAGCCGGTGCGCAGGTAGACCACGTCGAGCGCGTCGAGGCCGAGGTGCCGCAGGTTCTCGTGCACCTGCGCGCGCAGGTCGTCCGGCGCGTGCGAGGGCTGCCAGCTGCCGTCCGCGCCCCGGCGGGCGCCGACCTTGGTGGCGATCCGCAGTTCGCCCGGGTACGGGTACAGCGCCTCGCGGATGAGTTCGTTGACGACCGTCGGGCCGTAGAAGTCGGCGGTGTCGATGTGGTCGATGCCCAGCTCGACCGCCTCGCGCAACACGGCGAGGGCCTGTTCCCGGTCCTTGGGCGGCCCGAAGACGTTCGGCCCGGCGAGCTGCATCGCCCCGTAGCCCATCCGGCTGATGGTGAGGCCGTCGGCGAGGGCGACCGCACCGCCCGAGACAGCGTTGGTCATTTTGCCTCTTCCAGTCATAACGCTTGTACCGGGCCAACCGGAGATTCAGGTTAACCCGTCTGGTTACGACTGTGCGCCGACTCCGGGAGAGCAGGCAGTGCCCCCCGTTTCCTGGGAGCACGGGGACCACCTTCCCGCCCACCCACGCACCCCAGCCCCGTCGATCTAGGGCAAATCGCGATGATTGGAGATCAAACAGCGGGGATTTGCCCTAGATCGACGGGGTGCTGGGCGGGGTGGTGGGCGGGGTGGCGCGCTAGATCCGGCGGCGGCCCGGGAAGCCGCACTCCAGGCGGTGGTACCAGCGGATGTCGTCGTCCCCCTCCAGCCAGCACCAGAGCACCGGGCGGCCGTCGCGCTCGCCGGCGAAGTCCAGCAGCAGCGGCGCGATGCCCTTGACCTGGATGTCGTGCTGGTTGAGCTCGTCGAGGATGCCGTACATCCGCGCCTCCAGCCCCTTGGTCTCGGGCAGGCCGCCCAGCGGGCTGGTACCGCCGTCGGCGAGGTCGGCGCGCAGCTCGGCCAGGTCGGCGCGGAGCGTGATGAGTTCGTCGATCCGGGGGCGCAGCGTGGCGATCAGATGGCGCGCCTGGGCGATGGTGAACACGCGGACAGTATGGTCGACGTCCGGTACGGGCGGGTGAAGGGCGAGCGCGCCGTTCGCCCCGGCGGTTCCGCGCGCCGGCTCAGTCGACCTGCGCGGCGAGTTCCCGGGCCCGGTCGCGCGCGGCCTCCAGGGCGGCGAGCAGCGCGGCCCGTACGCCGTGCCGCTCCAGCTCCCGTACGGCGGAGATGGTGGTACCGGCCGGCGAGGTGACCGCCTCGCGGAGCTTGACCGGGTGCTCACCCGAGTCCCGGAGCATGGTCGCCGACCCGATCGCGGTCTGCACGATCAGCTCGTGGGCGACCTGGCGGGGCAGCCCGAGCAGGATGCCGGCGTCGACCATCGCCTCGACGAGCAGGTAGAAGTACGCCGGCCCGGAGCCGGAGAGCGCGGTGACGGCGTCCTGCTGCGACTCGGGCACCCGGATGGTCGCGCCCAGCGGCGTGAACATCTCCTCGGCCAGCGCGAGGTGCTCGTCGGTGGCGTGTTCGCCGGCCGAGAGCGCGGTCATCGCCTGGTCGACCAGGGCCGGGGTGTTGGTCATGACCCGGACCACCGGCGTGCCGTGGCCCAGCCGGCGGCCGAAGAAGCTGGTCGGCAGGCCCGCGCAGAGCGAGATGATCAGCTTGTCGGCCGGTACCTTCGGGCCGATCTCGTCCAGCAAGCCGCCGGCGTCCTGCGGCTTCACCGCGACGGCGAGCACGTCGGCCTCGGCCACCGCGGTCAGGTTGTCCACCACCCGTACGCCGTACCGGGCCGCCAGCTCCTCGGCGCGTTCCGGCCGCCGGGCCGTGGCCAGCAGCCGCTCGGCCGGCCACCCGGCCCGCAGCAGCCCGGAGAGGACCAGCTCACCGATCTTGCCAGCGCCGATCACGGCGACCGTGTGCGCTCCCGGCGCCATGAGCACCCCTCCTGTCCCGTGACACCCCGCCCAGCAGCACCGCCGAGCCCGCCGCAGGCAGCGGGCCGGTGGGTCGTCGAGGGGCCCGACCGTGCCGGGCGCGGACGTCAAGCCTGACGGGCCGCGCCGGGCGCGGTCGGGCCACCCCGAACCACCCGGCCTCGACTAGCCGAAGAAGACCTCGGCCTCGGTGTACCGCTCCAGCGGTACCGTCTTCAGCTCCTTGGTCGCCTCGACCAGCGGCACCCGGACGATGTTGGTGCCCTGCATCGCCACCATCTTGCCCCAGTCGCCCTCGTGCGCCGCGTCGATCGCGTGCAGACCGAGCCGGGTGGCCAGCACCCGGTCGAACGCGGTGGGGGTGCCGCCGCGCTGGATGTGCCCGAGCACGACGGTACGGGCCTCCTTGCCGGTCTTCGCCTCCAGCTGCTCGGCCAGCCACTGGCCGATGCCGCCGAGCCGGACGTGCCCGAAGGCGTCCAGCTCCTGGTTCTGCAGCCGCATCTGGCCGTCGAGCGGCAGCGCGCCCTCGGCCACCACCACGATCGGGGCGTACTGGGTCTGGAACCGCTTCTCGACGTAGGTCGCGACCTGGTCGACGTCGAACTGCCGCTCGGGCAGCAGGATCACGTTCGCGCCGCCGGCGAGGCCGGCGTGCAGGGCGATCCAGCCGGCGTGCCGGCCCATGACCTCGACGACCAGGGTGCGGTGGTGGCTCTCCGCGGTGGTGTGCAGGCGGTCGATCGCCTCCATCGCGATGTTGACGGCCGTGTCGAAGCCGAAGGTGTAGTCGGTCGCGCCGAGGTCGTTGTCGATCGTCTTCGGCACGCCGACGACCTGTACGCCCAGCTCGTGCAGCTTGGTGGCGACCCCGAGGGTGTCCTCGCCGCCGATCGCGATCAACGCGTCGACGCCCTGCTCGGCCAGGTTGTTCTTGATCCGCTCGACACCGCCTTCGATCTTGAAGGGGTTGGTCCGGGAGGAGCCGAGGATGGTACCGCCGCGCGGCAGGATGCCGCGGACCTCCGGGATGCCCAGCGGACGGGTCAGCCCTTCGAGCGGGCCCCGCCAGCCGTCCCGGAAACCAACGAACTCGTGGTCGTAGCTGGCGACGCCCTTGCGCACCACCGCCCGGATCACCGCGTTCAGACCCGGGCAGTCACCGCCGCCGGTGAGCACGCCGATACGCATGATCTGCTCATCCTCCAGGAGCTTCAGTTGAGCCCAGTAAGCCCCAGGGTCGCGATCACGGCAGTACCGTCGGCACCATTGCCGGCCCGGGGCGGGCCGTCAATGCGAACTGTATCCGTCTCGTCCCACGCGGGCCAGCGCGCCCCTGCCGCGCGTCCACGTGTCGGACGTACCAGGTCACGGCCCCGGGGCGGACCGGGTCACCGGCGGTGGACGGGTCAGCCGGGCCCGCGCGACCGGGTCGCGGTACGGCCGGCGCGGGTCAGCCGCCCATCGCGCGCCAGCGGGCCAGGTTGTGCCGGGCGTCGACCAGCGCGTCGTGCCGCTCGGCCGAGGCGCCGGGCAGCGGCGGTTGGCCCTTGTCGTCCCAGCGCTGCCGCAGGTCCTTGGTGAAGCGGGGGATCTCCCGGGGCAGGGCCGGCATCGCCCCCCAGAGCTGGGCGAGCGCCACGTGGTCGTACGCCGCATACCAGGCCCACAGCTCCATCCGCTCGCTCGGGCGGCCGTGCAGCGGCTCCATCAGGAAGTCGTACAGCTCCGTGCGGATCCGCTCCCGGGAGCGCCAGGCGGGGTCGCCCGGCGACGGAAGCTTGTCGAGCACGTGGCGGCGTACCCAGGGGTTGGCCCGGGAGTCGTCGAACTCGGTCGATATCGCGTAGAAGTGGCGGTCGTATTCGTCGACGACGCCGATCGACACGAGGTCGATCGTCCGGCCGTCCTCGATGAACTCGCAGTCGTAGAAGTAGCGGTACACCATCGCGCCAATCCTTTCCCACCCGTACGGCCGGCCCGTCACCGGCCCTCCCCCGGCCGGCCCCGAGCCCTCGGCGGCACCGCCGACCACCACGGGCGACGCACCCTAATGCCCCGGAAACATAACTGGCACGTGCGCTGGAAACGCTCTTCGGAACCGCACACGGGACCGGACGGACCCGGGAGCAACCATGACCGAGGTGGTAAGCGGCGCCAGACCGGAGCGGACCCGGCCCGAGGGGCGGGGCCAGGTGCGGGGCGAGGTGCGGGGCGGAGACCGCCGACCAGGCCGGGCTGGGCATCGTCGCGGCCGGTACCGTCCCGCTGCTCTCCGGGGAGGCGCCGGCCGTCACCCCGACCTCCCGGTACCGGCGGATGCTCGACGAGTACCAGTTGCTCGCCCGGGAACAGCTGAGCGGCGTACGGAGGTGCTGCGCCGCCTGGACGAGCTGGTGCTCAAGCCGGTGGTCGCGCCGGTGGCGCTGACCCGGGTCGCCCCGGCGGGCAGTCTGATCGTCAACTCCGCGCGGGGCGGCGGCTCGAAGGACACCTGACTGCTCGACCCCGACGGTACGGGGAGTCCGGACGGCGCCACTCACCCGGAGCCGGGCCCCGAGTGAGTGGGATATCACGTCGGCGAGCCGCTTTCGGATCGAACGTATGCCGGCTATCCGACACTCGCGGCGGCGCTGACATTTTCCGATCTTTTCGCGTTCGCCCGTGGTTAAAGCGAGATGGCGAAGTTGGCGACTTCTCGCGCGCCTCGCACCGGGACTCGGTTCGAACGGCCGGTCCCGGGCCGGTCGAACCGGGCCCGGCACGCCGGGGAGCGTGGGCCCGGCGTGGCACCCGGGCCCCGGGAGTCCCAGGTCTCCCGGGGCCCGGGCACGAGTGTGAGCGGTGCGTGACCTGCCACGTCGGGCCGATCACCCGACCTCGGCGTGGTCGACCCGAACCGCGCCGCGATCCCCCGTCCCGGTCCCCTGACGCCTCCCGCGGTCGGCCGGACCCGACGCACTCGCCGCCCGATCCGGCCGACCGCGGCACCCCGCAACCCCAACCCGCTGCGCCCCCGTACGGCCCCCACCCAGCAGCGGATCTGGACACCAGAATGCCGACCGTCAGGCGGCAGAACTGTCACAGAAGTGATTTCGGGGGTGTACAGCAAGCGACAGGACCGTCATGATCTGATGTGTACCGCTACCGGAACAGGTAACCGGTGTCAGTTCACCTTGCACTCGGCCGATGCAAGATCGACGAGGAGCAAATTGTGGTCCTAGGCCGGGGAGGGGTTGGGCCGTGGAGGTTCGCCTGCCGGAGCCGGGTGATGCGCTCACGGGCGTAGAGATGTTCGCGGGGCTCGAGCCGGAGGTACGGCAACGGGTCATCGCCGCGGCGGTGCCGCGCACCTACCGCAAGGGGCAGTTGCTCTTCGTCGAGAACGATCCGGGCGAGTCCCTGATCGTGCTCCGGCGCGGCGCGGTGGCCGTCTTCCGCACCGCCCCGACCGGCGAGCGCGCCGTGCTCTCCGTGGTCCGCCCCCCCGACGTGCTCGGCGAGGTGTCCCTGCTGGACGCCTCCACCCGGTCCGCCTCGGCCGAGGCGATCGAGGACTGCACGGCGCTCGCGCTCTCCCGGGGCGCCTTCATGGAACTGGTGCACTCCAACCCGCGCATCCTGGACGCGGTGATGCGGTCGCTGGGCGGCCTGATCCGCCGGCTGACCGAACAGAACGCCGACCACGTCTTCCTGGACCTGCCGGGGCGGGTGGCCAAGACGCTGGTCCGGCTCGCCGGCGAGAGCCAGGCGCCGATGATCACCATCGAGCTGAACCAGAGCCAGTTGGCCGAGATGGCCGGTGGCTCGCGGCAGAGCGTCAACCAGGCGATCGGGTCGTTCGCCAGCCGAGGCTGGCTGCGTACCGAGGGACGCCGCATCGTCGTCACCGACGTCGGCGCGCTGCGCCGCCGCGCGGGCATGGCCGACCGCTGAGGGCACCGGGCGCCCGGACGGCGCCGCCCGACCGGCACGGCGTGACTAGCGCGCGCAACGGCGGCACCCCGCGGACGCGACCGGGCGCCCGGTGATCCGCCGTGGCGGGTCACCGGGCGCCCGGTGCCGTGCTCGTCGCCCCGCTCAGGGCTTGGTGCTGCCGGGCCCCGCCCAGCCGGTGGTGGTGCTGCCCGGGCCGGCCCAGTCCTCCTTGCCGGCGCCCTCGCTGACCACGCCGGCGGCCTGGAGCTTCGCCAGGGTGGCGGCGTCCACATCGATCATTTCGCCCGCCGCGTGGCTGACGCCGTCGCCGTCGGTCCACTCCCCGTCCAGTCGGACATAAACCATTGACCTATCTCCCTATCTGAAAATTGGTCCCCTGTGCGCCGCCCGACTGTACCGGTGAGACCACAAGGTTGAGTGTCCGTTAACTAACAGCCGGGTTCCCGACAATGGCGCGGACCAGCAATACTCGGCTCTGGCGGCCGCCCGGCCGCCCCGGCGCCGGCCGGAGCCGCCGGGCCGGAGCGGACCAGGCAGGACCCGGCGCAGGAGGAGGACCGGCATCCCCGCTACGTGTGTGCAATGTGGCCGGCCCGCCGCCGCCGAGGACCGCTTCTGCGGCGGATGCGGGACCGAGCTCGCGTCCGCATGCCGACACTGTGATCGCCCCCTCTCGCCGGACGCGGCGTTCTGTACCCACTGCGGGCGCCCACAGTCGACGGAACCACCGCCCCCGGTCGCACCGCAGGAGGACCGGCGACGGGTGAGCGTCCTCTTCGTCGACCTGATCGACTTCACGCCGTACGTGGAGCGCGCCGACCCGGAACTGGTCCGCCGCATGCAGACCGGCTTCTTCTCGGCCGCCCGCCGCGTCATCGGGCAGTACGGCGGCGTGGTCGAGAAGTACATCGGCGACGCGGTGATGGCGCTCTTCGGCGCGCCGGTGGCGACCGAGACCGACGCGCTGCGCTGCGTACGGGCCGGGCTGGAGCTGCAACGGTCGCTGAGCCGGTACGCCCCGACCGGCACCGACGGGCTGCGTTTCCGGGTCGGGGTGGCGACCGGCGAGGCGCTGGTGGACGTGGCGGCGGCCCGCGACGGCGGCCAGGCGATCGTCGCCGGTGACGTGGTGAACACGGCCTCCCGGATGCAGTCGGTGGCGCCGCCCGGCGGGGTGCTGGTCTGCGGCACCACGTACGCGCTGACCAAGGACGCGATCCGCTACGAGGAGCAGTCGCCGGTGACGCTGCGCGGCCGCTCCTCGCCCACCGAGGTCTGGCTCGCGCGGGCGCCGGTGCAGCGCCAGCATCCCGAGCGGGACCTCGACAGCAGCCCGCTGATCGACCGCGAGCACGAGCTGAGCCTGCTGGTCAACGCCCTGCACCGGTCGATGCGTGACCGCGTCCCGCAGGTGATCACCCTGCTCGGCCGGGCCGGGATCGGCAAGAGCCGCCTGATCCGCGAGCTGTTCCGGCACACCGAGCGGCTGATCGACGCGCCGCTGACCTGGCACGTCGGCCGCTGCCCGCCGTTCGGCGAGAACGTCACCTCCGCCCCGCTGGCCGACATCGTCAAGGCGGAGGCGGGCATCCTGGACACCGACCCGGCCGAGACCGCCGCCGCCCGGCTCCGCGCCGCCGTGCAGGAGCTGGCCGCTCCGGCCGAGGCGGACCGGCTGGTGGACGCCCTGCGCCCGCTGGTCGGCCTGCCCGGCGGGAACCTGCCGGCCGAGGAGACCGAGTCCGCCTGGCGCCGGTTCCTGATCGCCCTGGCGGCGCGGCGGCCGACGGTACTGGTCTTCGAGGACCTGCACTGGGCCGACGAGGCGATGCTGCGCTTCATCGAGCTGCTCGGCGCCTCCGCGCGGGACGTACCGCTGCTGCTGGTCTGCAGCGCGCGCCCGGAGCTGGTCAACCGGGAGCCGAGCTGGACCGGCGCGATCACCGGTTCGCTCACCATCACGCTGCCGCCGCTGCGCAGCACCGGCATCGCCGCGCTCTACGCGCACATCTTCGGCCAGGTCGCCTTCTCCGCCGACCTGCTCAACCCGCTGATCGAGGTCGCCGACGGCAACCCGCTCTACGCCCACGAGTACGTCCGGATGCTGATCGAGCAGGGCGCGCTGCACCAGTCGGGGCGGGGCTGGTCGCTGGAGAAGCAGCAGGACCTGCCCATCCCCGACAGCGTCTACTCCGTCATCGCCAACCGGGTCGACCTGCTCGACACGGGCGACCGTACCGTCCTGCTGGCCGCCTCGGTGGTCGGCATGCAGTTCTGGCCCGGCGCCGTGGCCGCCGCGCTCAACCAGCCGGTCGAGTCGGTGGAGCGGGCACTACGCCGCCTCGAACAGCGCGACTTCGTCGACGAGCGGGCCACCTCGACCATGGCCGGCCAGCCCGAGTTCGGCTTCCGGCACGTACTGGTGCGGGACGTCTGCTACCAGCGGCTGCCCCGTACCGAGCGGGTCGCCCGGCACCAACGTACGGCCGACTGGCTGGACGCCGTCTCCCGCGACCGGGACACCGACCTGGCCGAGGTGCTGGCCCACCACCGCTGGGCGGCGCACGAGATCGCCCGCACGCTGGACGTGGGGACCGAACGGTACGCCCCGGCGGCGCGGGACGCGCTGCACCGCGCGGCCCGCCGGGCGTACGCCCTGCACGCGCTGGACGCCGCCGAGAACCACGCCGCCCGGGCCCTGGCGCTCGCCGACGACTCCGACCCGCTCGGCCGGCTCCAGCTGGAGCTGCTCAGCACCGAGATCGCCTTCTACCGGGACGGTAACGCCTTCCACTCCGCGGGCGGCACCGAACGGCTCACCTCGCTGGCCGAACAGCTCTTCGCGCACGACGACCACGCCTGCGCGGCCCGCGCCTGGACGCTGCTCGGTCAGGCGGCCTGGCTACGGGCCGACCGCACCACCGCGCTGCGCTGCCTCGACCGGGCGGTGGAGCTCTTCGACGCGCTGCCGGACACCCCGGAGAAGGCCGACGCCTACGCCGAGCTGGGCCGGCTGCACATGCTCAACTACGAGCGGGACCCGGCGATCGCGGCGGCCGACGCGGCGGCCGAGATCGCCGATCGGTTGGGGCTGCCCGAGGAGGCGACCAACGCCCGGATCACCGCGGCGACCGCGCGCTACCAGGCCGGCGACCGGGCCGGCCTGGACGAGCTGCACGCGATCGTGCAGTTCGCCCGGGACAACCAGCTCCTCGCCCAGCCCCGCGCGCTCCAGAACCTCGCCTTCGCGATCCGGGAGGAGGGCGACTGGATCCGCTCCAACGAGCTGCTCAGCACCGCTCCGGCCCGTACCGTCAGCGCGCAGACGCTGACCACCGACTACTCGGGCGAGGCGATGTGCGCCTACTTCGACGGCGAGTTCGACAAGCTGCTCGCCGCGGCGGACGCCTTCGTCGACACCCCGACCGGCGGTTGGGACATGCAGGTGCGCGGGCTGCGCGCCGCCCTGCGCCTGCTGCGCGGCGAGCCGATGCCGGGCGAGCGCGCCGCGCCGGGGCAGGGCGGGCGGAGCCACGGGTTCCCCCGCACCGGCGCCGCCGCGCCGCAGCTCGGGGTGGCCGGTGCGGCCCCGACCGAGGACGACGTCACCGACGCGCTGGAGACCGCCCGGCGCAGCGGGTTCCACCGGCCGCGCTGGACCATGCTGGGCGTCGGCGCGCTCTGCCGGGCGCTGCAGGGACGCTCCGCCGAGGCCGCCGAGCTGCTCGACGAGCTCGCCGAGTCGTGGTCGGCGATACCGGCGATGGCGAGCGGGGAGTGGATTTCGGCTGCCGCGTACGCCGCCGCGCTGACCGGGCGGGACGCGGCGGTACGGGTGCGGGGCATGCTGGACCGGGTCGGGCACCGCACCCCGTGGACCGACGCGGCGCTGCGTACCGTCACCGCGGCGGTGGCCGCCGCCGACGGCGACCACGCCCGGGCCGCCCAGCTCTACTCGGCGGCGGCCGAGATCTACGCGGACATCCCCGACGTCACCGACCGCATGCTGGCGCTCGCCCTCGCCGCGGGCCAGTTCCGCCAGGCCGGGGAGCCGGCGGCGGCGCAGACGGTGCTGGCGGAGGTACGCGCCTTCGCCCGCCGCAACCGCGCCCCCGGCCTGCTACGCCTCGGCGAACCGCCCCACGAGGTCACCGGCGGCTGGTCCCCGGTGCTCGCAAGCTAGGGGCGGGCCACAAATACAAAGAAAGAGTGGCTATCTGGCGCGCCACAGCCACTCTTTCTCTGTATTTGCGCGGCCCCGTCACGCGGCCAGCGGGGCGGCGGGCTCGGGTTTGGCGGGGGCGCTCTGCTGGTTCTTGACCTTCTGGGCGTAGACGTCGACGTACTCGCGGCCGGAGAGCTCCATCAGCTCGTACATGATCTCGTCGGTGACCGCCCGCTCGACGAACCGGTCGCCGGACATCCCGGCGTACCGGGAGAAGTCCAGCGGCGCGCCGAACCTGATCCGTACCCGCTTGATCTTGGGGATCAGCTTGCCGGGCGGCTGGATCTCGTCGGCGTTGAGCATCACCACCGGAACCACCGGGGCGCCGCTCTCCAGCGCCAACCGGGCGACGCCGGTCTTGCCGCGGTAGAGCCGGCCGTCGGGCGAGCGGGTGCCCTCGGGGTAGATGCCGGCGATGTTGCCGTGGCGCAGCACCTGTAGCTGGGTGTCCAGCGCGGCGCGGGCGGCCCGCCCGCCGGAGCGGTCGACCGGGATTGTCCCGGTACCGACGAAGAACTGCTTGATCAACCAGCCCTTGAGCCCCTTGCCGGTGAAGTATTCGGCCTTCGCGACGAAGGTCACTTTTCGCTTGACCATCAGGGGCATGAAGATGGAGTCGGAGAAGGAGAGATGGTTGCTGGCGATGATCACCGGTCCGGTGGCGGGGATGTTCTCCCTCCCCTCGACCTGCGGTCGGAAGATCAGCTTCAGCCAGGGGCCGAGGATGATGTACTTCATCAGCCAGTACAGCACCGGTGTCCTTCCCGAAGGTTCCCGCCGCGCCCGACGGGCCGGTCGCGGGCGGGACTGTCGGCAATGAGCGTACGAAGCCGGAGCGGCGCGCCACAACGCACTCCCGGAACCCGCAGCTGTCGTGTCACGATTCAATCCACGGCGTGCGCCGCTCGGCGCACGGCAGCGGGTGGGGCGCGCACGCGCCGGTAGGGAGGGTGTCCGGTGTCAGCGAGTGGCGCCCGCCGCGGGCGGCGGGACAACGGACTCGACGCGTCGGAGTACGCCGTCGCCGGCGACGTGGATCCCCGGGTCGGCGAACACCTGCTCGACGTGCTCGCCGCCGGCGGCATCGCCGCCTACCTGCAACCGTCCGCGGACCTGAATCCGGTGACCCGGACGACAACCGTGCCGCCGCGACCGATCGACCGCCTCTACGTCGACCGCACCCATCTCGCCACCGCCCGCGACTACCTGGCCCAGCTCGCCGACAGTGCGCCGAGCGCGGAGCCGGGACCGGGCGCGGACCCCGACATCGACGCCGAGTGGGCCAAGATCGTGGCCGGCTACCACACCGAGGTGGCCGCGGGTGCCACGCCCTGGCCGGCGGCCGAGGACGTACCCGCGCGACCGGCGGGAACGGCGGGCGAGCGCGCCGAGGCCGAGGTGACGAGCACCGACCCGGACGCCTCCCGGCCCGGCCCGCGCGGCCCCGGCCGGCTCCCCTCGGCCGCCGACTTCTCCGGCATCTCGCTCGACCGACGGGCCGACGAGCCGTCGCTGCTCGACGGATTGGACACGTTCGGCGCCGACCTGCCCGACGACCCGGACGACGAGGGCTACACCCCGCCGCCGCCACCGCCGCTGCCGCGCATCTCCAAGTACGCGGTCGTCGGCGCCCTGGCCATCGTGTTCGGGTTCGCGCTCTTCCTCTTCCCCGCGCTCCTGCCGATCGACCGGGGTCTCGCCACGGTGATCGGGTTCGGCGCCATCCTGGCCGGGTTCGTCACGCTGATCTGGCGGCTGCGTCCGGGCACGGACGACGAAGAGGGCGATCCGGACGACGGCGCCGTAGTGTGACGCTCCGCACACGCGTCAAGATATCTCGAATCGCCCGTAGGGCCCATAACTCGCGCCGTGGCCGCACCGGCGTAACAACCACGTAACTTGCCGTCAGTAGGAATACTGCTGTAAGTTACCTTCCCCTCACGACTACCCGATCGCGCGTCATTCGCGGTGGTCGCCTCGCCCGGAACGAGGTGCCCGGATGCGTCAGAGTTCTCTCGTGGTCGTTGCCAACCGCCTGCCCATCGACGACGGTCTGGCACCAGATGGCGCCTGTGAGTGGCGCCGCAGCCCCGGCGGCCTGGTCGGCGCCCTTCACCCACTCCTCCAGCACACCCCCGCCACGTGGGTCGGCTGGGCCGGCGGTACCGGCCCGGCCCCGAAGCTCGCCGACATCGACGGCGTACGCATGCACAGCGTGCCGCTGAGCCGGGAGGACGTGCGGGACCACTACGAGGGTTTCGCCAACTCCACCCTGTGGCCGCTCTACCACGACGCGGTCGAACAGCCCGTCTACCACCGCCGCTGGTGGGACGCGTACCAGCGGGTCAACCAACGCTTCGCCGAGGCCGCCGCGGAGGTGGCGGAGCCCGGCGCGGTGGTCTGGGTGCAGGACTACCACCTGCAGCTCGTGCCCGGACTGCTCCGCGCGCTCCGCGACGACCTGCGGATCGGCTTCTTCCTGCACGTGCCGTTCCCGCCGCCGGAGCTGTTCATGCAGCTTCCCCGGCGGGCCGAACTGCTGCTCGGGATGCTCGGCGCCGACCTGGTCGGCTTCCAGCGCGCCCAGGCGGCGCACAACTTCGCCCAGCTCGCCACCAAGGTCCTCCAACTGCCCGCCACCGACCGGCGGATCGCGGTCGGCGACCGGGTGGTCCGCATCGGCGCGTTCCCGGTCTCCATCGACATGTCCGAGATGGAGGCGTTGGCCGCCCGGCCCGACGTGGCGCGCCGGGCCCGCAAGCTCCGCGGCGACCTGGGCGACCCGCAGCAGGTCATCCTCAGCGTCGACCGGATGGACTACACGAAGGGCATCGAGCAGCGCCTCAAGGCGTACAGCGAGCTGCTCGCCGGCGGGCACGTGAAGGTACGCGACACGGTGCTCGTCCAGGTGGCGGTCCCCAGCCGGGAACGGGTCGAGCAGTACCAGATCCTCCGCGACCGGGTGGAGCGCGAGGTCGGCCGGATCAACGGGGAGTTCGGCCGGGTCGGCGAGATGGCGATCCACTACCTCACCCAGCCCTTCGACCGGGCCGAGCTGGCCGCGCTCTACCGGATCGCCGACGTCATGGCGGTCACCCCGCTGCGCGACGGCATGAACCTGGTCGCCAAGGAGTACGTGGCGGCCCGGGTGGACAACACGGGCGCGCTGGTGCTCAGCGAGTTCGCCGGATCCGCCGCCGAGTTCACCCAGGCGTACCTGGTGAACCCGCACGACCTGGAGGGCCTCAAGCTCACGCTGATGCAGGCGCTCCAGGCCACCCCCGCCGACATCGGCGAACGGATGCGGGGCATGCGCGAGCACCTGCGTACCCACGACATCCGCGCCTGGGCGCGGTCGTACCTGACCGCGCTGGACCGTACCGGCGACATCGCCAACCGGCTGATCGCCACCTGACCCGGACCACCGGTCGGCCGGTCGCCGCGCGGGCGGCGGCCGATTTCACGCTCGCCGACGAGCACCGCGCCACCGAGCAGCTGATCATCGACTCGGGCCTGCCGTACACGTTCCTGCGCAACAACTGGTACTC
>NZ_JBFAPK010000005.1:233080-261959 GCF_040676675.1 Micromonospora sp. NPDC049559 | reverse complement strand
AGCGTGCCGTTCGGCCCTGACGGCATGGTCCTCGCCACCGGCAGCCGGGACGGGACCGTACGGCGGTGAGAGGTTGGGCAACGACGGGGCGGGCGAGGGGGACCCGGCGCCGGTCAGGCCAGGTCGCGGCGCTGGAAGGTGGCGAACGCGGCCGCCGCCAGCGCGCCGGCCACGCCGAGCAGCACCACCAGCGCCGGCCGCCAGGTCAGCGTGTACGTCGGGTCGCAGCTGTTGGAGAAGGCGGTCAGGCACTCGGTGGTGTCCCAGAGCCGCAGCTCGCCCTGCATCCAGGCGCTGACGTGGGTGGAGAGCATGAACTGGTCGAGCCGGTGCACCCCGACGATCTCCATGACGATCCGCGCGCCGGCCTCCCAGACCACCGCGTACGCGGCCACGACACCGAGCGCGGCGGCGGTGTGCCGCCCCAGCGTGGCGATCGCGAAACCGGTCACCGCCGCCAGCACGACCAGCACCAGTCCCCGGCCGACGCTGAGCGACAGCCACCGCCAGAAGTCCGCCCCCACCCGGCCGGGCAGGCCGTTGCTCTCGGCCACCGCCCAGAACGCGGCGAGGTAGACCACGGTGGCGAGCACCGACAGGACCAGCAACCCGCCCAGCAACGTACCGAGCTTGGTGCCGAGGACCAGCAGCCGCCGGGGCCGCCAGAGCAGCAGGTTCGTCATCCCGCCCGAGGTGAGGTCGGCGCCGACGTACGAGGCGGCCACCAGGAACCCGAAGAGCACCAGGAAGCCGATCAGGAAGTAGACCAGGGGCCGGACCTCCTTGTCGAAGACGAAGATCCCCGGCAGGAAGTCCGCGACGCTGCGGCGCAGCGGCCGGATGCTCTCGCAGTCCTTCGGATAGGCCCCGCTCTCCGACCCGTCGACCGGCGCCTCCCCGTTGTTGCCGCGGATCTTGGCGTCGACGCAGCCCTCGTACGCGCTGCGGTCCCGCTGCCAGGAGGCCAGCACCTGCTGCTCGGCCCGCTGCAGCTCGTCCCCGGAGGGCCGGTGCGAGCCGGACATGGTGGTGGCGATGGTCACCCCGAACGCGACGACCAGCAGCACCAGCATCAGCTGTACGAAGCGGCGCCCACCCAGACGCAGCAGTTCGGCCAGTACCAGGTTCACGCCTCGACCCCCGCTTCGTGCCGCGCCGCGGCGTCCGCCGCCACGCGCTCGTCGGATCCGTCCCCGACCCGGGGATCCGGGCCGCCCACCGGGCCCAGCTCGATCACGTCGGGCCCCTCGCCGCCGGGCCGCACCGACCCGCCCACCTGGCGCGGCACGTCGCGCTGCGGCGTGGTGCCGGTCAGCTCGAGGAAGACCGTCTCCAGGTCCGGACTGAGCGGGCGCAGTTCGCGTACCCAGAGCTGGGCGGCGCCGAGCAACTGCGTCACCCGGGCCCCGTCCTCGACGCCCGAGACGACGAGGTGGTCCGGGTGGATGGTGACCGGCAGACCGGCCTCGGCCAGCAGCTCGGCGGCCCGCTCCTGGTCGTCGACGCGGACCTGGTACTCGCTGCGGTCCCACCCGGCCAGCACCTCGTGCACCGGTCCGCTGGCGGCCCGGCGTCCCCGCGAAATGATCGTCACGTGATCGCAGATCAGCTGGATCTCGGCCAGGATGTGACTGGAGACCAGCACCGTCACGCCCACGGCGGCCAGGTCGCGGACCAGGTCGCGCATCTCCCGGATGCCCGCCGGGTCGAGCCCGTTCGCCGGCTCGTCCAGTATCAGCAGCTCCGGCTCCTTGAGCAACGCGGAGGCGACCGCGAGACGCTGCTTCATGCCGAGCGAGTAGCCCCGCACCGGTTCCTCGGCGCGGTCGCGCAGGCCCACCTGGGTGAGGACGCCGTCCACCCGCCCGTTCGGAATCCCCTCGGCGAGCGCGAGCAGCCGCAGCGTGCGACGGGCGGTGAAGTTGCCGAAGAACTGCGGACTCTCCACGATCGCGCCGATCCGCCCGGCGACCGCCGGCAGCCGCTCCGGCGCCGGTTCGCCGAACACCCGCATCCGGCCCGCGTCCGCCCGCACCAGGCCGAGCAGGGTACGCAGGGTGGTGGTCTTGCCGGAGCCGTTCGGCCCGAGGAAGCCGTGCACCTGCCCGGACTCGACCAGCATGTCGAACCCGTCGAGCGCGTGGTGGCGACCGCGGCGGCCGGTGCCGAAGCTCTTCCGGAGCCCCTCGATCTCGATGACCGCCGTCACGCCCCGACCTCCACCGACGTCCCGAGCCGCCACCGCCGTCTGGTCCGGGCGCCCACGGGCGGCCGGAGTCGGGTTCGCACGGTCACGGGACGGCTCCGGGAACCGGGAGCGGGCCGGCGTGCCCCGCGCACGGCCGCTCGATGCGTGATCAAAGACACGGAATCCAACCCTACGGGGAGCACGGCGGCCGTGGGGGGCGCGGCGCGGCTGCGTGGTTGGATGGGCGGGTGCCTACTGACCTCGTCCGCGATGTCGTCGCCGAGTCCGGCGCCGTTGTTGGTGCCGGCCCGACTCCGGCCCCCGTGCACGACGATCTGGTGATCGACCTGGCAGGGGTCGATGTGGTCCGCTCCGGTACGCACCTCTTGCGCCAGGTGAGCTGGCGGGTGGAGCTGGACGAACGCTGGGTGGTGCTCGGTCCGAACGGGGCCGGCAAGACCACCATGCTGAACCTCGCCTCCGGGCGGCTGTACCCGACCACCGGCACCGCCCGGGTGCTCGGCGAGCGGCTCGGCCGTACCGACGTCAACGAGCTGCGTACCCGGATCGGGCTCACCACGGCCGCGCTCGCCGAGCGGATCCCCGCCGACGAGCGCGTCCTCGACGTCGTGGTGACCGCCGCGTGGTCCGTCGTCGGCCGCTGGCGGGAGAGCTACGACCCGATCGACGAGGCGCGCGCCGCCGGGCTGCTGGAGCAGCTCGGAGCGGGCGCGCTCGCCCAACGGTCGTACGGGACCCTCTCCGAGGGAGAGCGCAAGCGGGTGCAGATCGCCCGCGCGCTGATGACCGACCCGGAGCTGCTGCTGCTCGACGAGCCGGCGGCCGGGCTGGACCTGGGCGGCCGGGAGGACCTGGTCGGCCGGCTCGCCCGGCTGGCGCGCGACCCGGACGCGCCCGCGATGGTGCTGGTCACCCACCACGTCGAGGAGATCCCGCCGGGATTCACCCACGCCCTGCTGTTGCGGGACGGCGGGATCGTGGCGCAGGGGCTGATCGGCGAGACGATCACGGGTGAGCACCTGTCGGAGACGTTCGGGATTCCGCTCTCGGTCGAGCGGGTCGGTGATCGGTTCGCGGCTCGGGCTGCCTGAGATCTCGGTTGCGGTTGAGGGGTTGGGGGCGGGATCGCCCACTCTGGGCGGTCAGGCTTGATCCCGTCGTGGGCGATCCCGCCCCCAACCCCGTCGTGCGCCGGCTGGTCGCGCCCCTTTCGGCTGGGTTTGTGTACGGCCTCGGTGGTGACGCCTCGGGCGGGTGCTCCGGTCGGCGCGCCCGGGTGTGCGTTTGTCGTCGGGTCAGCGGAGGCGGGGGAGTAGGGACTCGGCGGCGAGGGTGATCTGGGTGACCGCGAGCTGGGGGTCGCGCGGGGGGATCAGGACGAGTGCGTCGGCTCCGGCCTCCAGTAGCGCGGTCGCGGCGGCGGCGCAGCGGTCCGAGGTACCGGCGACGGCGAAGCGGTCCAGGTAGTGCTCGGGCAGCGCGGCGGCGAGGGCGGCCAGGTCGGGTGACCGGGCCAGCAGCGCGGCGATCTCGGCCGCCAGGTCCCCGTCGGCGGGGGAGAGCGGCGGGCCGTCGAGCAGCCGGGCGGCGATCTCGCGCCGCGCGCTGGTCGGAGCGGCGTCGAGGTCCAGGTGGGTGTAGACGGTCAGCCGGTGCGGGTCGGTGCGGCCCGCCTCCCGTCGGCCCTCGTCGATCAGGCCCCGCGCCCAGCGGATCTGGGCCGGTCCGGCGCACTCGGCCAGAATGGTGCCGTCGGCCAGCCGGCCGGAGAGGCGCAGCGACCGCTCGTTGCGTACGCCCGTGTAGACCGGCGGCGGCTGCGCCGGCGGGAACTCCAGGGCGACCCCGGCGAGGCGGGCGTACCGGCCGTCGACCGTGACGGTCTCGCCGGCGAGCAGGGCACGGACCGCGGTGACCGTCTCGCCGAGCACGGCCAGCGGTGAGGGGTGGTCGGCGCCCACCTGGCGTACCCAGTCGGGCATGCCGTGCCCGAAGCCGGGCAGGATACGGCCGGGAAAGGTACGCACCAGGTTCGCCACCTCCATCGCCGCCAGGGCCGGGTTGCGGAACGCGGCGGGCAGGATGCCGATGCCGACGGTCAGGTTCTCGGTGCTGGCGGCGGCGATCGCGGCGGCGGAGACCGCCCCGGCGAAGAAGCAGTCCTCGACCACCCAGAGCTCGTCGTAGCCCAACCGCTCGACCAGCCGGGCGTACGCGGGCAGGTTCTCGGGCGGGGTGTCGCAGCGGTACATGACTCCGATCGGCGTGTGTCCCATGCCGGGCAGCCTGCCATGGGCGCGAGAGCGCGGTGCGCCGGCGGCGACGTCCGGTGGATCATCGCCGATCATGCCGAGCCGAGGCGGGATTCAGGCGGCGGTCAGGCAAGGCGGAGGTTCGTCCGGATACCGGTGTTGTATCCGGACGAATCGACAACGCAGCCGGTCGTCGCCTGGGCCCGACGCAGGCCGGCATTGATCGGCAGGGCACGGCTTAGACTCGGACCGACCGAGATCGGGGAGGTAGGCGACGTGGACCGGCCGCGCGTGGTGGTCGTGGGCAGTGCCAACATGGACCTGGTCGCGACGGCGCCGAAGCTGCCCCGATCCGCCGAGACGGTGCTCGGCACCGACTTCGTCATGGTCGCCGGCGGCAAGGGCGCGAACCAGGCGATCGCCGTGGCCCGCGCCGGGGGCGCCGCGACGTTCCTCGGGGCGATCGGCTCGGACTCGTTCGGCGTGACCCTGAAGGCACGCATCGCCGCGGCCGGGGTGGACATGTCACACGTCCGCGTCGTCTACGGCACCTCCGGGGTGGCGCTGGTCACCGTCAGCGCCGGCGGCGAGCACGCGGTGGTGGTGACGCCGGGCGCGAACGCGAGCTTCGCGGGGCTGACCGAGGCGGAGCTGGGTGCCGTACGCGCGGCGGACGTGCTGGTCGCGCAGCTGGAGATCCCGGTCGAGACGGTGACCCAGGCGGCGCTGGCGGCCCGGGAGGCCGGCACCCGGGTGGTGCTCAACGCGGCGCCGCCCCGGGAGTTGCCGGCCGAGCTGCTCGGCGCGGTGGACCTGCTGGTCGTCAACGACCTGGAGGCGCGGGCGATCAGCGGCAAGGGTCGGGAGGCCCCGGAGGCGCTGCTCGACGTCGTGCCCCGGGCGGTGTTGACCCTGGGCGCCGAGGGCGCCTGGTACGGCGAGCGTGGCGGGCGGTGCCAGCACGTACCGGCCTTCAAGGTGGAGTTGGTCGACTCGACCGGGGCCGGCGACGCCTTCACCTCGGCGCTCGCCGTCGCCTGGGGCGAGGGGCGGGACCTGGTCGAGGCGGTGCGGTGGGCGAGCGCGGCGGGTGCGGCCTGCGCGCGGCGGCTCGGCGCCTCGGTCTCGCTGCCGTCGCGGGCCGAGATCGACGCCCTTTACCGGTCCGGCGACCCGGCGTAGGATGACCGGGGTCGGGGCGGGCCCGGTAAAGCGCTGGGCGGCGCCGGTCGCGGCGGGTACCGTGGAGGCATGGAGATCGTCAATCGTACCGCCGCCGCGGCCGCGCGAGCTACCCGCTCGTCGGTCGCCGCCGACTGATCTCCCGATCTCTTTCTGATCTCTCCCGCCGGCGACCGGATATCGGTCCGCCGGCATTTTGTTGCGCCCTGGGCGCGCTGTCCCCGCCGTCGGGTCGCCTCCGGTCGTCATGATCCGAAAGGCCGGTCCGATGACGCCCGAGCAGATCGTCCGTACCTTCGTCGACTATTTCCGGGAGCGCGGCCACGCGCTGGTGCCCGAGAACTCGCTGATCCCGCCGCCCGGGGATCCGGTGCTCTTCACCACCTCGGGGATGCACCCCCTGACGCCCTACCTGGAGGGGCGGCCCCATCCCTTCGGGCGGCGGCTGGTGAACGTCCAGCGCTGCCTGCGTACCACCGACCTGGACGAGGTGGGTGACCGCACCCACCTGACCGTCTTCCAGATGCTCGGGTCGTGGTCGCTGGGCGACTACGACGGGCCCCGGAGCCTGCGGTGGGGGTACGACCTGCTGCGCGAGGGGTTCGGCATCGACCCGGGCCGGCTGCACGTGACCGTCTTCGGCGGCGACGAGCGGGTCGGCCCGGACCTCGGGTCGCTGGAGACCTGGCGCGAGCTGGGCGTACCGGTGGAGCTGACCGGGGCGGAGAACTGGTGGTCGAACGGCCCGACGGGCCCGTGCGGGCCGGACTCGGAGATCTTCGTCTGGACCGGTGACGGCCCGCCGCGCGGCACGCCCGGCACCGACGGGCGCTGGCTGGAGGTCTGGAACCACGTCCAGATGCGCTACCACCGGTACGACGACGGCCGGCTGGAGCCGCTGCGGCAGCCCAACGTGGACACCGGGATGGGCCTGGAGCGGATGGAGATGGTGTTGCGGGGCAACGGTTCGGTCTTCGAGGGGGAGGCGTTCGAGCCGTGGGTCCGCGGCGTCACGGGCCTGTGGGGCCTGGACGGGGAGGCGCTGCGCCGGGTCTGCGACCACCTCCGGTCGAGCGTGGTGGTCGTCGGCGACGGGGTGCGCCCGTCGAACACGGGCCGGGGCTACGTGCTGCGCCGCCTGCTGCGCCTGGTCCTCACCGAGCTGTGGCGGGCCGACCCGGCGCGAAGCCTGGGCGACCTGCCGACCGAGCCGGTCGAGCGGACGCTGGACCGGTTCGGGCAGCGCGCGGACGTGGGCGAGCTGCGGGACCTTCTGCTGGCGGAGGAGCGGCGGTTCCGGGGCCTGCTGCGGCGCGGCGGGCCGATCGTCTCCCGGTACCGGTCCCGGTCCCGTGGTCCGTTGACCGACGAGGACTACCGGTACCTGCACGACACGCACGGCCTACCGCGCGAGCTGGTCGACGCGCTCTAGCCGAAGGACGGCTCGCACGCCGCTGTAGCGGCCGGAAGGTAGGTCGCTTGATCGACGGTTGCACGATGGGAGGCATGGTGCGGTTCATCCTCAACCTGCTCTGGCTGGTCTTCGGCAGCGGCATCGTGCTCGCGATCGGCTACGGCATCGCGGCCCTGATCTGTTTCGTACTGGTCGTCACGATCCCGTTCGGGGTGGCGTCGCTGCGGCTGGCGTACTACTCGCTGTGGCCGTTCGGGCGGACCCTGGTGCCGAAGCCCGGTGCCGGGTTCGGGTCGGCCGTCGGCAACGTCCTCTGGGTGGTGCTCGCCGGCTGGTGGCTGGCGCTGATGCACGTCGTCGCGGGGATCGGGCTCTGCGTGTCGATCATCGGTATTCCGTTCGGCATCGCCAACTTCAAGCTGGTACCGGCCGCGTTCTGGCCGCTCGGCCGCGAGGTCGTGGAGCTGGACGAGCTGCCGGCCGCGGCCCGCTGAACGGGCCGCGGCCGGGGCGACGGCTCGCCTAGCGTCGGGCCTCGCGCAGCACCGCCCGCAGCTGCGTGTCGGGCACCGGCGCCCCGGGCGACTGCATGAAGTCGTCCTGGCTGCTCCCGTACGGCCGCCCGTACGCGGGGGTGCCGGGCTGGAAGCGCCAGCCCTCGGCGAGCGGGCCGGCGTCGACGGTGTCGTAGCCGATCGTGTCGAGGAACTCGGTCACGAGCGCCTTGGCCTGCTCGTCGTCGCCGGCGATCGCGAGCGCGCTGCGCCCGGGGTCGCCGGGCGGGCGGCTCAGCTCGGCGAGGTGCCGAAAGTTGATGTTGTTGAAGCCCTTCACCACGTGCGCGTCGGGCAGGTGCCGCTGGAGCAGTTCGCTGCTGGTGGTGGAATCGTCGTCCAGCTCGGCGATGTGCCCGTCCCGCGAGGGGTAGTAGTTGTTGGTGTCGATGACGGGCTTGCCCGCGAGCGGTTCGACGGGGACGTCGCGGTACGCCCGCAGCGGGATGCTCACCACGACCAGGTCCCCGGCGGTCGCCGCCTCGGTCGGCGTGCCCGCCCTGGCCCGGGGGCCCAGCTCGGCCACGAGGTCGGCGAGCGTCTCCGGCCCGCGAGAATTGCTCAGCACCACGTCGTAGCCGGCGGCGACGGCCAGCCGTGCGACGGTCCCGCCGATGTGTCCACTGCCGATGAGTCCGATAGTCGTCATAACAGACATAATCGCGGGAACTTCGCGCCGACACCGGCGTATTCCCGCCGTACCGACGGCCGGGCGGCCCGGCTCCTCGACGCCGGTGGTTCGGCGTGCGTCTCCGTCGGTGGGCGACGAGCCGCGCCGGCTCGGAGCACCGGTGAGTCGATCAATATGCCGTAGGGTGTCTCGAAATTCGCACGAAGGTGGACGGGGTTGAACGGGTTCCAGGTACAGATCGACACTTTGCTCTCCACAGGGGCGCGGATCCAGGGCGCTGAAGGCCATGTCGTCGCCGCCCGCCAGCGGCTCGACTCGGAAGACACGGGTGGCCTCGGTTCGGGGGAGCTGGAGGGCGCCGCCGAGGATTTCGTCGACCGGTGGGGCGGCACGCTCGACAACTTGGCGGCGGCGCTACGGGGCGTGCGGCACAAGCTGTCGACGACCGCCGACCTGTACCGGCAGTCCGACCTCGACAGCGTCCAGTACCTCAAGGGCGTGCCGGAGCCCGACCTGACCCCGAAGGGGAACTGACGTGTCGAGCCTGCTCGCGAGCCTCGGCCTCGGCCCCGACAAGTACCCCACCCTGGGCTTCGACCCGGCGCCCGGAAGTCCCGAGGAGGTCTCGGCCTTCGCGGCGGCGCTGAGGAATGCCGCCGCGCAGCTGGGGGATGCCAAGATCGAAGTCAACGCGGTGGCCGGGGGGATCGGCGGCTGGGAGGGCCGCGCCGCCGAGGGCTTCCGCACCCGCGTTTACGGCTTCCCGAAGCGGCTGGACCAGGCGGCCCACGCGATGAACAGCGCCGCGGACGTGCTGGAGCGGTGGGAGCGGGATCTCGCCGCGCTGCAGGCCAAGGCCGCCTCCTGCGAAAAGGACGCCGCGGAGGCCAGGAAGAGACTGGCGGCGGCCGAGAACGATCCGGCGCTGAGCCTCGTCGGCCAGCTCGTCAACGCCCTGACCCCGGGCGCTCAGGCGGAGGCCGATGCCGCGGCCCGCCGGCTGCGGGCGGCACAACAGGCGTACGAGGACATCGTCGCGGACGCCACTGTCCTGAAGGGATATCACGAGGAACTGTCGGGGGAAGCCGCGCGGAAGCTGGCCGAGTTGGCCGAGCTCGCCACCGACCCCGGGTTGCTCCGGGAACTCCTGGACGACGTGAGCGCGCCGTTCGAGGCGGCCGGGAACTGGATGACGAGGCACGCCAACCAGATCGCCAATCTGGGCGATGTCGCCGGCGACATCGCCATGGGCAGCGGGCTCCTGTCGCTGCTCAGCATCGGTGCCGGTGGCGTGCTCGTCTTCACCGGGGTCGGCACGCCGGTGGGTGCGGCGCTCATCACGGCCGGCGCCGGCGGCCTGGGTGCCAGCTCGCTCTCGGGGTTCGGCGCCCTCGGTCTGCACACCGTCGCCGCGTCGTTCGGCGGCGACGTCTCCGCGAAGGATTTGGTCTTCGACGTCGCCGGGGTCGCGATGGTCGGCGTCGGGAAGCAGCTGGAGCCGGCCATCGAAGGGCTCGATGACGTAGGTCGTGCCGTACACGAGGCGATTGTGGACGGGCCCTGGCAGTCGGGCGCGAACTCGATGCAGCAGGAGGACATCGCCCAGCACGGCGACGACTACTGGCGGGACGGCTGGTGGAACATCCCGGCCGCGATGGAGCAGGCATGGAGCCTGGGCGCGGAGGAGAACAGCGCGGCCGAGCAGGAGGCGGCGGAACGGCTGAGGGAGGCGAAGCAGGCGGTGGCGCCCTAGTGCTCCCGACCAGCGAGGAGCCGCCCGCGCCGCCCCGCGTCAGGATCGCCGTACCCTCCTGGTTCCACGCGGTGCCCACGCACCGCGACCCGGACGAGCGCCGCGCGGCCCTGTTCGCGCTCGCCGCCCGGGTCCTACCCGAGGGAGGCCCCGATGCGCACCGGGCCCTGGCCATGCTCTGCGACCGGCAGGCGGTCGAGCTGAGCCGCAAGCCCGTGCTCTACCACGGGTTCAGCTACCTGGTGGCCGACGGCCGGGCCAGCATGTCGTCCCTGCTGGCCGCCCTGGAACCCGGCGATCGGCTGGACGCGGACCTCGCCGCGAAGCGGATCGCCGCGCGGTACGAACGCGAGGCCGGCCGGTACCGGGTGGAGCGGCGTCTCCTGCCGTGCGGCCCGGCGGTGGTGGTGGTGGCCGGTTTCAGCGCGCCGGTCCCGACACGGTTCGGCGGGCGGCCGGAGCCGGCCGTCGTACCGGTCGCGTACGCCCAGGCGGTCGTGCCTGTTCCCGACGTGCCGTACCTGCTGGTCCTGCGCCTGACGACCCCGAGCCTCGCGGACTGGGCGGAGTACTGCCAGGTCATGGTCTCGGTCCTGCGTAGCATCCGGTTCGAGCGGCCCGGGCCGGCGCCACTGGCCGGCCCGGACTCGGCCCGCGGGTCAGCCCTGGTCGGACTCGGTCAGCCGGTCGCCGCGGCGGGCCAGCAGCTTGAGCCCGGGGATGCCGGCGACCGCCAGCCGTAGCTCCCGGGTCACCTCCAGCAGCTCGTGGATGTCCGGGCCGACCCGGTCGAGGGTGGCCAGGATCGGCAGTACGTCCGAGGTGACGTGCTCGGTCAGCTTCGGCAGCTCGTCGATGAGCCGGATCGCCGCGTCGACCTCCTCGGCCGAGAGCTGCTCGACGAAGCGGCCCGCCATCGGGGCGGCGCGCAGCAGCGTCGCGCCGTACGCGGTGAGCAGCTCGTCGGCGGTGGCGGTGACCGCCTCGGCGCGCGCCATCGCGGTGGCCGCGTCCCCCGTGATCCGGCCGGCGTCGGCGACCACGGCCTCGGCGCCGGTCGCGACCCGGGTGGCCTGTTCGATCGCGACGGTCGCCGCCGCGCTGATTACCCCGACCTGACGTACCGCGTCCTCGGCCTCGTCGAGCACCCGCTCGGTGCGGGTGACGGCCGCCTCGGCCCGCCCCACCACCGTCTCGGCCCGGTCCAGCACGGCCTCGACCCGCTCGACGGCGGCGGTGATCCGCGCGAGCAGCGCCTCGGCCCCGTCGAGCAGCCCGAGGGCGCGCGCCGGTGCGGCGGCGAGCGCGGCGGCCGTACCGGTGGCCTGACCGACGGCGAGGCGGGTGAGGTCGACGAGCACGGCGGGGTGCGGCAGGGGCAGCGGCATGTAGGCAAGTGTGCGGCACACCGGCCAGCCCCGCTCGGCGCGATCGCGGTGGTCGGGTCGCCGGAGTGCGGGACCGCACGTGACCAGGTACGAAACGGTTTCGTAACGGGTTCTTGACGGGTCGGCGCGGCGGGGGCAGACTCCCCGGAAACGTTTACAAGTCCGAGGCGGAGGTGCGGTAGGTGGGTCGTAAACGTTTACAACCCCCGGTCGACGGCCGGCCGACGGTGCACACCGTCGCCGCCCGGGCCGGCGTCTCCATCGCCTCCGCCTCCCGGGTACTGAACGGGCGCGGCGGCAGCGCCGAGACGGTCCGCAAGGTCCGCGAGGCGGCGGCCGAGGTCGGGTACGTGCCGAACGCCATCGCGCGCTCGCTCCAGTCCCAGCGCACCGGCCTCGTCGCGCTCGCGGTCGCCGACATCGGCAACCCGGTCTACGTGGCGATGATGCGCGCCATCGAGGCCGTGGTGGCCTCCTCGGGCCGGCAACTGCTGGTGCACGCGACCGGCGGACAGGTGGCGAACGAGACCGACCTGCTGCGCCGGCTCGCCCACCGGTACGTGGACGGGATGATCCTCTCCCCGATCCGGATCACCGACGCGCACCTCGGCGCGCTGGTCGACAGCCCGGTACCGGTGGTCGTGGTCGGGCAACTGCCCGAGGAGGCGCCGGTCGACAACGTCCGTACCGACTCCGCCGCCGGCGTGGCGCTCGCCGTGGACCACCTGGTCGCGGCGGGCCGGCGGCGGATCGGCTTCGTCAACGGGCCGCTGGACACCGTGCCGGGCGCCGTCCGCGACGCCGGCTTCCGGGCCGCGCTCGCCCGCCACGGCGTCGCCCTCGACGAGCGGCTGGTCGAGGTCGGCGACTTCCAGTACGCGGCCGGGCGGGACGCCGCCGCCCGGCTGATCGCGCGGGCCGACCCGGACGCGCTGCTCTGCGCCAACGACCTGATCGCCGTCGGTGCCCTGCACGCGCTGCTCAGCGCCGGGCGCCGGGTACCCGAGGAGGTGGCACTGGTCGGCATGGACGACACCGAGCTGGCCCAGATGGCCTTCCCGCAGCTCTCCAGCGTTTCGCTGGGCTCGGCCGCCCGTGGTCGCCGCGCCGCCGAGCTGCTGCTGGAGCGGATCGCCGACCCGTCGCTGCCGCCGCGCCGCGAGCACGTCGCGCCGAGCCTCGCCGTGCGCGCGTCGAGCCGCCCCGGGGCGGTAGTGCGGCACGTCCCCGCGCCCGCGCACCCCGGCGGCACGCCGCCCACCCCGCCGGCGCCGGTTTCCGTGCGGGAGGTGCTGCCGTGACCACGCTGACCGAGCCGCGTCCCGAGGCACCGTCCCGCCGGCCGGGTGGGCGGGGGCGGGCGCGCTCCGACCGTACGACGGTCTACCTGCTGCTGCTCCCGTCGCTGCTGCCCGTGGTGGTGCTCTCGGTCTTCCCGCTGCTGCGCGGCATCTACCTCGGCTTCACCGACGCCCGCGCCGGACGCAACGTCACGATCAGCTTCACCGGGCTGGAGAACTACCGGGAGATGCTGCACGACTCGCTCTTCTGGGGGTCGTTCCGGATCGGACTGGTCTGGGCGTTCGGGGTGACCGCGCTCCAGTTCCTGCTCGCCCTCGGGCTGGCGCTGCTGCTCAACCAGCAGCTGCGGTTCCGTGGGGTGGCCCGGGTGCTGGCCGTCGTGCCCTGGGCGATGCCGCCCGTGGTGGTCGGCATCCTCTGGCGGCTCGTCTACCACCCCGACGCCGGGCTGCTCAACGAGCTGCTGCACCGGCTCGGCGCGGACGCGCTGCGGACCAACTGGCTCGGCGACTTCGGCACCGCGCTCCCCGCAGTGATCATCGTCGGCGTCTGGGCCGGGCTGCCGCAGACCGCGGTCGTACTGCTGGCGGGGTTGCAGGGGGTGCCGCGCGAGCTGCACGAGGCCGCCGCCGTGGACGGCGCCGGCACCTGGCAGCGCTTCCGCGGGGTGACCCTGCCGGCGCTCGCCCCGGTGATCGTGGCGATCACGTCGCTGGACTTCATCTGGAACTTCAACTCGTTCGGGCTGGTCTACGTGCTCACCAACGGTGGGCCGGGCGGCCGGACCATGCTGCCGATGCTCTTCGCGTACGAGGAGGCGTTCCGCTACGGCAACTACGGCTACGCGGCGGCGCTCGGCAACGCCATGGTCCTGATCATTGTGGCCCTGCTCGCGGTGTACCTGCGCCGCCGGCTCCGGGAGGCGAACTAGATGTACGGCAAGCCGAGCCGGCTGGGCCGGGCGTTGCAGTACCTGGCCCTGCTGGCGTACCTGGTCTTCCTGGCCTTTCCCCTGGTCTGGTTGCTCTCCACCTCGTTCAAGCCCCCGCGCGAGCTGGTCAAGCTGCACCCGACCCTGATACCGGTGCACCCGACCCTGTCGAACTTCGTCCAGGCCTTCACCGAGCAGAACCTCGGCCGGGCGGCCTGGAACAGCCTCCAGGTCTCGCTCGCCTCGGCGGTGCTGACCGTGCTGGTCGCCACGCCGGCGGCGTACGCGCTGGCCCGGTTCCGCACCCGGCTCGGCACGGTGGCGCTGGGCTGGGTGCTGCTCTCCCAGCTCTTCCCGTTCGTACTGCTGATCATCCCGATCTTCCTGGTGCTGCGGCAGGCGGGGCTCGCCAACACGCACGCCGGGCTGATCCTGATCTACGTGGTCTGGGCGCTGCCGTTCGCGCTCTGGATGCTGCAGGGCTTCGTCCGCAACATCCCGCGCGAGTTGGAGGAGGCCGCCTCGGTCGACGGCGCCACCCGGCTGCAGGTGCTGCGTCGGGTGGTCTTCCCGCTGCTCGCACCCGGGCTGGTCGCCACCGCGCTCTTCTCGTTCATCTCCGCCTGGAACGAGTTCTTCTTCGCCCTCGTACTGATCAAGACGCCCGAGCTGGCGACGCTGCCCGTGGCCCTGGCCCGGTTCGTCGGCATCGAGGGCACGGCCCGGCTCGGGCCGCTCGCGGCGGGCTCGCTGCTCGCCACCCTGCCGAGCCTGGTCTTCTTCGCCGTCATGCAGCGCCGGCTCTCCTCCGGGTCGCTGGCCGGCGCCGTCAAGGGCTGATCCGTCCCACCCACCACCCACCCCCACCAGTAGAGGAGGCACCACAGGTGCGTCTACCGAGATTCGACCGCAGACTCGCCGCCGCGGCGGTGGCGGGCGTCGTCGGGCTGAGCACCCTCGCCGCGTGCGGCGGGGGCGACTCCGGCGACAGCTCCGGACCGGTCAAGCTGCGTTTCCTCAGCCTCGCCTGGCAGAAGGAGTCGCTCCAGGCCAACAAGGACCTGGTCGCCAAGTGGAACGCCGACCACCCGGACATCCAGGTGGAGTACGTCCAGGGCGACTGGAACTCCGTACACGACCAGTTGCTGACCTCGTTCGAGGGCGGCGACGCGCCGGACATCATCCACTACGAGGCGGCCTCGATCGGTGAGTTCAGCAAGCAGGGCTACCTCGCCGACCTTTCTTCTCTGCTCTCCGACAGCTTCAAGGACCAGATCGACAAGGGCATCTGGGACACCGCCACCTTCGACGGCAAGGTCACCGGGGCGCCGTTCCTGCTGGAGTCGCAGGTCGTCATCGCCAACAAGAAGCTGCTCGACGCGGCCAACATCGCCGTACCGCCGGCCGACGGCGGCTGGACCTGGGACGAGTTCCAGGCCAACGCGAAGAAACTGACCGGGCCCGGCCGGTACGGGGCGGCGTGGGCGCTGAAGTCCCCGACCAACCGGGTGATGAACCTGGCGCTCAACTTCGACGGCAAGTACTTCTACACCGACGGGGGCAAGACCGAGGTACGCGTCGGCGCCCCCGAGCGCGAGGTCCCCAAGCGCATCCACGACATGCTCTACACCGACAAGAGCGCCGCGCCGGACGCGCTCGGCATGAGCGGCGCGGACACCCTGCCCGGCTTCTTCGCCGGCAAGTACGCGATGATCCCCGGCTCGGTCTCGCTGCGGCAGCAGATGGTGGAGCAGGCCCCGGCCGGCTTCGACTGGGTGACCCTGCCGCCGATCAAGGGCACCTCGGCCAACCAGGCCGCCAACCCGCAGACGCTGTCGATCTCGGCGGACTCGAAGCACCAGAAGCAGGCGGCGCAGTTCCTGGAGTACTTCCTCAACCCGACCAACATGGCGATCCTCGCCCACGGCGACTGGCTGGTGCCGACCGGTACGCAGGCCAACGCCGAGCTGGTGAAGTCGACCGGCGGCAAGCAGGGCTGGGACGTCGCCGCGGACAGCGCCAAGGACCTGACCGTGGCCCCGTTCCAGAAGCTGGACGCCTACCCGGAGTGGAAGACCAAGTACGCCACCCCGGCGCTCCAGCAGTACTTCGCCAACAAGATCTCGATCGACCAGCTCGGTACCCAGCTGGTCGACGGTGGGAAGCAGGTCCTGAGGTAGTCATGGAACTCTTGCTCGACAAGTCGGTCGGCTGCCTGGTCGGCGCCGCCGTGGGCGACGCCCTCGGCGGTGCCACCGAAACGGCGCTGCCCGAGCAGATCCGGGCCCGGTACGGCGGTTGGGTCGAGGGCATCGCGCCCCCGTTCCACGCCGACTGGGCCACCGCCCGGCCGATGGCGCCGTACCACAAGGGCGACGGGCACATCACCGACGACACGTTGATGACCCACGCGCTGGTACGGGCGTACGCGCGCAAGCGCGACCATCTCGACGCGTACGACGTGGCGGAGCTGCTCGTGCCCGACCTGATCGAGCGGGTGGTCTACCTGCCGGACCTGGAACGGGAGGGGCTGACCTTCCACCGCCTGGCCGCGGCCGAGCGGTGGCTGGTCACCCGCCTGCACCACGCGCACGCCGACCCGCGCGAGGCCGGCGTCGGCAACATCGTCAACTGCGGCGCCGCCATGTACATGGCCCCGGTCGGGGTCGTGAACGCGGGCGACCCCGCCGGGGCGTACGCCGAGGCGGTCGAGGTCGCCGGCGCCCACCAGCACAGCTACGGGCGGGAGGCCGCGGCGGTCTTCGCCGCCGCGGTGGCCGCCGCGATGGCGCCCGGCGCGACCGTGGACGACGTGGTCGCCGCCGCGCTGGAGCTGGGCCGCGACGGCACCCGGGCCGCGGTCGAGGCCGTGGTCGAGGCCGCGCGGGGGTACGACGACTGGCGCGAGGCGATCGGGCCGCTGCGCGCCGCCGTGGCCCCGTACGACACGGTCGGCGAGGACTACCGCAGCCCCGGCCTCGGCGCGCGGCGGCCGAGCCGGCTGCACGCGATCGAGGAGCTGCCGGTGGCGCTCGGCATGCTGGTCGTGGCGAAGGGCGAGCTGCGCCCGGCGGTGCTCGGCGCGGTCAACTACGGCCGCGACGCCGACTCGACCGCCACCATGGCCGGCGCCATCGCGGGCGCGCTGGGCGGCGCGGCCTCGGTGCCGGACGACTGGTCGGCCACGGTGGCGCGGGCGTCCCGCACCGATCTGGTGGCCCCGGCCCGCGCCCTGGCCGAGGTCGCCGGCGAGGTCTTCGCCCGCGACCGGGACCGGTTCCGCCGCCGGGCCGACCGCTTCGCGGGGCTCGCGTGAGCGCGGCCGGGCGCCTGCGGCTCACCTGGGTGCAGCCGGAGGACCTGCTGCCGCACGAGCTGGCCGCCAGCGCCGACGAGGGGCGCGACGTCTCCGTGGTGGCCGAGCGCTGGGCGGCGGCCGGCGGCAGCACCGTACCGCCGGTCGGCGGGGCCTCGCCGGCCCCCGCCGACCCGGGCCTGCGGGCCCTGGCGGCGCGGCTGCTGGACGTCTGCGACGCGCTGCCGGCCGTGGCCTCGGCCGACGAGCCGCAGGAGCTGGACGAGATCCGGGCCGGCTGGCCGGAGCGGTACCCGCTGCCGGCCGGCCCGGCCGACCCGGACCGGCTGCACGGCGCCTGGCTGGGCCGGGCGGTCGGCTGCGTGCTCGGCAAGCCGGTCGAGAAGATCCCCCGGCAGGGCATCCGGGAGATCCTGACCGCCACCGGGCGGTGGCCGCTCGCCGGCTACTTCACCGCCGCCGGCCTGCCGGCCGAGGTGGCGGCCCGCTGGCCGTGGAACCGGCGCAGCGCGCCGACCAGCCTCGCCGAGAACATCGACGGCATGCCCGAGGACGACGACCTCAACTTCGCGCTGCTGGCGCTGCGGGTGCTGGAGACCGCCGGGCGGGACTTCGACAGCGACGACGTGGCCCAGGCGTGGCTGGACTGGCTGCCCGGCGGGCGGGTCTTCACGGCCGAGCGGGTGGCGTACCGCAACCTGCTGCTCGGGCTGACCCCGCCGGCCACCGCGCTGCGGCACAACCCGTTCCGGGAGTGGATCGGCGCGCAGATCCGCACCGACGTGTACGGCTGGGTCAACCCCGGCCGGCCGGACCGGGCGGCGGAGATGGCGTACCGGGACGCGGTCGTCAGCCACGTCCGGGCCGGCGTCTACGGGGCGCTCTGGGTGGCGGCGCTGACCGCCGCCGCGGTGGTCGCCCCGGACGTGGAGACCGTGCTGGACGCGGGCGAGTCGGTCCTGCCGCCGAACAGCCGCTTCACGGCGGCGGTACGCGAGGCGCGGGCGCTCGGTGCCGGTGCCAGCGACTGGGAGACGGTGCTGGACGCCCTCTACGAGCGGCACGGCCACCTGCACTGGGTGCACGTACGCAACAACGCCGCCCTGGTCGCCGCCGCGCTCGCGTACGGCCGGGGCGACCTGGTCCGGTCGATCTGCGCGGTGGTCAGCGGCGGCTGGGACACCGACTCCACCGGCGCGACGGTCGGCTCGGTCACCGGGGCGCTGACCGGCGCCGCCGCCCTGCCGCCCGAGTGGACCGGTCCGCTGCGCGGCCGGCTGCGCAGCAGCATCGCCGGCTTCGACGGGATCGGCTTCGCCGAGCTGGCCGAGCGCACCGCTCGACTCGGCCCGGACGCGGGGGTGCGGTCGTGACGGCGCGGGTGGTGGTGGTCGGCAGCGCCAACCTCGACCTGGTGGTGACCACCCCGACGCTGCCCCGACCGGGGGAGACCGTCCTCGGCAACGGGTTCAGCACCGTACCGGGCGGCAAGGGCGCCAACCAGGCCGTCGCCGCCGCCCGAGCGGGCGCCGACTGCGCCTTCGTCGGCGCGGTCGGCCAGGACGGCTTCGCCGACCAGCTGCGCGAGAACCTGGCCGCCGCCGGGGTACGCCTGGAGCGGCTGCGCGGGGTGCCCGGCCCGTCCGGGGTGGCGCTGATCGCGGTCGACGCCGCGGCGGAGAACTTCATCGTGGTGGCGCCCGGCGCCAACGGCGAGCTGACCACGCTGACCGAGCAGGACCGGGCGGCGGTCGCCGCGGCGGACGTACTCCTCTGCCAGTTGGAGATCCCGCTGCCGGCGGTACGGCAGGCCGCCGGCTGGGCCCGCGCGGCCGGTACCACGTTCGTCCTCAACGCCGCGCCGGCCCGGCCGCTCCCGGCCGACCTGCTCGACCTGGTCGACCTGCTGGTGGTCAACGAGGTCGAGGCCGGCGTGGTCGCCGGACTCGCCGATTCCGCCGGCGGCACGGGGGCGCCGGCGGAATCGGCGGACTCGGCCGGGAACGAGGCTCAGCCGGCGGACCCGGCCGGGAACGAGGCTCGGCCGGCGGACCCGGCCGGGAACGAGGCTCAGCCGGCGGACCCGGCCGGGAACGACTCCGCGCTGGCGGGGCTGCTCGACGCGCTGCTGCTGGTGGTGCCCCGCGTCGCGCTGACGCTCGGCGCCCGGGGCGTGCGGTACGCCGACCGGACCGGGCTGCGGCTGGCGGTCCCGGCGCCCCGGATCGAGGCGGTCGACACCACCGCCGCCGGGGACGCCTTCACCGCCGCGCTCGCCGTGGCCTGGGCCGAGCGCGGCGGACCGACCGAACCGGCGGCGGTCACGGCGGCGCTGCGCTGGGCCTGCGCGGCGGGCGCCGCCTGCGCCCAGCGGCCCGGCGCCTCCAGCGCCCTGCCCACCCGGGACGAGATCGACGCGCTCGCCGCGCGGAGCTACGGGGTGAGCCCACGATGACCCTGCCCGGCTTCAACCCGTACGTGCCGAGGCCGATCGACCTGCCCTCGGCGGTACCGCTCGACCCCGGCGCCGACCTGTCGGTGCTGGACGAGGCGAAGATCTTCGCGGCGCCGGACGACCCGGCCGACTGGCCCGCCTGGCGGGAGCGGCTGCACCGCTGGCGGGCCGGGGCGCGGCAGCGGGTGGCGTACGACGGCGGCCACTACGACACCATCGCCGGGGACTGCTTCAGCGTCTGCCTCGCCTGGCTCTGGGACGAGGCGCTCTACGACCACGAGCGCGGCGTCTTCACCGTCGAGGAGTTCCTCGACGAGGCGGAGCGGGACTTCGGCGGCTTCGACGGGGTGGTGCTCTGGCACGCGTACCCGGTGATCGGGCTGGACGACCGCAACCAGTTCGACTTCTACCGGGACGTGCCGGAGCTGCCCGAGGTGGTCCGGGCGTTCCAGCGGCGGGGCGTACGCGTCTTCGTCGACTACAACCCGTGGGACACCGGTACCCGCCGGGAGCCCGACAGCGACGCGACCGGGGTGGCCGCGCTGGCCGGCCGGCTCGGCGTGGACGGGGTCTTCCTCGACACCCTCAAGGAGGGCGCCGGCGAGCTGCGGGCCGCGCTGGACGCGCTCGGTACGCCGCCCGGCGGCGGTACGCCCGGCAGCGCCATCGTCCTGGAGGGCGAGTCGCGGGTGCCGCTGGCCCGGATCGCCGACCACGCCATGTCCTGGGCGCAGTGGTTCGCCGACTCGACGGTGCCGGGGGTGCTGCGGGCCAAGTGGTTCGAGCGCCGGCACGTGCTGCACCACACCCGCCGCTGGCACCGCAGCCACCTGGACGAGCTGCACTCGGCCTGGCTGAACGGCTGCGGCGTGCTGGTCTGGGAGAGCGTCTTCGGGGTCTGGGTCGGCTGGAACGCCCGGGACCGGGCGCTGCTGCGCGCGATGCGCCGGGTGCGGCGCGACCGCGCGGCCTGGCTGCGCGCCGAGGACTGGGTCCCGCTGGCCGACCACGCGCCGGGAACCGAGGTGTACGCCTCCCGCTGGACGCACGGCGACGAGCCGCTCTGGACGGTGGTGAACCGGGGCGCGGCGCACGACGGGCCGTGGCTGGTCACCGAGGACCGGCCGGGGCGGCGCTGGTTCGACCTGGTCACCGGGGCCGAGCTGACCCCGACCGCGCGGCCGGACGGCCGGGTCGCCGTCGGCGGCGCGCTCCCCGCCGGCGGCATCGCCGCCGTGCTGGCGACCGCCGTGCCCCCGGCCTCCGCCGCGACAGACTCCGACTCGGTCGGGGCCGACGATGATGCGACCTTCCCGGCCCGCGCGGCCGTGCGGGTGCCCGCGCCGGTCACCGTCCACGACCGGGTACCGGCCGGCATGGTCGAGGTCGCGGCCGGCCGGCGCGAACTGGTCGTCCGGTACCGGGTACGGGAGACCGGCCTCTACGGCGAGGCCCCGTACGTGGACGAGTGGAAGCCGCTGCCGCCCCGGCTGCACCACACCGCCACCCTGCGCCGCAGCGTACGGCTGGGACGGTTCGCCATCGCCGCCCGCGAGGTGACCAACGCCGAGTACGCCGCGTTCGTCCGCGCCACCGGCTACCGCCCGACGCGCCCCGAGCGCTGGCCCTGGTCGGAGAGCGAGACTCTCCCGGGTCCGGCCGACGCGCCGGCCACCCACGTCGAGCTGGCCGACGCGCGGGCGTACGCCGCCTGGGCCGGGCTGCGGCTGCCGACCGAGGACGAGTGGCAGGTCGCCGCCGAGGCCGGGCTGCTGGCCCGGGCCGAGCCGCTGGTGTGGAACCTGACCGAGAGCGAGCACACCGACGGGCGTACCCGCTTCGTCATCGTCAAGGGCGGCGCGGCGTACCGGGCGGAGGGCTCGGACTGGTACTTCGACGGCGGCCCGCAGCCGCCCCAGGCGTCGGTGAAGCTGCTGCTGCTCGGCGCCGGCCTGACCCGTTCGTCGTCGGTGGGCTTCCGCTGCGCCGCCGACCTGCCCGGATGAGGAGTCACCCGATGAGACTGCCCTGGCGGCTCGGCGGCGGCGCCGCGGCGCTGCTGCTCGCGGCCGGACTGGCCGGCGCGCTCCCCGACGGCGCCGCGGCGAGCCGCGAGCGGGTCGGCACGCTGACCACGGCCAGCGCGCCCTCGGCCGCGCTCGGTACGCCGATCGACTACACCGTCTACCTGCCGTACGGCTACGCCGAGACGCGCAACGCGAATCTCCGGTACCCGGTGCTCTACCTGCTGCACGGGCGGGGCGACACGATGACGGCGTGGACCCGGGTCAAGGCCGACCTGGACCGGATGATCGCCGACGGCGAGCTGCCGCCCGTGATCGCGGTGCTGCCCGACGCGCCGTGGAGCGGGCGGGGCAGCTACTACGTGGACTCGGCGTACACCGGCACCGACGACCCGGGCCGGCCGGTGGAGACCGCGCTCACCCGGGACCTGGTGTCGTACGTGGACGCCACCTACCGGACGTCGGCGCAGCGCAACGGCCGGCTGATCGGCGGATACTCGATGGGCGGCGCGGGCGCGCTGCGGTACGCCCTGGCCCACCAGGACCTCTTCGCCAACGCGCTGGTGCTCAGCCCGGCGGTCTACCGCCCGCTGCCGCCGGCCGACTCGTCGGCCCGCGAGTTCGGCGGGTACGGCCTGGGCGCGCAGCGCTTCTCCGACGAGGTCTACCAGCGGCTGAACTACCCGGCGCTGCTACCGAAGCTCGACCCGGAGCTGCCGGTACGGATGTACCTCGCCGTCGGCGACGACGAGGTGCCGAACCCGGACCCGGCCGACGCGGTGCACGACCTCGACTACGAGGCCGCGACCCTCTACAACACGGTCCGCCGGGCCGACGGGGTGGCCGCCCAGTTCCGGGTGGTCGACGGCGGGCACGACTGGGACGTCTGGGAACCCTCCTTCGTGGACGGCCTGCGGCAGCTCGCCCCGACCCTGAGCGTCACGCCGCCGGCCGGCCTGCCCGCGCCGCTGCGCGGTACCGCCGGCACCGACTGGGCCGGCGGGGTCGCCGCGGCGCCCGACGGCGGGGCCGTGCTCGGGTACGCGGCGTCCGGCCCGGTCGACGGGCAGCCGTACGCCGGCGGGCTGGACGCCGTGGTGACCCGGCTCGGCCCGGACCGCAGGACCGCGACCTGGACCGCCGAGTTCGGCACGCCCGCCAACGAGCGCCTCTACGGGGTGGTGCCGCTCGCCGACGGTGGGGTGATCACCGCCGGCTACACCCGGGGCGACCTCGACGGCAGACATCCGGGCAGCCCGGCCGACGACGCCATCGTGGCGCGGCTGGACGCCACCGGGGCGCGCACCTGGCTGACCCAGCTCGGGGACCCGGCCAAGGCCGACCGGTTCTACGCGGTCGCGCCCGCCCCGGACGGCGGCGCGTACGTCGCCGGCTACACCAGCGGCTCGTACGCCGCCACCAGCGCGGGCGACAAGGACGCCGTGCTGGTCCGGGTCCGTCCGGACGGGACGGTCGCCTGGTCCCGCCAGTTCGGCGGGGCCGGCGAGGAGAAGGCGTACGCGGTCGCGGCCGACGCGGGCGGCGTCTACCTGACCGGCGTCACCTCGGCCGGACTGCCCGGCACCACGGCGCTCGGCGGTACCGACGGCTGGCTCGCCCGCTTCACCCCGGACGGCGACCGGCAGTGGCTGACCACGGCCGGCGGCACCGGCGACGACCTGCTCGCGGGGCTCGCGGTCGACGCGGCCGGCAACGCGGTCGCCACCGGCAGCGTCGGCGCCTCCGACGGCGGCGGTACCGCCACGGCCGGCGGCACCGACGTGCTGACCGTCGCGTACGGCCCGACCGGGCAGCAGCGCTGGCGTACGGTCAGCGGCGGCCGGGGCGACGAGGCGGGCGCCGAGGTGGTCGCGCTGCCCGGCGGCGACGTCGCCGTGGTCGGCTTCACCGGCAGCGCCCTCGGGGTACCGGCCGGCGGCGCCGACGCGCTGACGCTGCGGTTCGACCGGCGCGGCCGGCAGACCGTGGCGGCCCAGTACGGCACCGCCCGCGACGACGCGGTGGACGCCTTCGGCGAGGAGAACGTCTACGCCACCCTCGCCGCGGACGGGAAACTGCTGGTCACCGGCCTCACCACCGGTACGCCCAGCGGCGGCGCGGCGCTCGGTAACGGTGACGTCTTCCTGGCCGCCGTCGACCCGACGGTAGGCCGGCCATGACCCCGCTGGACGGCTTCGCGGTGCCCGGCGTGGCGGCCTCCTCCGGCGCTGACGCTGTGGCCGGTGCCGTGCCTGGCGCCGGTGCCGTGCCTGGCGCCGGTGGCGGTGCTGGTGCCGGTGGCGGTGCTAGTGCCGCGCCCGATACTGGCGCTGGCGCGGCGGCCGGGGCCCGGCCGCTGGACGGGGTGAAGGTGGTCGAGCTGGCGACGCTCTTCGCCGGCCCGCTCGCCACCGCCTTCCTCGGCGACTTCGGCGCCGACGTGACCAAGATCGAACATCCGCGCAAGCCGGACCCGTCCCGGGGACACGGCCCGGCCCGCGACGGCGTCGGGCTCTGGTGGAAGGTGCTCGGACGCAACAAGCGCTGCGCCACGCTGGACCTCTCCAGCCCGGCCGCCGGGGACGTGCTGCGCCGGCTGGTCGCCGACGCGGACGTGCTGGTGGAGAACTTCCGGCCGGGCACGCTGGAGCGTTGGGGGATCGGCCCCGCCGAGCTGCACGCGGTCAACCCCCGCCTGGTGATCGCCCGGATCAGCGGCTTCGGCCAGGTCGGCCCGTACGCCCGCCGGCCCGGCTTCGGCACCCTCGCCGAGGCGATGAGCGGTTTCGCCGCCGCCACCGGCGAGCCGGACGGGCCGCCGACGCTGCCGCCGTTCGGGCTGGCCGACTCGGTGACCGCGCTCGCCACCGCGTACGCGGTGATGCTGGCGCTGCGGGCCCGCGACGTCAGCGGCGTCGGGCAGGTCGTCGACCTCGCCATCATCGAGCCGATCATGGCGATGCTCGGGCCGCAGATCACCTGGTACGACCAGCTCGGCTACGTCCAGCCCCGGCTCGGCAACCGCTCGAACAACAACGCGCCGCGCAACACGTACCGCTGCGCCGACGGGCGCTGGGTCGCGATCTCCACGAGCGCGCAGAGCATCGCCGAACGGGTGATGCGCCTGGTCGGCCGCCCCGAGCTGATCGACGAGCCGTGGTTCGCCACCGGCAGCGGGCGGGCCGCGCACGCCGACGAACTCGACGCCGCCGTCGGTGCCTGGGTGGCCGCCCGGGGCCGGGACGAGGTGGTCGCGGCGTTCGAGGAGGCGCAGGCCGCCGTCGCCCCGGTCTACGAGGTACCGGACATCCTGGCCGACCCGCAGTACACCGCGCTCGGCACCGTGGTCACGGTACCCGACGAGGAGTTGGGGCCGGTCCGGATGCAGAACGTGCCGTTCCGGATGTCGGCGACGCCCGGGCGGATCGAGCACGCCGGGCGGCGGCACGGGCAGGACACCGAGGCGGTCCTGACCGAGCTGGGGCTGACCGCCGACGAGATCGACCGGCTGCGCGCGGAGGGGACGATCTGATGCTGCTGACCTGGCTCTACGTGCCCGGGGACCGGCCGGACCGGTTCGCCAAGGCGGTCGGGTCCGGCGCCGACGCGGTCATCCTCGACCTGGAGGACGCGGTGGTGGCCGGCCGCAAGGCGTACGCCCGGTCGGCCGTCGCCGAGTTCGTGGGCGAGGCGCACCGGGTGCCCGTCCAGGTACGCGTCAACGAGCTGGCCGGGCCCGACCTGGCGGCCGACCTGGACGCCGTGGTGGGCGCGCCGGGGCTGGCCGGGCTGCGGCTGCCCAAGGTGGACTCGCCGGAGGCGCTGCTGGCCGTCGCGAACCGGCTCAGCGCGGCCGGGGCGCGGGCGGCCGGCCGGTACACCGGGCCGCCGCTGCACCCGCTCGTCGAGTCGGCGGCCGGCGTGGAGGCCGCGTACGCGATCGCCCGCGCGCACCCGGCGGTCGCCTCGATCGGGCTGGGCGAGGCGGACCTCCGCTCGGACCTGGGGGTCGCCGACGACGACGGGCTGCTCTGGGCGCGCGGCCGGATCGTCGTCGCGGCCCGGGCGGCGAGCCTGCCGCCGCCGGCCATGTCGGTCCACCCGCACGTGGCCGACCTGGACGGGCTGGCCGCCTCCTGCGTCGCCGGGCGCCGGCTCGGTTTCGTCGGCCGGGCCGCCATCCACCCGCGCCAGCTCCCGGTCATCGTCGAGGCGTTCCGGCCGGCCGACGACGAGGTCTCCCGGGCGCGGGAACTGCTGGACGCGGTCGCCGAGGCGCAGACCCGGGACTCGGGCACCGCGGTCCTGCCCGACGGCCGCTTCGCCGACCGCGCGATGGTCGCCGCGGCCGAACGTACGGTCGCCCTGGCCGAGCGCTACGCCTGACGGGCCTGCGGGCCGCCGCCGGATACCCTGACCTTGACCGATGTGTCGGCGCCGTCGCGGTAGAGGGCGACGACATCGTCCGCACCGCCGCCGTCCAGGTCCGCCACGGTCAGGCGGGCGTTCCCGAGGGCGAAGCCGCCCTGGTCGGCGTCGGCCGCGCTGTCCCACCACTGTGCCCCGGCCGAAGAAGCGGGGCCGGTCGAGGCGTACACCGAGACCGTGGTGTCGTCGCCCGCGCCGTGCGCCACGGCGAGGTCCTGCGACAGCCAGGTCGGGTTGGTGACGTCGCCGCAGGTGGTGGGCGGATAGGTGGTCAGATTCGCGGGCGCGGCCGGGGCGGAATTGGCCGGGGCGGCGCCGGCCGGGCTGGCCGCCGCGGCGGCGAGCACCGCGACGGCCAGGGCGGTCGCGACGGTCGGGACGACCGCCCGGCGCTGCGGTGTCGGCGGTACGGCGGAGCGGGCACGCATCAAGGTATCCCCCCGTTTCGAATCGGTGCGTGGGACTATGTGTCTTACTGGAGATTGGCTTTCGGCCGCGGCACGCTGCGGCCGTGGGTCAGAGCCATCCCGCGCGTACCGCCTGGGCGCCCGCCTGGAACCGGCTCGATGCCCGCAGGCGCTCGGTGAGCTGCGCGATGTTGCGTCGGACGGTGCGGACCGAAACGCCGAGGTGGCGAGCGACGATCTCGTCCGTCGATCCGTCGGCGAGCATCCCAAGTATCTGAGCCTCTTGGGGAGTGAGTTTGTCTCGCGTTTCTGCTCTGGTCTCGGTGACGGGTCTGGCTGCCTGCCACAACTGCTCGAACAGCGCGTACATGGCCGCAATCAGGCCAGCGTTGCGGACCTCGATGACAGAAGGTGTCGAGTCTCCCGGTCGGTCCGACAGGAGTACGACTTCCCGGTCCACAAGAACCATCCCTACCGGCGGCTTCGGTCCGGTGCGGACTTCGCTACCCAGGTTCACGAGTCGTGTCGCGATCTCGTCGAGGCCAGAGCGCCCGTGGTGCATCCGCTGATACAGGGATTTGAGCCGGACACCGCGCCCGGAAAGTTGATTCGCGAGGTTGAAGGTTTCCTCCGCCAACCAGGGAGTGTGGGTGTCGAACGGTATGGTTGCGAAGTACTCTTGCCTGGCGTTTTGCAGTAGCTCACCGACCCTGTTCCGGGTTGTCTTTGCATCCCCGAGTCGGACCACTCCAGTTGGTTCCTGTTGCAGCCAATCGCTCTGTTTTGCCAGGTAATCGATCTGCCGGCGAGTAGCATCTGCCTGCATTTGTCGCTGTCGCACATCCTGCTCGATGTGCCCCAGTAGGGCGCGGAGTCCTGTTCCCGGCGACACTGCTGTCAGCTGGCCAGAAGTGTCATCCATCAGGACCAATCCGAGATCGACCAGGACGCGCAGCGATTTGCGCGTAACGCGCTCGGAGATCCGCAGGCGTGCCATGAGGTCTGCTGCTGACAGTTGCGGGTTGAAGAGAAGCGCACGATAGACCATCTCCGTCTGCAGGGAAAGCCCTAGCTGTGAGAGCATCGTCACCCACTTGCTGTAGTTGATCAACTGCGGAGTGCAGTATCTCTCACCCGTGATCGCCCCGCAAGCTCCGTTGACCTGGGCTTAATTCGTGACTCTGCGTGCTGGCAGCAAGTTGCCAGGCAGGGTCCTGCCGGCGTCGAGGTAGTGACTTCTCCGCCGCTCGCGAATAACACTTCTGGACGGCTCGGTCGTCGATCAAAACGCCTCAGCGAGCTGTACGCGCAATTCGGGGAAGGTGGCCCCGCTGCGTTTTGTGCAGACCGTTGGCGTTGAGATTTTCGGTCGCGGTCGCGTAATAGTTCGCATCCAGGCGTGCTGGGCGCGTGGTCAGAGGAAAGGTTGGTGGCTATTTTGTTGACACGTAAACGCGTGGCCGGAGGTTTTCTCGGCCTGGCGATTGCCGTAGGTTCGGGGGCTGTTGGCGGCATCGGCGCGGAGATGGTGAGTGGACCGGCGGCGGTCCAGGCGTCCACCGTCGGTGGAGCAATTACCCGATCGGAGGTGCTCGATCGGGCGCAGTACTGGGTGGACGAGGGGGAGGAGTACAACACCTCTGCTAGCGCGCCTGACCCCGACGGTCGGAGCTACCGCACCGACTGTTCCGGGCTCGTGGCTATGGCCTGGCACCTGAATGGCAGTCCCGACACCGACGCCTTCAACGACGTCAGTGATGCGAGGTGGGACGAGATCCCGCTCGACGACCTCCTGCCCGGCGACGCCGTGGTAAAGCCCGACGTGGGTTCGGTGTCCGGTCACATCGAACTCTTCGTCAGCTGGAAGGACAAGAGCAACCATCGCGCCGGAGCATATGTCTACTCGTTCAACAATACCGGAGAGACGGTCCGGAACCCGTACAAGGTGAACAACGTTGGCAAGCTCGGCTTCGATTCGTGGGATGAGCTGACCGACTACCATAAGGCGATTCGTTATACGAACATCCGGAACGACCCGGCAACGACCCCGAGTTTCCGCTACCTCTACACGCTTGAGGGCGGCAAAGTTTACGAGACGTACGGGAGTTCGACGGGTTGGGTAAAGAACCCGATCAACGTGCCGACGACGGCCACCGCGCTCTCCGCAACCTGGAGCCTGGGTGGCCAGCGCTACCTCTACACGCTCGAAGGCGGCAAGGTCTATGAGACCTACGGGAGTTCGACGGGTTGGGTGAAGAACTCGATCAACGTCCCGACCGCGGCGACCGCACTGTCCGCCACGTGGAGCCCCAGCGGCCGTCGCTACATCTACACCCTGGAAGATGGCGCGCTCTACGAGACGTACGGAAGCCCGACGGGTTGGGCGAAGAACCCTATCAACGTACCGACGGCGGCGACCGCCGTTTCGGCCACGTGGAGCCCCAGCGGTGAGCGCTACATCTACACCGTTGAGAACGGCGAGGTTTACGAGACGTACGGGAGCCCGACGGGTTGGGTGAAGAACCGTATCAATGTTCCGACGGCGGCGACCGCCGTTTCGGCCACGTGGAGCCCCAGCGGTGAGCGCTACATCTACACCGTTGAGAACGGCGAGGTTTACGAGACGTACGGGA
>NZ_JBFAPK010000005.1:231532-232988 GCF_040676675.1 Micromonospora sp. NPDC049559 | reverse complement strand
ACGTACGAGCCCGACGGGTTGGGTGAAGAACCGCGTCAACGTTCCCAGCGCCACCGGGGTCGTCTCCGCCACGTGGGGTGCCAACGGCCGTCGCTACCTCTACACGCTCGAGGGTGGCTCGGTCCAGGAGATCTACGGCAGCCCGACCGGTTGGGTGAAGGGCTCGGTCAACGTTCCGACCGCCGCCGATGCTCTCTCCGCGACCTGGGGCGTGTCCTGACGCGACCGTCTCACATCACCATCTGGTAGTCGGCGGATCATTTTCCCAGCAACCCTCGTCAATCACCCCGGCCGTCGGCGCCGCCCGCGCGAATGGCCTTGATCAGAAAATTCGAATCTAGGAGAGGCTGTCATGGAAAACGAACCTATCGGGCGGCCGGGGCGGCCGTCGCGACGGACGGTACTGTTGGGTGCGGGCGCCGCGATCCTCGGCGCTACCGGTGCTCTCGCGGCGCCGGGGATCGCTATGGCCGCGAATCGGCGCGGGCTCGACTACTCATGGAGTCGTCCCAGCATCTCAGCGATCAAGGCGGGCGGCTACAGCTTCGTCTGCCGGTACCTGAGCCACACGCCGGACAAGAACCTGACCCCGTCCGAGGCCAAGTCTCTGATCAATGCCGGAATCGACATCGTCTCTAATTGGGAGGCTGGCGCGAGCGCGGCACTGCAAGGCTACGCAAAGGGAGTCGCCGACGCGGAGGATGCGAAGGCTCAGGCGGAGGACTGCGGCATGCCCGCGGGCCGACCAATCTATTTCAGCGTCGACTTCGACGCGACTGCGGAACAGCAGACCGCTATCAACTCCTATTTCGACGGTATCGCCTCGGTCATCGGGCGCGGTCGAACTGGTGCATACGGCGGTTACTACGTCATCAAGCGCCTGTTCGACGCTGGAAAGATCACCTTTGGTTGGCAGACGTACGCGTGGTCAGGCGGGCAGTGGGACTCCCGGGCGCAACTGCGGCAGATTCAAAACGGGATAACGGTCGGCGGCGCGGATTGTGACCTGGACGAGGCGGTTGCTACCGACTTCGGTCAGTGGAGCACGGGCGCGGTGCCGTTGAGTCGCTACATCTACACCCTGGAGAGCGCGGTGGTGTACGAGACCTTCGGCGCCGCGACGGGATGGGTGAAGAACTCCCTCAACGTGCCGACCGCTGCGGATGTCCTGTCGGCAACGTGGAGTCCGGCAGGGTTCCGGTACATCTACACCATTGAAGGCGGCCGGTTGTTTGAGACGTATGGGTCGTCGACGGGTTGGGTGAAGAATCAGGTTAATGTTCCGACTGCGGCGTCGGCGGTGTCGGCGACGTGGAGTCCGAGCGGTCAGCGGTATATTTACACGGTTGAGAATGGTCTGTTGTTTGAGACGTATGGGTCGTCGACGGGTTGGGTGAAGAATCAGGTTAATGTTCCGACTGCGGCGTCGGCGGTGTCGGCGACGTGGAGTCCGAGC
>NZ_JBFAPK010000005.1:231202-231434 GCF_040676675.1 Micromonospora sp. NPDC049559 | reverse complement strand
GCGGTCAGCGGTACATCTACACGCTCGAGAGCGGGATCGTGTACGAGACGTACGGTTCGGCCTCGGGCTGGGTGAAGAATTCGATCAACGTCCCGACTGCGGCGTCGGCGGTGTCGGCGACGTGGAGTCCGAGTGGTCAGCGGTACATCTACACGCTCGAGAGCGGGATCGTGTACGAGACGTACGGTTCGGCCTCGGGCTGGGTGAAGAATTCGATCAACGTCCCGACTGC
>NZ_JBFAPK010000005.1:192481-231105 GCF_040676675.1 Micromonospora sp. NPDC049559 | reverse complement strand
GGTCAGCGGTACATCTACACGCTCGAGAGCGGGATCGTGTACGAGACGTACGGTTCGGCCTCGGGCTGGGTGAAGAATTCGATCAACGTCCCGACCGCGGCCACGGGGCTTTCGGCGACCTGGGGAGCCTCCTGATCGCCGTCGTCCGCCTCGTCGCGTCACTCGGTCAGGTGTAGACCTCTCGTTACGTAGCGCGACGAACGCCCCGGTGCCGCCGATTGCCGTCGGCGGTACCGGGGCGGACGTGGGGGCGACGAGCGGTCAGGTCGGTCGGCGGGCGGGAGTCCAGCCGAGGAACCGGTCGAACAGGATGCGCGGCTCCGGAGCCCCGTACGCGTCGAGCCGGTACAGGTCCGTCATCGCCTCGGCCAATGCTGCGCCGAGCAACACGTACAGCGCGACGGGATTTTCGCGATGTGTACGGGTCAGCCACAGTCGCGCCTCGGCGCAGGGCCAGGGCGCCGCGTCGACCCGGCAGATCCACAGCGGGCGCGAGGGCGTGTGCCGCGTGCCGAGCCGGCTGAATCTTGAACCGTTTGGGCCCTCCTGGGGGCCGATGCGTGCCAAGATTCAGCCCGATCCAGGCTGCTCCAGCGGGCGGCAGCGTACGGCCACCGCCAGGTGCCGCCCGTCCTCACCATTCGGCAGTACCTCCACGCCGAGGATCGAGACCCACTCGCCCGCGTACGCCTCCAAGCCCCGTGGCACGTGGATGACCCGTAACCGCAGCTCACCGTCGCCGACGTGCAACGGGCCGGTGCCGTACACGTAGTTGCCCGGCGTCAAGCGGAGCACGTTGCCGACGGCGACCGGTACGAACGTCTCCGGCGGCTCCGGTCCGGCCGCGTCCCCCGCCGGTTGTCGCGGAATCCTCATCTCACCCCTCCTCCGCGCGGTCGCTGGATGGGCCGTACCCCGCCGCCGACCGGCGCCGCCCCGCGCGCCCCGGTGCGGGGAGCGCGACGGGGCCCGCCGGGGCGGCGGGGTACGGCCCGCGGTTCCGCCCGTCCTGGTGCGACCCTTCCTGCCCTGCCCCGCCGACCGATGCCGGGCCGCCTTGCGACTCGGGCCGCCTTGCGACTCGGGCCGGAAACGTCCCGGCCCGCCCCGCGACTCGTCCCGGCTCGGCTTAGCTCGATCGGCGGGTCTGGGTCCGGAAGGGCCTGCGGTTCGGAGCCGCCCCTTTCGGCCCCGAGCCGCCATCGATGGATCCGGACGGTCCCGCTGCCCCCAATTGTTGTGACCTCGGGACTACTCTCGGCAGTCGTAACGCGTCTACCAGGACGTACGTCGCCACCCGGACCGCTCGCGTACAGGAGTGTGCAGATGGATCACCGGCCCATATTGGAGCTCTTCGCCAGCGAACTTCGGCGGGCGCGGACCAACGCCGGCCTCACCCAGGACGGGCTCGCGCAGGAGATCAACTTTTCGGCGTCGCTGGTGGCGGCGGTCGAGCAGTGCCGGCGAGTGCCGAAGCCGGAGTTCACCGGCCGCTGCGACGCCCGCCTCGCCACGGACGGCCTGCTGGAACGCATCCGCGAGGTGGCGAGCCGCGAGGTGCTGCTGCCCTGGTTCCGCGAGTGGGTCAAAATCGAACAGCAGGCGACGGCGCTGCGGTCGTACGAGCCGCTGGTCATCCCCGGACTGTTGCAGACCGAGGCGTACGCCCGCGCCCTGCTCACCGGCGCCAGCCGGTTCGGCCTGGACGAGATCGTGCAGCAGGTCGCCGCCAGGATGGAGCGGCAGGCGGTGCTGACCAAGGAGCGGCCACCGCGCCTGGTCGCGGTCCTCGACGAGTACGTGCTGCGCCGGCCCGTCGGCGGCCCCGAGGTGATGCGGGAACAGCTCCTGCACCTGGTGGAGGTTGGCCAGCGCTACCACGTGCACCTGCACGTCGTGCCGGCCTCGGTCGGGGCATACGCGGGGCTCAACGGCGCCTTCGTGCTCGCCACGCCGGAGGACGGCGACGATGTGGGCTACCTCGACAACCAACTCCAGGGCCACATCGTGGAGATGCCGTCGGACGTACTCTCGCTGCGGGATACATGGGAATCTGTACGAGCGGAGGCCCTCTCCCACGGGCAGACCATCGAGATGATCACGGAGGTGGCGCGGACATGGAGCTGACCGGCACGGACCGGCAGATCGACAGCGTGGACGGGATGGACGGGAACGTAACGAGCGACGGCGCGCGGCGGGACCTGGCCGGCGCCCGGTGGCGCAAGAGCAGCCGGAGCAGCGGCAACGGCGGCAACTGCGTCGAGGTGGCGGACGACCGGCCCGGCCTGGTGGGCGTACGCGACAGCAAGGACCCGGACGGTCCGGTGCTGGTCTTCGCACCGTCCGCCTGGCGTGCCTTCGTCGAGCGGGCCAAGCTTCGCTGACCCGTGGCGGCGGGTGCCTACCGTCGAGTCATGACCAAGTATCTCCCGGTGCTGATCCCGGTCGTGGTGCTGCTCGTGGCGCTCCTGCTCTGGCGCGGTCGACGCCGGCGCGAGCCGGTGACGAGGGAGGAGAAGCTGCGGGCCGCCGCCCGGGCCAGCCGGGCGATCCGCAACGACTCGCCCCGGCGTACCCGCACGGCCGGCCGTCGGCGAAACCGCTCCAGCGACGACGCCGGCTACTACCTCGGCGGCAGCGCCGGCGCGTACGGCAGTGGCGACCCCGGCTCCTACGGCGACTCCCGCAGCGACAGCGACTCCCGCAGCGACAGCGGCTCCGGCTGGGGCGACAGCGGCAGCAGCGGCTGGGGTGACAGCGGCAGCAACGGCGGCGGTTGGAGCAGCAGCGACAGCGGCGGCGGCTGGAGCGGCGGAGACAGCGGAGGCGGCGGCTCCTACTGAGCCGGGCGTCGATCATGGACGCGTCGCACGTCGCACCCATTGGATGTTGGACAGCTTAGGCCCCTGTAGGGGCCACTTGCGTCAAGATTCAGCCCGGCGCCGCGATCGGCGCCGGGCGGGCCGATCGGGGACGACGCAGTGGTGGTGGCGGGCACCTACCGTCGAAACATGACGAGGTACGTCCCCGTGGAGGTTCTGTTTCTGGTGCTGGTTCCGGTCGGGGTGTTGCTCACGGCGCTTCTGATCTGGACCGCAGTGGGGCGTGGGCTCGGGTTGATGGAGCTCACAATGCGGGCCGAGGACTGGGTTGACCGGCACTGGTCCGGCCGCCTCTTCCCACGTAGCCTTGTGCCCCCGCGCCGGCGACAGCATTCACCCGACGACGCCGGCTACTACTCCAGCGGCGTCGCCGGCTACGGCGGCGGTGGCGGCGGCTCCAGCTACAACGACAGCGGCTCCAGCTGCGGCGACAGCGGTGGCGGAGGCTGGAGCGGCGGCGACGGTGGCGGCGGTGGCGGCTCCTGACCGACCCGGCAGCCGCCGCCCGCATCCATGATCGACGCTTACCAAGGAAGGCCGGCGGTCAGTTCGTCGCCATCGCCAGCGCCTTCGCCAGCATCTCCGCGCCCTCGCCGACCTCTTCGCTCTCGCCGCCCCAGCGGACCTCCAGTTTTTCACCGCCGTGCAGGGTCAGCTCGTACTTCACGGGGAACTTCCGCGTCAGCGGCGCGGCGACGATCTCCTCGTACGGGATGAAGCGGTTCCCCGCCGTCGCCGCCAACTCCTGCGGATCGCCCGAGTTGATCCAGTTCGCCAGTCGCCGCTTCGCGGTGCTCGCCTTCAGCCGGGCGACACCCGGCACCAACAGCAGGCCGTGGCTGAGCACCAGGACGTCCGTACGCTTCTTGTCCACCACCATGTTGACGATGCCGGCGTAGATCTCGGCCCGGCGGGCGGTGACCCGCTGCTCCACGTGCTGCCCGGCGGCGACGTCGATGCCGCGCGCGGCGAGCTGCCGGCGCGCCTCGGTGTGGGTGGCCGGGTCGAGCGCCAGCGCGGCGACCTCGGTCAGGTCCAGCTCGGCGCCGTCGGCCCCGACCAGCTTGGCCGGCCCGCTCCAGGAGTGCTGCCAGCGCGCCCGGCCGGAGCGGATCGCGGCGAGGCTCAGCAGCGCCGCGAGCGCGTCGGCGAAGTGCTCGCGCGTCTCGGGCCCGGTGGCGTTCGGGAAGATGCCGGCGGTCAGCTCGTCCAGCCGGCCCGCGGCGACGAGGTCGAGCACCGCGCCGACGTGCGGTACCGGCGCGCCGACGGTACGGGAGATCGCCCGCAGGAGCGCGTCCATGTTCTGTTGCAGGCGGTTGTTCACGGCGGCCGTGGTGAACTGCTCCCACGGCAGGGTGGTGAGCTGCCCCGAGTCGAAGATGCGCTGCTGGAGGGCGCGGCCGGCGCTGGCCGGCTCCGGGATCAGGATCCAGGCGGGACGGTTGTCCACCGCCACCGGCGACTCGGGCGCTGCCGCGATCGCGGCGAGCCGCTCGGCCAGCGGCGGGTGGGTGTCCCAGACCGAGCGCTCCCCGTCCGGTACGTCGCGGCGTAGCTCGGCGATCTCGTCGGTACGGGCGCGCAGCAGCTCGCCGAAGCCGGCGAAGAGGTCCTCGGGCGCGTACCCGGCCTCCAGCCCGGGACCGACGTACCGCTCCAGGTAGAACGAGAAGGCCGCGGCGAGCACCTTGACCTCGCGCAGCGCGCCGGCGGCGGCCTGCCGGCCGGCGACCTGCACCGAGGCGAGGTCGGCCTCCAGCTCCTGCCGGCGGCTCACCGAGTTCTGCACGATCAGGTAGAGCCGCCCGTACCCCCGGAAGACCCAGCCCGCGACGTTGCCCGAGCCGATGTAGCCGATCGTGCGCTCCAGTGCCAGGCGGCCCCGGTACGAGATGCCGCCGAGCGCGGTGTGCCGGCCGGAGTAGTGGCCCAGCTCGTGTGCCAGGACCGAGCGCAGCTGCGACACCGTGAACGCCTGGAGCAGCGGCATGCCGAGGTACATGTAGCGCGGGCCGGGGATGAGCCCCATCAGCCGGGACCGCTCCTCGACGGCGGCGTTGACGTCGGGCACCAGGTAGATCTCGTCCGGCGGCCGGGTACCGACCACCCGGGCCAGCTCGTCGACGGTTCCCCAGAGGTACGGCGCGACGTGGCGGGGCAGGGGCAGCCCCTGCGGCGCGGACCGCTTGGTCCGCAGCGCCTTCCAGGTGCCGTAGCCGACCGCCCAGACGGTGGCGATGAAGACCGCGACGCCGAGCTTGGCCGCGATGACGCCGGAGGCGACGGTACCGATCCAGACCGCCAGGGCCACGCCGGCGACCAGTTGTAGGAGCGCCAACACGTAGAACCCGGCCAGCATGACGACCGAGACGAAGGCGCGAAAAGCCGTGGTAATGGTGATCCTCCCGTGGAATGCCGCCGCCCGAATCCGGCGTGACGGGGCAGATTCCTGCGACACATGCCCCGGCGGCGTAGGGAAGCTACCGCCCGGGTCTGACCACCACAACCGCCTTACGGGCGGCCGTCGACGCCGGCCGTAGGGCATGCCCCGCGCCGCTAGCGGGACCAGCGCATACGGCGGCTCGGCCGGGGCGGCGCGGCGGGCGGAGGCTGTGCTTGAGTCGGGTCGGCCCGCCGAGCGCCCCGGGGAGGAACGGTCATGGTCGGTACGTCTGGAGTGGCACGCGGCCGGCTGGTGGCCGTACTTCTGCTGGCCGGCGCGGCGCTGGCCGGCTGCGGGAGCGACGGCGACGACGGCGGCGGCCCGGGCGGCGGGCCGACCCCCGCCGCGTCGCCGCCGAAGACGATCACCGTGACCAGCTCCGCCTTCGCGGAGGGCGAGCGGATACCCGAGCGGTACACCTGCAAGGCCGGCGGGAAGCGTCCGCCGCTCGCCTGGTCCGGGGAGGTCGGCGACGCCGCCTCGTTCGCCGTGGTCGTGGACGACCCCGACGCGCCCGGGTACACGTACCTGCACTGGATCGCGTTCGGCATCCCGGCCGGTGTGCGGGAGCTGCCCGAGGGTGACCTGCCGACGGGCGTGCTGGAGGCGGCCAACTCGGCCGGCGGCGCGACCTGGACCCCGCCCTGCCCGCCCAGCGGCGAGCACCACTACCGCTTCACGGTCTACGCGCTCAGGGCCAAACCCGACCTGGTCGCGGCCGTCGACGGGGTCGAGGCGCGCCGGGCGATCGAGGCCCTCGCGGTACGCACCGGCACGCTGACCGGCCGGTACGGCAACTCCTGAGCCCTCGCACCCCTCGATGTGCGATCGTGCCGGAGAGGCAGGATCGGACCGGAGGGGTGCGATGGCGAGGACCCACAGCTACGAGCTGACCGTCGACTGGACCGGGGCGGGGGAGAGCGGCACCGCCAACTACCGGGTCTACGGCCGGGACCACGAGGTGACCGCCGACGGGCCGGCGCCGCTGCTCGGCTCCGCCGACCCGACGTTCCGGGGCACCACCGACCGGTGGAACCCGGAACAGCTGCTGGTCGCCTCGCTCTCCCAGTGCCACATGCTGTCGTACCTGAGCCTCTGCGCCCGGGGCCGGGTGGTCGTCACGGCGTACACCGACCGGCCGGTCGGCACGATGGTCGAGAGCGGCGACGGCGGTCACTTCACCGACGTGCTGCTGCGGCCCCGGGTCACCGTGGCCGCCCCGGAGATGGTGGCCGAGGCGACCGCGCTGCACGCGACCGCGCACGAGGTCTGCTTCATCGCCAGCTCGGTGAACTTCCCGGTACGCCACGAGCCGGTGATCCTGGTCGAGGGCGCTCCGGCCGCCGACGCCGTCGAGGGTGTCAACGCCGTCGATGGCGTCGAGGGTTAGTCGCGGGAGTTCACCTCCGCCAGCAGCTCGTCGATCGTGTCGGCGATCGCCTTGAAGGGGTCGTGTCCGGCGTACTCGGCCTGGAGGCGGCGGGCGTTGCTCCGGTAGCTCGGGTCGCCCAGGACCGTCTCGACCGCCTTGCGGATCTCGGACTCGTCCGGCCGCTGGGTGGCCAGGTTGACGGCCGCGCCGGTACGGGCGATACGCGCCCGGACCTCCGTCTGGGTCTCGCCGAGACCGGCGAGGACCAGCGGTACGCCGTGCCCGAGAGCCTGGTGGAGCCGGGCGTACCCGCCGTTGGTGACGAACACGTCGGCGTGCGGCAGCAGCCGGTCGAACGGGATGAACTCGGCGACCCGCGCGTTCGCCGGCACCTCGGCGAGGGTCCCGTCCCGGCCGAGCGTCGCGACGACCAGCACGTCCAGGTCGGCCAGCGCCCGCAGGGTCGGCTCGAGCAGCTCGCCGAAGTCCTGGTTGGTCATGGTGCCCTGGGAGACCACCACCACCCGTTCGGCCGAGCGTACGTCGTCCCACCACTCCGGCAGCGCGAGGTGCTTGTTGGTGACGAACGGCATCGGTCCGACGAAGCGCAGCGAGTCGGGCGCGTCGGCGGGCGTGTGCTCCAGGCCCTCGATGCCGAGCTGCAGGAAGCGGTCCGCCAGCAGTACCGAACAGTCCAGGATGAACGGTGGCGTCTCGGTCGCGCCCAGCTCGCGGAGCAGTTCGACCATGCGGGCCTGGGTGGCGCCGAAGACCTCCTCCCGAGCCCCGTCGCCGGCACGTCCCTCCGCGCCGGCGGCGTCGTCCCCGCTGGCGTCCGCGGCACCGCTCGCGACGCCGTCCCCGGCCGCGTCGGCGGCACCGCGCGCGGCGGCGGACGGCGGGTAGTCGCCGAGCGTGAGCGGTAGCACGCCGATGCCGATCACCGCGGCCGGGCGGTGGCCCGGGGCGCCGAGCAGGCTGGGCGCCACCCCGGCGAAGCCCATCTCCGCCAGCAGCACCACCGGCTCCTCGCCGGCCTCGGCGAGCACCCGTTGCAGGGTGGCGTGCTGGTCCGGAATGCCCTCCACGAAGAGCTGCCGGACGTCGAAGGCGAGCCGCTCGGGGCCCTCGGGAAGTGTTCTCCGTTCCGGGAACATCTCCGCGAGGTCCAGCGAGCCGAGGTCCGCGCTTCCGGTGAACGGCACGAACCTGGCGCCGGTCTTCTCCACGTACTCCTGGAAGATCGAGCCGGTCAGGAAGGTGACGTCGTGTCCACGCCGGACCAGGTCCGCGGCGATCTTCCGCATCGGCTCGACGTGCCGGTAGATCGCGGACGCGGCCATGACGAGTCGTGCCATTACTTCCCCCAAAATGGACTAATGCAACAAACTATACGTTCCATCGCGTCGACCCCACCCGTCCCCCCGGAGGCGGCGACGTTTGCCGATTTTCCGATGCAATCATGCACTTGACGCTGATCGGCACAACAGCGAGCCGGCCCCGATCTACCGCTCACCCTGCTGTTCGACGGCGCGCTGCACCGCGCGGTAGATCTGCCCGAACCGCAGCGCGTCCGAGGTGCGCAGCAGCATGACCTCCTGGCCCCGGTGCTGCACCCACAGCTCGTGCACGCTCGCGCCCTTGTCGTACGAGCGGTCCAGCCAGCTCAGCGGCAGTTCCAGGAACGGGGTGAGGGCCAGCGCGACGACCGTACCGACCGCGACGATCGCGATCACCACCAGCCAGTTGCCCCGGTCCTGCGCCGAGTAGGCGAGCGACACCAGGCAGACCAGCGCGACCAGCGGCGGGATGGAGAGGAGGAAGACCAGGACGCCGCGCCCCACCAGCCGGGAGCCCTCCCGCACGGTCGGACGGCCACGGTCGTGCCAGACGTACGTCAACTCCGCGATCGGTACGGTGTGGCCGCCCACCCGGACCGACTCGGAGGTGACCTGTACCGTGTCGTCCCGGTAATAGACTGCCATCTCTCCAGTCAACCCGGAATCGCCGGCCGCCGCCATGCGCGGCACGCCGGGCGGGCGCGCGTCTGCCACCCTGTACAGACCGGTCCACCGCAGGGGTGGCCCGTCCGTGAGGGAGGGCGGTACGGCGTGGCCGCGACGGGCTGGAAGAACGCGCTCCACGGACTGCTGATCTTCGGCGGCCTCGGCGCGCTGGTGGCGGTGCCGGGGCTGGTCTCGGCGGCGCTTCCCGCCGAGGGACCGCCGCTGACGGGACGGCTCGACATCGGGTACGGCGCCACGATCCTGCCGCCGCCCGGCGCCCGCCTCGACCTCGCCGACGCCCGCCCCGGCACCGGCGACGTCGTGGTGCTCGCCGACGGAGCGCGGATCACCCTCACGGCGCGCTCGTTCCGGGGCCCCGCCGACCCGTACCTCGCGCACGCCCGGCACAAGCTCGAACGCGACGACATGATGCGGCCGGTCGCCGCGCCCGAACCGATCCGTACCGAGTCCGGGCTCACCGGCGAGCGCGCCTCGGTGGCCGCCACCGACGGCTCCGCCGACCGCGGCTGCTACACCGCGCTGACCGCCGGCTCGGTCGGCGTGGTCGTGCTGGTCACCTCGGTCCCCGACTGCGCGGGCCTGCCCCCGGCGGTACGGGCGGCGGTGGAGAGCATCAAGGTGACCGAGGAGGCAGCGCCGTGACCGCGCCCGCGAATCCGCCCGTCCAGCCGCCCGGCCCACCGGTGGCTCCGGCCCCGCCGGCCGGCTGGGGCCCACAGCCGGGGGCATGGGGTCCCCAGCCGCCGGTCTGGGGACCGCAGCCGCCGGCGTGGGTACCGCCGCCACCGGCGGGATGGGCACCACCGCCGCCGGCCTGGGTCCCGCCGCCGCCCCGGGTCCGGGCCTGGTCGCCGGCGCGGATGCCGACCTTCTGGCTGCTGCTCGTCGGGCTCCTGCTCGGGCTCGGCTTCACGGCACTGCTGCTCGGCATCTACGTCTGGGTGGCGCCGCGCAGTGCCGCCGCCAGCATTCCGGCCCTGCTGGCGTACGTCGCCGCGAGCCTGCTGCTGCTCCGCACGCTGGACCCCGTGGCACGGCGGCCCTGGTGGGTGGCGACGTTGGCGCTCGGGTGGGGGGCCACCGTCGCCATCGTGGTCGGTGCCGGCGCCGGCTGGTTCATCGACAACGCGCTGGCCAAGTCCTTCGGGGCCTTCTTCGCGGCGGACTGGGGCGCGGCGATCAGCGCCCCGATCGCCGAGGAGTTGGGCAAGGGCGCCGGGGTCGCGCTGCTGCTGCTCGCGGCCCGCCCGTACCTGAACAGTGTCTTCGCGGGCGCGGTCTACGGCGCGGTCATCGGGGTCGGCTTCGCCGGGCTGGAGGACCTCACCTACGTGCTCGACGCGGCGGACGACACGCTGCCCGACAACATCCCCGAGGCGTTCCGCATCCTCGCGCTGCGGGTCGTCGTACCGGGGGTGGCCAGCCATCCGCTCTTCACCGCCGTGGCGGGCGCGGGGATCGCCTACTTCGCGGTGCGTACCGACCGGTCCCGGGGACGCCGGCTGGCGGTGCTCGGCGCGGCGTTCGGGCTCGCCGGCCTGATGCACGCCGCCGTGAACTCGCCGCTGGCGCTGCTGGCCAGCGACGCGCTCGACGGGCTGCCCGGCTTCGCCGCGCTGACCGGCTACTTCCTGGTCGTGGGGGCACCCGCGGCGGTGGCGCTGTGCTGGCTCGCGATGCTGCGCCGCGCCGACTCGCACCGGCTCACCGGGCGGCTCGCCGATCCCGCGCTGGCGGCGGCCACCCCGGAGGAGGCGGCCACGCTGGCCTCCGTCCGCCGGCGGGTGCGCGCCGTGCGCCAGCTCGGCCGGACGTACGGGGGACCGGCCGCCCGCGCCGCCCGCCGCCTGCAACGCGCGCAGCTGCGCCTGGCCCAGTCGCTCGACGAACTCCCGCCCCCGGCCGCGCCCGTGTCTCCGGCCGCGCCCGTGTCTCCGGCCACGCCCGCGTACCCGGTCGTCGCCCCGTACCCGGTCGAGACGCCGGCGTCGCGGCGGGTGCGGCGGGCCTGGGCCGAGTTGACCGAGGCCCGTACCGGACTGCGCAGCCTGACCGGCGCGGAGGCCGTACCGCCGGCCCCGGCGTCGCCGCGCCCCCTGCCGGGCTGGCTGTTCTGGACGGTGGTTGGCCTCGCGGTCGCCGGCCTCGCGCACTGGGCGCTGGTGCTGCTCGCGGCGCTGCTGCTCGCCGTACCGATGGTCGCCGCGCTCCGCCGGCGGGAGCCGCTCGCGGACCGGCTGCTGCTGGCCGCCATCGTGACCGGAGCGAGCGGCTACATCTGGCTCGCCAGCGTGATCGCGCTGCTCATCTTTCCCGAGGGGGTCTGACCCCGCCGGCCACCGCTGGCCGCTGGCCGGAAGTCGCCCGCCGTTCGCCGGTGGCCGGGAGCCGCCCGTCGGGAGCCGCCCGTGGGGGTGGTCGGCGGGGTCAGGTCGTCCGGGCCGGCTGCCCGCGCTCGACCGCGCGCTGCAACGCCCGGTAGATCTGGCCGAAGCGCAGCGCGTCGCGGGTGTGCAACAGGAGCACGGGCCGCCCACCGTAGTCGGCCCAGATCTCCAGGTCGTGCGTGCCGCGCGCGTACGAACGGTCGAGCTGCTCCAGCAGCAGGTCCGCCACCGGGCCGGCGGCGAGCCCGACGAGGCAGGCGGCGGCGACCAGGACGACCGTGGCGGAGAGCGAGGCGTCGAGCCGCACGGCGACGACGATCCCGACGATCGCGGCGATGATCGGCCCGAGGATGCCGGCGCCGAGCGCGCCCCGGCCGGCGAGGCTGCGCCACGAGCGGCGCCCGCGCCGGTGCCAGATCCTGGCCAGGCCACGCAGCGGATAGCTGCGCCCGCCCACGCGGATCGCCTCGGAGGTGACCCGTACCGACCTGTCGTCGTAATAAGTGATCATCTATGGGCCTCGCATCGGTCCGACACCCCACAACCTACCCAACGAACCCGGCAACGCCACGTTCCGTCGATCTCCTGACCGGCTGGGGCATGGCCAAGGGCCTGTGTCGACGTCGCGGTCGAGTCGAGGCGGAGTCCAGGCGGTGATCCGGCAAGGCGCCGGTTCGTCCGGACACCGGTGTTGTATCCGGACGAGACCGCAACGTCGCCGGGCGCCGTCTGGGCCCGCCGCAGGCCGACCAGTGACGTTGACACAGGCCCTAGGGTGGGGCACGCGGCGCCGACCGGTGTCGCGGGTACGGCGCGGAGGGTGGGACCCACGCTCCGCGTACGAGGAGTGCGAGCGAGAGCGAGGGCAGGCGTGGGCGACTTCGTGCGGGTGGAGAGCGGCGACGGTATCGGCACGATCCGGCTGGAACGGCCGCCGATGAACGCCCTCAACACGCGGGTGCAGGAGGAGTTGCGGGCGGCCGCGGCCGAGGTCACCGCGGACTCCGGGATCCGCGCGGTCATCGTCTACGGCGGCGAGAAGGTCTTCGCGGCGGGCGCGGACATCAAGGAGATGGCCGAGATGTCGTACGTGGCGATGGCCGAACGCGCCGCCGACCTCTCCAGCGCCCTCGGCGCCCTCGCCCGCATCCCGAAGCCGGTGGTCGCCGCGATCACCGGGTACGCCCTGGGCGGCGGCTGCGAGCTGGCGCTGGCCTGCGACTGGCGGGTCGTGGCCGAGGACGCGAAGCTCGGCCAGCCCGAGATCAAGCTCGGCATCATCCCCGGTGCGGGCGGCACCCAGCGGCTCGCCCGCCTGATCGGGCCGGCCCGTGCCAAGGACCTGATCATGTCGGGCCGGATGGTGGACGCGCAGGAGGCGCTGCGGATCGGCCTCGCCGACCGGGTGGTCCCCGCCGACCAGGTCTACTCGGCGGCGGTCGAGCTGGTCCGTCCGTACGTCACCGGGCCGGCCCAGGCGCTGCGCGCGGCGAAGCTGGCGGTCGACGGCGGCCTGGAGATGGACCTCGCCTCCGGCCTGGCCTGGGAGAGCCAGCTCTTCGCGGCGCTGTTCGCCACCGACGACCGGCGCGAGGGGATGGAGGCGTTCGTGGCGAAGCGGAAGCCGGACTTCACCGGCCGCTGAGCGGGGACGGGCGTTCCCGGCACCGGGCGTGACGGGTCACCCGGAGGCGGCGGGGATGGACGACCCGGAGGCGGCGCGGACGGGCGACCCCCGGGAGACCGAAGGCGAGTCAAACTCACGTCTTAGTTGACCGGGCGGTAACCTGCCTCCCATCGGGCACACGACAACCCGGCACACCACGAGCCGGGGCACGACGGGAGCGACGATGACGCAGCGGATCGAAGGCCACGGCGGCGAGCTGGCCCTGGCGGCGCTACGGGCCTTCGGGGTACGGGAGATGTTCACCCTCTCCGGCGGGCACGTCTTCCCGCTCTACGACGCCGCCCACCGCGGGGCCGACGGGCCGGACCCGGTACGCGTCGTCGACGTGCGGCACGAGCAGTCCGCCGTCTTCGCCGCCGAGGCGGTCGCCAAGCTCCAGCGCCGCCCGGGTCTCGCCGTGCTCACCGCCGGCCCCGGGGTCACCAACGGCATCTCCGGGCTGACCAGCGCGTACTTCAACGGCGCGCCGGTGCTGGTGCTGGGCGGCCGGGCCCCGGCCTTCCGCTGGGGCTCCGGCAGCCTCCAGGAGATCGACCACGTGCCGCTGGTGGCCCCGGTCACCAAGCACGCGGCCACCGTCGGCGCCACCGACGAGATCCCCGCGGCCGTCACGACCGCGCTGACCGCCGCGCTCAGCCCGCACCGGGGACCGGCCTTCCTCGACCTGCCGCTGGAGGTCGTCTTCTCGGTGGCCGAGGCGGAGCTGCCCGGCGTACCGGCGATCGCGCCGCTGGAGCCGGACCCGGAGGAGGTCGCCAAGGCCGCCGCCCTGGTCGCCGGCGCCCAGCGGCCGGTCATCGTGGCCGGCTCGGACGTCTACGCCGGGGACGCCGTCGCCGAGCTGCGCGCCGCCGCCGAGGCGCTCCAGGTGCCGGTCTTCACCAACGGCATGGGCCGGGGCGCGCTGCCGCCGGAGCATCCGCTCGCCTTCGCCAAGGCCCGCCGCACCGCGCTCAGGGGCGCCGACGTGGTGGTGGTCATCGGTACGCCGCTGGACTTCCGGCTCAGCTTCGGCGACTTCGACGACGCGCGGGTCGTGCACATCGTCGACGCGCCCGGGCAGCGCGCCACGCACGTCGCGCCGGCCGCCGCGCCCGCCGGCGACCTGCGGCTGATCCTCGCCGCGCTGGCCGAGCAGACCGGCGACCGCGCCGACCACGCCGGCTGGATCGCCGACCTGCGCGCGGCCGAGGACGCCGCGCAGGCCCGCCAGGCCGAGGAGATGGCGGCCGACACCGACCCCATCCGGCCGGCCCGCGTCTACGGCGAGCTGCGTCGGGTCCTCGCCCGCGACGCGATCACCATCGGCGACGGCGGCGACTTCGTCTCGTACGCCGGGCGCTACCTCGAACCGGCGCTCCCCGGCACCTGGCTCGACCCTGGCCCGTACGGCTGCCTCGGCACCGGCATGGGCTACGCGATGGGGGCCCGGGTCAGCCACCCCGACCGGCAGATCTGCGTGCTGATGGGGGACGGCGCCGCCGGCTTCTCGCTGATGGACGTCGAGTCCCTGGTACGGCAGAAGCTGCCGGTCGTCATCGTCGTGGGCAACAACGGCATCTGGGGCCTGGAGAAGCACCCGATGCGCGCCATGTACGGCTACGACGTCGCCGCCGACCTGCAACCCGGACTGCGCTACGACGACGTGGTGACCGCGCTCGGCGGGGCGGGGGAGACCGTGGCGAAGCCGGCCGACCTCGGTCCGGCGCTGGAGCGGGCGTTCGACTCCGGCGTGCCGTACCTGGTGAACGTGCTGACCGACCCGGCCGACGCGTACCCCCGCTCGTCCAACCTGGCCTGACCCCCACCATTCCGTCGATCATGGAGTTGTGGTCGCGACAAAGGCCCTCTATCGGGGCAAATCGCCGACCACAAGTCCATGATCGACGCAAATATCAGCGATAACTCCCTGTAACGCGACGTAGTGTCAGCGGCGCGTCGGCGGAATGTCAGTGCCGTCGCTCATGGTGGTGACATCACGTAACGACGGGAGTTGTCCATGAGCCACGCGATCCGGGCCGAGGGCCTGGTCAAGCGCTTCGGCGCGACGACCGCCCTGGCCGGGGTGGATTTGACCGCGCGATCCGGCACCGTGCTCGGCCTGCTCGGGCCGAACGGCGCCGGCAAGACCACGGCCGTACGGGTGCTCGCCACCCTGCTGCGCCCCGACGGTGGGCACGCCACGGTCGGCGGCTACGACGTGGTGCGCGACGCGCACCGGGTCCGCCAGCTGATCGGCCTGACCGGGCAGTACGCCTCGGTCGACGAGACCCTGACCGGAGCGGAGAACCTGCTGCTCATCGGCCGGCTGCTCGGCCGGCCCCGGGCCGAGGCCAAGGCCCGCGCCCGGGAACTGCTCGCCGAGTTCCACCTCGACGACGCGGCGGACCGGGCGGCGAAGACGTACTCGGGGGGCATGCGCCGCCGGCTGGACCTGGCGGCGAGCCTGGTCGGCCGGCCACAGGTGCTCTTCCTCGACGAGCCGACGACCGGACTCGACCCGCGCAGCCGCAACGAGCTGTGGGAGATCGTCCGGGGGCTGGTCGGCGACGGCGTGACGGTGCTGTTGACGACGCAGTACCTGGAGGAGGCCGACCAGCTCGCCGACGAGATCGCGGTGGTCGACCACGGCCGGGTGATCGCGACGGGCACCCCGGAGGAGCTGAAGGCCAAGACCGGCGGACAGGTGCTCGCGGTACGCCCGGTCGAGCCCGCCGAGCTGGCCACGGTGATCTCGGTGATGCGTACGGTCGCCGCGGCCGAACCCGAGACCGCCCAGAACACGGCGACCGTACCGGTCAACGACCCGGGCGTGCTGCCCGCCGTGGTCCGCCGGCTCGACGAGGCGGGGGTCGTCGTCGCCGAACTCGCGCTGCGCGGCTCCAGCCTCGACGAGGTCTTCCTCTCCCTCACCGGGCACCGCGCCGACGAGGACGAACCGGCCGGCGACGACCCCGTCCCCACCCAGCTGGAAAGGACCACCGCATGACCGCCACCACCGTCACGCCGACCCCGGCGCTGGCCCCGACCCGCTGGGTCTCCCCGGTGGCCGGGCTGCGCCACACCCTGACCCTCGCCTGGCGCAGCCTCGTACAGATCAAGCACAACCCGATGGAGCTGCTCGACCTGAGCATCCAACCGGTGATGTTCGTGCTGCTCTTCACGTACGTCTTCGGCGGCGCGATCTCCGGCTCGCCCGGCGACTACCTCAGGTTCGCGCTTCCCGGAATCATCGTGCAGAACGCGCTCTTCGCGACCATGACCACCGGGTTCGGGCTCAACGTCGACCTCACCAAGGGCGTCTTCGACCGGCTGCGGTCGCTGCCCATCGCCCGCTGGTCGCCGCTGGCCGGACGGATCATCGCCGACACGGTCAAGCAGGCCTGGTCGGTGGCGTTGCTGCTCGCGGTCGGCATGATCCTCGGCTTCCGGGTGCAGCACGGCCCCCTCGGCGTACTCGCGGCGTTCGGGCTGCTGCTCGCCTTCTCGCTCGCCGCGTCCTGGATCTCGGTACTGGTCGGGGTGCTGGTGAGCGAGCCGGAGAAGGTGCAGATCTTCGGCTTCATGGTGATCTTCCCGCTCTCCTTCACCAGCAACGCGTTCGTACCGACCGACTCGATGCCGGGCTGGCTCCAGGCGTGGGTCGAGGTCAACCCGGTGACCATCCTCGCCGACGCGCTGCGCGGCCTGCTGATCGGCGGCCCGCTCGCCGTCCCGCTGGTCCAGACGCTGCTCTGGGCCGCCGGCATCGCCGCGGTCTTCGCGCCGCTCGCGCTCGCGGGCTTCAAGCGCCGCATCTGACCCGCCCGACCCTCTCCTCCGCGATCTAGGGCAAATCCTCGTGAGAGGATCTCCAATCACCACGATTTGCCCTAGATCGACGGGACGGCCGCCCGGACCACGTCGCGGATCGTGGCCATGCTGGCGAAGGCGCCGGCCGCGAGCGCCGCCGCGAAGTCGACCGGCCCGAGCGCGTCCCGTACAGCCCGTTCGATCCGCGGCCCGTCCAGCAGCGAACGGTCCGGTCCGCCCCGCACCGCGTCGGCCGCCCCGATCAGCCGCGCGGCCCGTGCCGGCCGGCCGAGCCGCAGCGTGAGATCGGCGTAGCCCATCAGCACCTGCGCGGCGATCGGCGCGTCGTGCGATTCGATCGCGGCGTCCAGCGCCCGGTCGTGGTGCGTGCGGGCCGCGTCCAACTCGCCCTCCGCGGCGGCGACGTAACCCAGCGAGGACTGGACCATGGCCCGCCACTGCGGCGGTACCCGCCGCCCCGACGAGGTCAGCTCGACGCTCGCCATCAGCCGCCGCCGGGCCGCCGCCCAGTCGCCCTGGTCCCGCAGTACGGCGGCCCACTCGTAACCCAGCGCGACGCGGGCCTCGTCGGAGCCGAGCCGTTCGGCCTCGCGGTCCGCCTCGGTCAGCAGCTCCACCGCCCGGTGTCGCTCGCCGAGCAGCCAGAGTTCATGCGCCAGCCGAAGCTGGAGCTCCGGTACGTCCTCCAGGCTGCCCAACGCCCTGAGCTGGTCGAGCGCCTCGCCCAGCAGCCCGGTGGCACCGCCGTGCTCGCCGCGCCGGCTGAGCACGTCGGCCAGCGCGGCGAGGGTGAGGGCCGCGCCCCACCGTTCGCCGATCTCCCGGAACTGGCCGAGGGCGATCGAGAAGTCCGTCTCGGCGGTGTTCTCCGCCAGCCCGAAGTTCAGTTGCCCGTGCGCGTGCATCATCCGCGCGATGCCGGCGGTCCACGGATCAGGGTCGTCGAAGAGCGGAACCAGGGCGTCGAGCGTCGTCGGGTCGTAGCGTTGGAAGCTGGCGGCCATCGGACCGATCAACCGCAGCATCGGGTGCGCGCCCGACCGGGCCTCGGCCAGCCGGGCGCCGCGCCGCAGCCACTCCAGCGCGGCCGGCATCTCGGCACGGGCCGAGAGGACGTTCAGCGCCCCGAGCGCGTACGCGACCACCGGCGACGCACCGGGGGCCTCCTCGACGCCGGGCAGCGCCAGCGCCTGCTTGGCCAGGTCGGCACCCTCGAGCCGGTGCCCGCGCAGCCACCAGTACCAGCCGAGCGCGCCGACGAACCGGGTCGCGATCACCCCGTCGCCGGCGCCGACGGTCCAGCGCAGGGCGGCGTGCAGGTTGTCGTGCTCGGCGGCGAGCCGGGCGAGCCAGCGCAGCTGCTCCCGGCCGCGCAGGTACGCGTCCGCCGTCTCGGCCAGCGAGAGGAACTCCTCGACGTGCGCCCGGCGTACCCGCTCCTCCTCGCCCGCCTCGGCGAGGCGCCGCAGGCCGTACTCCCGGATCGTCTCCAGCAGCCGGTACCGGGGATCGCCGTCCCCGCTCGCGATGACCAGCGACTTGTCGACCAGCGCGGTGAGCCGGTCGAGCACGTCGGCCGGGTCGACACCGTCGCCGGCGCAGACCCGCTCGGCCGCCTCCAGGGTGGCCCCGCCGGCGAAGACGGCGAGCCGGCGCAGCACCGCCCGTTCGGGTTCGTCGGTGAGGTCCCAGCTCCAGTCGACCACGGCGCGCAGGGTCTGGTGGCGCGGCAGGGCGGTCCGGCTGCCCGCCGTGAGCAGCCGGAACCGGTCGTCGAGGCGGGCGGCGATCTGCGCGGCCCCCAGCGCCCGCAGCCGGGCGGCGGCGAGCTCGATGGCGAGCGGCATGCCGTCCAGCGCGCGGCAGATCCGCACCACCGCCGCCACGTTCCGGTCGTCGACCGCGAAGTCCGGCCGTACGGCGCGCGCCCGGTCGGCCAGCAGCCGCACCGCCGGGTACGTGCCGGCCTGCTCCGGTCCGGCGCCGACCGGTGGCAGGGCGAGGGACTCGACCGGGTGCAGTACCTCGCCGGTGATCCCCAGCGGTTCGCGGCTGGTCGCCAGCACCCGCAGCCGGGGCCCGGCGGCGAGCAGCCGGTCGGCCAGCTCCGCCGCCGCGCCGACGAGATGCTCGCAGTTGTCCAGGATCAGCAGCAGGTCGCGGCCCTCGATCGCGCCGACGAGCCGGCCGAGCGGGTCCGCCAGCTCGCCGGAGGGCGCACCGCGTCGGGCCAACAGCGCCTGTTCCCGCAGCCCGAGCACGGTCAGTACGGTCTGCGGCAGGTCGGCCGGGTCGGTCACCGGCGCCAGCTCGACCAGCCACACGCCGTCCGGTGCCTGGCCGAGCAGTTCCCGGGCGGACTCCACGGCCAGCCGGGTCTTGCCGGCGCCACCCGGCCCGGTGAGCGTCACCAGCCGGGCCTCGGCGAGCAGCTTGCGTACCCGACGCAGCTCCTCCTCGCGACCGATGAAGCTGGTCAGTCCGGCCGGCAGATTGTGCCGCGCCCGTCCCGGCCCGTCGGCGGGCCCGGGCCGGATCCCCGCCGGTCGGGTGTCCGGGTCCGTCCCGCCCGGCCCCGCCGGCGCGTCGCCCGCCGGCCGATCCCCCGGGGCGGGGCGCGGACCGGGCGGCACCGGCACCGGGGCGCCGCGGAGCAGTTCGAGGTGGAGCGCGGCAAGTTCGGGGGACGGGTCGGTACCGAGCGTCTCGGCCAGCGCGGTGCGGATCCGGTCGTAGCCGGCGAGCGCCTCGGCCGGACGACCGGCGGCCCGCAGCGCCCGGATGAGCTGACCGGCGGGTCGTTCGCGTACCGGGTGCGCGGCGACCAGGGCGCGCAGCTCGGGTATCAGGCTGGCCGCCTCACCCAGGGCGAGCAGCGCCTCGATCCGGTCCTCCGTCGCGCCCAGCCGCAGCTCGTCCAGGCGGGCCACGGGCGCGCGGGCGAAGTCGGCGTCGGCGACGTCGGCCAGCGCGGGCCCGCGCCACAGCGCCAGCGCCTCGGTCAGTACGGCGACCGCGCGGGCCGGATCGACCGGCAGCGCGGCCCGGCCCGCGGCGGCCAGCCGCTCGAACCGGGCCAGGTCGACCGCCTCGGCGGCGACGGCCAGCCGGTACCCGCTCGGGTGCGAGTCGACCGGCGCCTCCGGTACGGCCCGGCGCAGCCGCGAGACCAGCGCCTGGAGGGCGTTGACGGTGCCGCTGGGCGGTTCGTCGCCCCAGACCCCGTCGACGAGCTCGGCGGAGGGCACCACCCGACCGGCGTCGAGCGCGAGCAGGATGAGCAGCCGGCGCAGCCGGGCGCCGCTCACCTCCACCCGCGCGCCGGAGCCGGTCTGGACCTCCAAGGGTCCGAGCAAGCCGATCCGCACGCACTCGATTCTGCCTGGCCCCCGCCGGCCCGGACGCTCGCCCGCGCTGTCCACCGGCCGGGTGCCCCGTCCGTGCCGGCCTCCGGGCCGCGTTCGCCCGCGTCGGCCTCCGGCGGGGGTCGCTCGCCCGCGCCGGCCCCGGCGCGTCGCGGTCGGATCGGGTCGGTCGCCCCGGCCGCGCACCGCCGGCGGACCGGGTCCGGTCAGGCCGGCTGGGCGGGCCCCTCCTCGCGCGGCGGGTCCCCGGCGTCGCGGCGGGGCGTCTCGTCACCGTCGTGGCGGCGCAGCTCCTCCTCGCGGCGGCGCAGGTCCTGCTCCCAGCGCTCGAACATCTCCCGGTCGCGTTTGGACTGCTCGGCCGAGAGCGACCGGAGGAACTCGGGATCGTCGTCGGGGGCGAGTGGCCGCACGGGCGGCGGGGTCGGTGCCCCGCCGGCCGGTCCCGGCCGGCCGGGCCGCCCGGCCGGCAGCGGACGCCCGGCGGCGAACCAGGCGATCGAGCCGAGCAGCGGGAAGAAGAGGATGAGCAGCACCCAGGCGAACCTGGGCAGCGCGCGGATCTCGTCCGGCTCCGCCGAGAGGCAGCTGATCAGGGCCGCGGCGGCCAGTGCGATCTGGGCGAGAAAGAGGAAAACGTACAGGCGGGCCATCTGGCAATGATGGCGTATCGGGGCGAGCCAGCGGCACCGCCACTTCGGCCCGGGCGGATCAGGCCAGGCGGATCAGGACGAGCGCGATGCCGAGGGCGGCGTGACCGACGGTGAGCAGCGCGACCAGGGGCAGCGCCCGACCGCCGCCGGCCGGGCGCCGGCCCACCGCACGGGGATAGGCGGCCACCAGTACGGCGATCCAGCCGGCGAGCGCCGCGGCGGCGACCAGCGCCCCGGCCGTACCGACCGGCAGCGCCAGCCGAGCGGCGAGCAGCGCCACCACGAAGCTCGACAGGGTGGTGCGCCGCCAGGCCAGCTGCGTGCGCTCGACCGCCCGTCCGGGCTCGCCGACCGGTCCGCCCGGGCGACCCGGTCCGGCCGCCGGCCCGGTCACCCGGCGCGCCCCGTCGGGATCAGCACCGCGACCACCAGCAGCAGCGCGCCGACCCCGACGGCGAGCGCCAGTACGGCCGGGAAACGCGACACCGGCAGCTCGGTACCGAGCCGGATGGCCCGCTCGGTACGGCGCCAGTGGTCGACGGCGCGGATCGCCACGGCGGCGCCGAGCAGCAGAAGCACGACGGCGAGCGCCTCGCGCAGGTGCGGGACCGGCAACGGCGGCAGGAACTGCGCCACCGCGAGCCCGCCGCCGACCAGCGCCAGCCCGGTACGCAGCCAGGCCAGGAAGGTCCGCTCGTTGGCCAGCGAGAAGCGGTAGTCGGGGGTGGTGCCGACCCGGCGTAGTTCTCGTGGGTCCAGCCACTGCCGGATCGCTTGGCGCACGAAGCCGATTATCCGGTGGACGGCGGCCGTAGCCTGAGCGGGTGACCGATCTCGACCCGAACACGCTGCTCAAGGCCTACGACGCCCAGCTGCGGCCCGAAGTACCCGATCCGCTGCCGGCGGGCGTGACCGTGGAGCGTGACGGCCCGCTGGTACGGATCACCGGCTTGGCGGGCGGAGGTTTCCTCACCTACCGGGACCTGGACGGCCTCACCGGTGACCGGCTCGACGAGTTGATCGCCCGGCAGCGCAACTTCTTCGCGGGACGCGGGGAGCCGGTCGAGTGGAAGCTCTGCGCCCACGACGAGCCGGCCGACCTGGGCGAGCGGCTGCGCGCCGCGGGCTTCGTACCGCAGGACCCGGAGACCGTCCTGATCGGTCCGGTCGGGCCGCTGGCGGCGGCGCTGCCGGTGGTGCCGGACGGGATCCGGCTGCGCGAGGTGATGGAGCGGGCCGACCTGGAGCGGATCGCCGAGATGGAGTCGACGGTCTGGCACGACGACCGGAGCCGGCTGGTCACCGACCTGGGGCGGGAGATCGAGGCCGATCCGCTGTCCTTGACGGTGATCGTCGCCGAGGAGACGGAGGGTGGTCGGGTGGTGAGCGCCGGCTGGATCCGCTACACCGCCGGTACCCGCTTCGCCAGCCTCTGGGGCGGTTCGACGTTGCCGCAGTGGCGCCAGCGCGGGATCTACCGGGCGCTGGTGGCGTACCGCGCCCGGCTCGCCGAGAGCCGCGGCTTCAGCATGTTGCAGGTGGACGCCTCGGACAACAGCCGCCCGATCCTTCAGCGACTCGGCTTCGTGAACGTCACGACGACGACACCGTACGTCTACACTCCATGACCGTGACCCAGCCGCTGAGCGACGAGGAACGGTCCACCCTCAAGACGGGCGCGTTCGGCGCGGTCTTCCTGATCTCCAATGCCGACCCGGGAATCCTGTCGATGCTGCGGGAGAGCTTCGCGGCGGCCGGCGCGCTGGCCGGATCCCGTGGGCTGGTCAACGAGGTGCTCACCGGCGGACCGCCGCCCCGCCTCGGCGGCGGCTCGCCGGCCGAGCTGGAGGCGGCGGTGCTGCCGGCGCTGCGGCGCGCGGTGGAGATCCTGGGGGCGAAGGCGCCGGCGGAGGTCGCGAACTACCGCGCCGCGGTGCTCGACGCCGTGGACCGGGTGGCGGGGTCCACCGAGGGTACGAGCCGGGCCGAGGGCGAGCTGCTGGCCCGGGTCAGGGACGCGCTGGGCGAGCCCGCCTGATCCCGCCGTCGGTCCAGACCGCACGGACGGTCTCGCGTACGCAGACGTGCCGCAGTCGGCCGCAGGCGCAGCGGTGGTGCTCCCGGCTGTCCCGGCGGCAGGCCACCTCCGCGGGCTCCGCCGGCTCCCGCGACCGTGCCGGCTCCGGCGACCCCACCGGTTCGCGCGACCGTGCCGGATCCTGCGATCGTGCAAGATCCTGCGCCCCCGCCGGATCGTGCGACCGTGCCGGATTCTGCGGTAATTGCCCGGACATAGGGTGATACCTCCCGATATCGCCCCACTCTACCCTCGCGGGCCGGTCCCGGTGAGCTGTGTCACGCTGTGTGTCCGCGAAATCGGCGATGCTACTGACAGGTAACATGGCCGTGGGGAACTCCACAGCGTCCGTCGGTTGACCGATCGTTAAGGATCGCGGGAGGCTCCGCCCGAGGACCGGGCGAGGACGCAACACCTACAGGAGGGGTCGTCAAAGCGCGATGAACATCGTCGTACTCGTCAAGCAGGTGCCCGACTCGGGCGCGGACCGCAACCTGCGCAGTGACGACAACACGGTCGACCGGGGATCGGCGAACAACGTCATCAACGAGATGGACGAGTACGCCATCGAGGAGGCGTTGCGGGTCAAGGAGGCGCACGGGGGTGAGGTGACCGTCCTCACCATGGGCCCGGACCGCGCCAGCGAGTCGATCCGCAAGGCGCTGTCCATGGGGCCGGACAAGGCGGTGCACGTCGTCGACGACGCGCTGCACGGCTCCTGCGCCGTCGCCACCTCGAAGGTGCTCGCCGCGGCGCTCGGTACGCTCGACGCCGACCTGGTGATCTGCGGCGCCGAGTCCACCGACGGACGGGTCCAGGTGCTGCCGCACATGCTCGCCGAGCGGCTCGGGGTCGCCGCCCTCACGGGCGCGCGCAAGCTGACCGTCGACGGGAACACGCTGACCGTCGAGCGGCAGACCGAGGAGGGCTACGAGGTGGTCAGCGCCGCCACGCCCGCCGTCGTCTCGGTCTGGGACACCATCAACGAGCCGCGGTACCCGTCGTTCAAGGGGATCATGGCGGCCAAGAAGAAGCCCGTGCAGACGCTCTCCCTGGCCGACCTCGGCGTCGACGCCGCCGAGGTGGGCCTCGCGGGCGCCACCAGCGCGGTGGTCGAGCACAGCAAGCGCCCGCCGCGCTCCGGCGGCCAGAAGGTCACCGACGAGGGCTCGGGCGGCGTCGCGCTCGTCGAGTTCCTGGCCGCAGAGAAGTTCGTGTGAGTGGGCTGAGGGAGACGGGAGAGCGTCATGGCTGAAGTGTTCGTCGTCGTCGAGGCGACCAGGGAGTTCGGCGTCAAGAAGGTGACCCTCGAACTGCTCACCCTCGCCCGCGAGCTGGGTACCCCGGCCGCCGTGGTGCTCGGCGGTCCCGGTGCCGCCGCCGCCCTCGGCGACAGGCTCGGCGAGTACGGCGCGGAGAAGATCTACGCCGCGGAGAGCGAGGAGATCGACGGCTACCTCGTGGCGCCGAAGGCGACCGTGCTGGCCGAACTGGTCAGGCGGGTGCAGCCGGCCGCCGTGCTGCTCGCCTCCAGCCAGGAGGGCAAGGAGATCGGCGCGCGGCTCGCGGTCAAGCTGGACAACGGCATCCTGACCGACGTCACCGGGCTGGCCGCCGACGGTACCGCCACGCAGGTGGTCTTCGCGGGCTCGACCATCGTGAAGTCCAAGGTCACCCGCGGCCTGCCGCTGGTCACGCTGCGCCCCAACTCGGTCACCCCCGCCCCGGCGCCGGCCACCCCGACCGTCGAGCAGGTGACGGTCGAGCTCGCCGAGACCGACCGGCTGGCCAAGGTGGTCGACCGGGTCGCCGAGCAGAAGGGCTCCCGGCCGGAGCTGACCGAGGCGTCCGTCGTGGTGTCGGGCGGTCGCGGCGTGGGCGCGGCCGACAACTTCAAGCTGGTCGAGGAGCTGGCCGACCTGCTCGGCGGCGCCGTCGGCGCCTCCCGCGCGGCGGTCGACTCCGGCTTCTACCCGCACCAGTTCCAGGTCGGCCAGACCGGCAAGACCGTGTCGCCGCAGCTCTACGTCGCGCTCGGGATCTCGGGCGCGATCCAGCACCGCGCCGGCATGCAGACCTCGAAGACGATCGTCGCGGTGAACAAGGACGCCGAGGCGCCGATCTTCGAGCTGGCCGACTTCGGCGTGGTGGGCGACCTGTTCAAGGTCGTACCGCAGGCGGCCGAGGAGATTCGCAAGCGCAAGTGACGCGACCGCGGCGGCCGTACCTCCGGCGACGACGTCCGGGTACGGCCGCCGCGGCGCGACCGCATCGGCCGGCCGAGCGCGGACCGCGACGGCATCGGCCGGACATCGTGACCCGCGACGGCACCGGACGGCCACGCGCGGCCGCACCCGGTGGCGCGTACCGGCCGCACCCGGTTCGTGATTGGGCGGTTCTCACGGGTGACGCGGCGGCGTGCCCGGATAGGCTGGACGGGATGGCATATCTCGATCACGCGGCTACCACTCCGATGCTCGACGAGGCATTGGAGGCGTACGTCGCCACCACTCGCGAAGTTGGCAACGCCTCGTCCCTGCACGCCGCGGGGCGGGCCGCCCGTCGCCGGGTGGAGGAGTCCCGCGAGCGGGTGGCCGCCGCGCTCGGCGCCCGCCCGAGCGAGGTGATCTTCACGGGTGGCGGTACCGAGAGCGACAACCTCGCCGTCAAGGGCATCTTCTGGGGGCGCCGCGCCGCCGATGAGCGGCGTACCCGGGTCGTGGTCAGCGAGATCGAGCACCACGCCGTACTCGACAGCGCCGAGTGGCTGCACCGGCAGGAGGGTGCCGCGCTCACGCTGCTTCCGGTCGACGGCGCCGGACGGCTCAGCGCCGACGGCCTGCGCGCCGTCCTGGACGCCCACGGCGACGAGGTGACGCTGGTCAGCACGATGTGGGCCAACAACGAGGTCGGTACCGTCCAGCCGGTGGCGCAGCTCGCGGCGGTGGCGGCCGAGCGAGGCATCCCGCTGCACACCGACGCCGTCCAGGCGGTCGGCCAGGTACCGGTCGACTTCGGCACCAGCGGCGTCGCCGCGCTCACGGTCACCGGGCACAAGCTCGGCGGCCCGGTCGGCGTCGGTGCGCTGCTGCTCGGCCGGGACGTGGCCTGCGCGCCCGTGCTGCACGGCGGCGGCCAGGAGCGGGACCTGCGCTCCGGCACGCTCGACACGGCCGGGGTGGTCGCCTTCGCGGTCGCCGTCGAGGCCGCCGTGAAGCGCCAGCAGGACTACGCGGCGCGGGTCGCGGCGCTGCGGGACGACCTGGTCGCCCGGGTCCGCGCGGCCGTGCCGGAGGCGATCTACAACGGGGACCCGGAGCACCGGCTCCCCGGCAACGCCCACTTCTCCTTCCCGGGCTGCGAGGGCGACGCCCTGCTGATGCTGCTCGACGCGCAGGGCATCGCCTGCTCGACCGGGTCGGCCTGCTCGGCCGGGGTGGCGCAGCCGTCGCACGTGCTGCTCGCGATGGGCGCCGACGACGACCGCGCCCGCTCCTCGCTGCGCTTCGCGCTGGGCCACAACTCGACGGCCGCCGAGGTCGACGCGCTGGTGGCCGCGCTGCCCGGGGTGGTCGAGCGGGCCCGCCGGGCCGGTACCGCCCGCGCCGCCCGCGGCTGAGCCGCCGGCCGGCGCCGGTAGGCTCGTGGGGGAGGTGTCGCGGTGAGGGTACTGGCAGCCATGTCCGGCGGGGTCGACTCGGCGGTGGCCGCCGCGCGGGCGGCGGAGGCCGGGCACGACGTGACGGGGGTGCACCTGGCGCTGTCGCGCAACCCGCAGACCTACCGGTCCGGGGCGCGCGGCTGCTGCACGCTGGAGGACTCCCGCGACGCGCGCCGGGCGGCCGACGTGATCGGCATCCCGTTCTACGTCTGGGACATGGCGGACCGGTTCCACGCCGACGTGGTCGACGACTTCGTGGCCGAGTACGCGGCCGGCCGTACCCCGAACCCCTGCCTGCGCTGCAACGAGAAGATCAAGTTCGCGGCGGTGCTCGACCGGGCCGTCGCGCTCGGCTTCGACGCCGTGGTCACCGGCCACCACGCCCGGCTCGGCCCCGACGGGCTGCTGCGGCGCAGCGTCGACCTGCCGAAGGACCAGTCGTACGTGCTGGCGGTGCTGACCCGCGAGCAGCTGGACCGCTCGATCTTCCCGCTCGGGAACTCGACCAAGGCCGAGGTGCGGGCCGAGGCCGCCCGGCGCGGCCTCGGCGTGGCCGACAAGCCCGACTCGCACGACATCTGCTTCATCGCCGACGGCGACACCCGGCGGTTCCTCGCCGAGCGGCTGGGCGAGGCCCCCGGCGACGTGGTGGACGCCACCACCGGTGCCGTGATCGGGGCGCACTCCGGCGCGTACGGGTACACCGTGGGCCAGCGGCGCGGCCTGCGCCTGGAGACCCCGGCCCCGGACGGGCGGCCGCGGTACGTCCTGTCGATCACGCCCAAGACCAACACCGTCACGGTCGGCCCGGCCGAGGCGCTGGAGGCGGCCGAGGTGACCGCCGTGCGGCCGGTTTGGACCGGTGGGCCCGCGCCGGAGGCACCGCTGGAGTGCCAGGTGCAGCTGCGGGCGCACGGCGAGGTGGTGCCGGCGACGGTACGCCTCGACGGCGGGGAACTCCGTGCCGAGCTGCACCGGCCGGTGCGCGGGGTGGCCCCGGGGCAGGCGATCGTGGCGTACCGGCCGGACCCGGCCGGCGACGTGGTGCTCGGCTCGGCCACCATCACCGGCTGACGGGCGCGGCAACCGGCCGACGGACGAGGCCGAACACAGCGAGGAGCGGACGGACGTGACTGAGGAGCGAGGCTGGCCCTGGCCGGCGGGCGCGGCGACCGGGATCGGCTCGCTGCCCGGTACGGACATCGCGGAGACCCAGCGGATCGTGCTCGGCGAACTGCCGGCGCTGCCGCACCTGCCCGAGCTGCCCGCCCGGGGCCCCGGTGCCGACCTCGTCGGGCGTACCGCGGGGCTGCTGGTCGAGCTGCCGGTGGAGCTGTACGCGGCCCGGTGGCGGGTGGCCAACCGCCCCGGGCGGGACCTGCGGCGCGCCCGGGACCTGCTGGAACGCGACCTCGACCAGCTGACCGAGCAGGCCGAGGAGTACGCCGGCGACATCAAGGTCCAGGCGGCCGGCCCGTTCACCCTGGCCGCCAGCCTCGACCGGGGCATCGGCGGCCGGATGCTGCGCGACCCGGGCGCGGTGCGCGACCTCACCGAGTCGCTGGCCGAGGGGCTGCGCGGGCACGTCGCCGACGTGCGGCGCCGGCTGCCCCGGGCCACCGTGCTGCTCCAGCTCGACGAGCCGTCGCTGCCGGCCGTGCTGGCCGGCCGGGTGCCGACCGAGAGCGGGCTCAGCGCGTACCGGCCGGTCGAGGCGGCCACCGCCATCGACCTGCTCGGCGCGGTGGTCTCGGCCGTCGGGGCGCCGGTCGTGGTGCACTGCTGCGCCCCCGACGTACCGCTGGAGCTGATCCGCTCGGCCGGCGCCGCCGCCGTCGCCCTCGACCTCGACCTGGTCGAGAAGCTCGACCCGCTCGGCGAGGCGATCGACGCGGGGCTCGGACTCCTCGCGGGCGCCGCGCCCGCGCTGCCGCCGCCCGCCGGCCGCGCGCCGACCTCGGCGCAGGTCGCCGACAAGGTACGGCAGCTCTGGGACCGGCTCGGCTTTCCGCGTACCCGCCTGGCGCGGCAGGTCGTGGTGACCCCCGCCTGCGGGCTGGCCGGGGCGAGCCCCGAGCACGCCCGGCAGGTCCTGGCGGCCTGTCGGGACGCCGCCCGCCGGCTGTACGAGGAGTGACGGCCCGGCGCGGCGGCCGGGCATGATGACCGGCATGACGGATCGAGTGCAGACCTCGCCCGGCGTGACCGGACCGCCGACCGCCGCCACGGCCGCCGCGATGACCGCCTCCGGATCGCTCTTCGGACTCGCGTACGGGGACGCGCTGGGCCGGCCGACCGAGTTCCTTCCCGTCGACGAGATCGTCCGACGGTACGGCCCCGCCGGCCCGCGCGAGCTGACCGGCGCTCCGGCGATGGTCACCGACGACACGCAGATGACGCTGGCGGTCGGCTGGGCGCTGCACGACGCGCCGGCGGCCACCCCCGAGGCGCTGGAGCCGCTGCTGCGGGCCCGCTTCGTCGGGTGGGCGGCCAGCCCCGACAACAACCGGGCACCCGGCGCGACCTGCCTGCGCGCCTGCGGCGGGCTGGCGCGGGGCCTGCCCTGGCAGGACGCGACCATGGCCGAGTCGAAGGGGTGCGGGGCGAACATGCGGGTCGTCCCGGTCGGCCTGGTACCCGGCTACGACCTGGACACCCTGGCCGGGGTCGCCCAGCTCCAGGCGGGGCTCACCCACGGCCATCCGACCGGGTTGGCCGCCAGCGAGCTGACCGCGTACGCGGTGCGGCTGCTCCGGGACGGCGCGGCGCTGGCCGACGTGCCGGCGCTGCTGCGGGCGCGGGCCCGCGAGCAGCGCGCCGTCTACCGGGGCGACTGGCTCGGCGCGCTGTGGCGGCGTTCCGGCGACGGTGATCCGGTGAGCTTCGTCTCCCGGGGCTGGGACGAGTGCCTCGCCGTGCTCGACCGGCTCGACGCCGCGCTCGCGGCGCCGGACGACGGCGGCGATCCGTGCCGGGCCACGGGCGAGGGGTGGATCGCCGAGGAGGCGCTGGCGACCGCGCTGTACTGCGCGGTGCGGCACGCCGACGAGCCGGTGGCCGCGCTGGCCCGGGGCGCCACCACCGGCGGCGACTCGGACTCGATCGCCTGCCTGGCGGGTGCCTTCGTCGGCGCCGCGTACGGGCTGGCCGCCTGGCCGCCGGAGTGGCTGGACCGGATCGAGTACGCCGACCAGCTCGCCACGCTCGGCACCGCCTGGGACTGACCCCGTCGATCTAGGGCAAATCCTCGTTCTTTGATCTCCAATCACGTCGATTTGCCCTAGATCGACGGGCGGGGGCGGGGGATGTCGGTCCCTGCGGCTACCGTTCGGGGATAGCGTGATCACGGAGGTCAGAGGGTGTCCGAAGAAGTCATTCCCGCGAAGGTCAGCGCCGCACAGGAGGCGAGCGCCGGCGCGGAACCGCCCGCGGAGGCGCGGGAGCGGCACGCGGTGCTGAGCGCCGAGATCACCGATCACCAGTACCGCTACTACGTGCTCGACTCGCCGACGATCTCCGACGCCGAGTTCGACGTGCTGCTGCGCGAGCTGGAGGGGCTGGAGGAGCGGTTCCCGGCGCTGCGTACCCCTGACTCGCCCACGCAGCGGGTCGGCGGCACCTTCTCGACCCAGTTCACCCCGGTCACCCATGCCGAGCGGATGATGTCGCTCGACAACGCCTTCGACCCGGCGGAGCTGAACGCCTGGGCCGAGCGGGTCGAGCGGGACGCCGGCGGCCCGGTGCCCTACCTCTGCGAACTCAAGGTCGACGGGCTGGCGATCAATCTGACCTACGAGCGGGGCCGGCTCGTCCGGGCCGCGACCCGGGGCGACGGGCGTACCGGCGAGGACGTCACACCCAACGTCCGGACCATCCGGGACATCCCGGAGCGGCTCGCCGACGGCCTGGCCGAGGTGCCGGAGCTGCTGGAGGTCCGTGGGGAGATTTACTTCCCGGTGGAGGCGTTCGCCGACCTCAACGCCAGCCTGGTGGAGCAGGGCAAGGCGCCGTTCGCCAACCCGCGCAACGCCGCCGCTGGGAGCCTGCGGCAGAAGGATCCCCGGATCACCGCCTCCCGGCCCCTGCGCCTGGTGGTGCACGGCATCGGGGCCCGGCAGGGGTTCCAGCCGGAGGCGCAGTCCGAGGCGTACGCCGCGCTGCGCGCCTGGGGGCTGCCCACCAGCGACCGCTGGCGGGTGGTGCCGGATCTCGCCGGGGTACGGGAGTACATCGACTACTACGCGGCGCACCGGCACGACGTGGAGCACGAGATCGACGGCGTGGTGGTGAAGGTCGACCCGGTCTCGATCCAGGGCCGGCTGGGCTCGACGAGCCGCGCGCCCCGCTGGGCCATCGCCTTCAAGTACCCGCCCGAGGAGGTGACCACCAAGCTGCTCGACATCGACGTCAACGTCGGGCGTACCGGCCGGGTCACCCCGTTCGCGGTGCTCGAACCGGTGCGCGTCGCCGGCTCCACGGTCGCGCTGGCCACCCTGCACAACGCCCGCGAGGTGGCCCGCAAGGGCGTACGCATCGGCGACACGGTGGTGCTGCGCAAGGCCGGCGACGTGATCCCCGAGGTGCTCGGGCCGGTGATCGACCTGCGCCCGGTCGACGCGCGGGAGTTCGTGATGCCGACGAACTGCCCGGCCTGCGGCACCCCGCTGGCGCCCGCCAAGGAGGGCGACGTCGACATCCGTTGCCCCAACTCGCGTACCTGCCCGGCGCAACTGCGCGAGCGGGTCTTCCACCTGGCCGGACGGGGCGCGCTCGACATCGAGGTGCTCGGCGAGAAGTCGGCCCGCGCCCTGCTGGACTCGCAGGTCATCACCGACGAGGGCGACCTGTTCTCCCTCGACGCGGAGCGGCTCGCCCGGGCGCCCTTCTTCGTGAACAAGGACGGCACGCTCGGCAGCAACGCGGTGAAGCTGCTCGACAACCTGGTCGAGGCGCGGCAGCGGCCACTCTGGCGGGTGCTGGTGGCGCTGTCGATCCGGCACGTCGGCCCGACCGCGGCCCAGGCGCTGGCCCGCCACTTCGGCTCGATCCCGGCGATCGAGGCGGCCAGCGAGGAGGAGCTCGCCTCCGTCGAGGGGGTCGGCCCGACCATCGCGGCCAGCCTGCGGGAGTGGTTCGGCGTCGACTGGCACCGCGAGGTGGTCCGCAAGTGGACGGAGGCCGGCGTACGCATGGCGGAGGAGCGGGTCGAGCAGGGCCCGCGCCCGCTGGAGGGGGTGACCGTGGTGGTCACCGGCACGCTGGCCGGCTACTCGCGCGACCAGGCCGCCGAGGCGGTGCAGACCCTCGGGGGCAAGGTGAGCGGCTCGGTTTCGAAGAAGACCGGCTTCGTCGTGGTGGGCGACAACCCCGGCTCGAAGGCCGACAAGGCCGCCTCGCTCAAGGTGCCGGTGCTCGACGAGGACGGCTTCCGGGTGCTGCTGGCCGAGGGGCCGGAGGCGGCCCGCCAGGTGGCGCAAAGTAACGAGGAATCCGGCGACAGCTGACACTCCGTGTCGGAAGGGCGCGGCACCGAGATGCGTCGTATTCCAAGTTAGTCACGACTACATCCGATTCGTGGCTGTCACCCCTCACAATCCTAGGGTGAGGGCGTTTGATGGGGGGACGGCGCGGCGACCGGCCCGCGCCCCGGGCGACTGAGGTCTGGAGGTCGGATGGAGACCGCCGCGCTGCGGAACTCCGTTCCCCCTGGGCGGGCGGTGCCGTTCTTCGGCTTCGTCTGGACCATCGTCGTCCTCGCGGCCCTCCTCTGCGCCCGACCGCTGCTCGCCCTGCCGGACCAGATCGCGCAGCTGCCGGCGGCCTTCTGGACCATGGCGGCCCTCGCCGTCATCGGCGACTCCCGCCCGTTCGCCCCGCCGGTGCGCCGGCAGAGCCCGGCCGTCTTCCCGTCCGTCTGCTTCACCTTCGCGATCCTGCTGGCCTGGGGCGTCGGTCCGGCCGTGGCGGTACAGGCCGCCGCGGTCATCGTGTCGAGCTGGCGGATGCGCCACGCGCCCTGGCGGGCGGCGTTCAACCTGGCCCAGTACGCGCTGGCGCTGACCGCGGCGTACGAGGTGACCCGGCTGGCCGCCGAGGGCGCCTTCCGGGGCGAGGCCCCGCTGCGCTGGACCGACGTGCTGGCCACGGCCGGGGCGGCGGGCGCCTGGTTCCTGGTGACGTACGGGTTGGTGAGCCTCGCGGTACGGCTGCGCTTCGGCGGGAGGTGGTGGCCGGCGGTCCGGCACGGGTTCGCCTTCGAGCTGCTCTCCGCGGGCTCGTTGCTGCTGCTCAGCCCGGTGCTGGTGGCCGCCGCCCGGGTGAGCGCCACGCTGATCCCGCTGGTGCTGGTACCGCTCTTCGCGGTCCACCGGATGTCGCGGCTCTCCGCCGAGCAGGAGCAGCTGGCCCACCGCGACCCGCTCACCGGCCTGCCGAACCGCAAGGCGCTGCTCACCGCGGTCGAGGAGCAGTTGGCGCTGCACGCCCCGAGGGCCGCGCGCGGCGTACCCGAGCCGCACCTGGCCCTGCTCCTGCTCGACCTGGACCGCTTCAAACACGTCAACGACGCCCTCGGGCACGCCGTGGGGGACCGGCTGCTCATCGAGGTCGGGCGCCGGCTGAGCCGGCTGGCCCGGCCGCAGGACATGGTGGCCCGGCTCGGCGGCGACGAGTTCGCCATCCTCGCCACCCGCCTCGGCGGTGTGTCGGACGCCCGCGCGCTCGCCGAGCAGGTGGTGGCGGCGCTGACCGAGCCGGTCGCGCTGGACGGGCTTCCGCTCGACGTCGGCGGTTCGATCGGGGTCGCGGTCCATCCCGAGCACGGCGAAGACTTCGCCACCCTGATGCGCCACGCCGACGTGGCGATGTACGACGCCAAGCACCGGGGCGACACCATCGCCGTGTACGCGCCCGAGTCGGACCACAACTCGCCGGAGCGGCTGGGCCTCCTGGCCGACCTGCGCCGGGTGCTGGAGGCCGGCAGCTCCGCGGCGGCCGGTCTCCCGGCGGGCGGTCTTCCGGCGGGCGGTGCGTCGGCGGCCGGTCTCCCGGCGGCTGGTCTCGCGGCGGCCGGTGCGTCGGCCTCCGGCGACGCCGGCGGCGGCGAGGCCCGGTCGGCGGGCGCCGCCCAGGCCGGCGGCGGCGTCCCGGGGTCGGGCGGACGCTCCGGCGGCCCGGCCGACCTCGCCGGCCTGCCCGGTCCCGATCCCGCCACGCTCGCGGCGCTGCCGCCCGCGGTGGCGAACATCCTGGCCACGCCGCTGCGCGGCGGCGACGGCGCCCGGGCCGAGACGGTCCCGGCCGGCGCGCTGCGCGCCGGAACCGACCGGACCGACCGGACCGACCGGACCGACCGGACCGGGTCGGGCGGCGGACGGGCCGTGCGGATCTCCCGGTGGAAGGGGCCGGCCGGCGGACCCCCCGATCCGGGCGGCGAACCCGCCGTGGGCACCGGGGCGTCGGGTGCCGCCGCCGGGCTCGCGCCCGGCCAGGACGCCGGCGAGATCATGATGTACTACCAGCCCCAGATCGCCATCGACACCGGCGAGGTCGTCGGCGTCGAGGCGCTGTTGCGCTGGCGCCACCCCCGCCGGGGGATGGTGAACCCGGAGGAGCTGATCCGGGTCGCCGAGCAGAGCGCCGTGATGCGCCTGCTCACCCGTCGCGTCGTCGACGACGTCTTCGAGCAGCTCGCGAAGTGGTCCGCAGCCGGGATCACGCTCCGCGCCGCGGTCAACGTCAGCGTCCGCGACCTGCAGACCGGCGAGATCGCCGACCAGATCGCCGACCGGCTCGCCCGGTACGGGATCAGCCCGGCGCAGCTCCAACTGGAGATCACCGAGGGCGCGCTGATGGCCGACCCACGCCGCGCGCTCGCCACCATCTCCCGGCTCGACCGGATCGGCGTCGCCATCGCGCTGGACGACTTCGGCACCGGCTACTCGTCGATGCAACACCTGCGCCGGCTGCCGCTGGCCGAGGTGAAGGTCGACCGCTCCTTCGTACTCGGCATGGCGACCGACGCCGACGACGCCGCGATCGTGCGGTCGGTGATCGAGCTGGCCGGCGCGCTCGGCCTGCGGGTGGTGGCCGAGGGCGTGGAGGACGAGCGGACCTGGCGGCTGCTGCACGCCGCGGGCTGCCACGTCGCGCAGGGCTGGTTCTACGCCCGGCCGATGCCGGCCGAGGACCTGGTGACCTGGCTGGCCCGGTACCGCCCGCTCAAGCCCGGCGGCTAGCGCGGGGTACCGGGGGAGGCGGGCACCGGGCGCCGCCGGCTCACAAATAGACTCGCTCTGGTCACGGCCCGGCTGTCACGCTGGGTCGTCCCGGTACGGGCGGCACGCCCGGCCGGAACCGCACGCTAGGCACGAAGGGGGCACGGATGGCCGCCATCTCCCGCGAAGAGGTCGCGCACTTGGCGCGCCTGTCGCGGCTCGCCGTCACCGAGGATGAGCTGGACATGTTCGCCGGCCAGCTCGACGTCATCCTCCAGTCGGTGGCGCGGGTCGGCGAGGTCGCCGCCGCCGACATCCCCCCGACCTCGCACTCCGTACCGCTGACCAACGTGCTGCGCGACGACGTCGAGGTGCCGTGCCTGACCCGCGAGGAGGCGCTCTCCGGCGCGCCGGACGTCGCGGAGGACCGCTTCCGCGTACCGCGGATCCTGGACGAGGAGCTCTGAGCGCCATGACGGACGTGACCAGGATGACGGCGGTCCAGGTGGCCGCGCTCATCGCCAGCGGTGAGGCGTCGGCCGTCGAGGTGGCCCAGGCCCACCTGGACCGGATCGCGGCGGTGGACGACCGGGTGCACGCGTTCCTGCACGTCGACACCGAGGGGGCGCTGGCGGCGGCGCGCGCGGTCGACGAGCGCCGGGCCGCCGGTGAGGAGTTGGGGCCGTTGGCCGGGGTGCCGGTCGCGGTCAAGGACGTGCTGACCACCAAGGGGGTGCCGACCACCGTCGGCTCGCGCATCCTGGAGGGCTGGCGCCCGCCGTACGACTCGACGATCGTCGAGCGGCTGCGGGCGGCCGGTACGGTGCTGCTCGGCAAGACCAACATGGACGAGTTCGCGATGGGTTCCTCCACCGAGTACTCGGCGTACGGGCCGACGTACAACCCCTGGGACCTGACCCGGATTCCGGGCGGTTCGGGTGGCGGCAGCGCGGCGGCGATCGCCGCGTACGAGGCGCCGCTGGCGATCGGTTCGGACACCGGTGGCTCGATCCGGCAGCCGGGCGCGGTGACCGGCACGGTCGGCGCGAAGCCGACCTACGGCGGTACCTCCCGCTACGGCCTGGTGGCGTTCTCCTCGTCGCTGGACACCCCCGGCCCCTGCGCCCGTACCGTCGAGGACGCCGCCCTGCTGCACGCGGCGATCGGCGGGCACGACCCGCGCGACTCGACCTCGATCCCGCAGCCCGTACCGGACGTCGTCGCCGCGGCCCGGGCGGGCGCCAGCGGCGACCTGACCGGGGTGCGGCTCGGCGTGGTGAGCGAGTTCTCCGGCGAGGGCGCCGAGCCGGGGGTGCTGGCCGCGTTCCGGGACGCGCTCGACACGCTGACCAAGCTGGGCGCCGAGATCGTCGAGGTCTCCTGCCCGCACTTCCAGTACGCCCTGCCGGCCTACTACCTGATCGCGCCGAGCGAGTGCTCCTCGAACCTGGCCCGCTTCGACGGGGTGCGGTTCGGGCTGCGGGCCGGCGACGACGGGTCCCGCTCGCTGGAGGAGGTCATGTCGCTGACCCGGGACACCGGCTTCGGCCCCGAGGTCAAGCGGCGGATCATGCTCGGCACGTACGCGCTCTCGTCCGGCTACTACGACGCGTACTACGGGCAGGCGCAGAAGGTCCGTACGCTCATCACCCGCGACTTCACGGCCGCGTTCGAGCAGGTGGACGTCCTGGTCTCGCCGACGACCCCGTTCGTCGCCTTCCCGTTCGGCTCGCGCACGGGCGACCCGTACCAGATGTACCTGGCGGACCTCTTCACGATCCCGACCAACCTCTACGGCGGGCCGGGCATCTCGGTGCCGTGCGGTCTCTCCGAGGGGCTGCCGGTCGGGCTCCAGATCATGGCCCCGACCATGGCCGACGACCGGATGTACCGGGTCGCCGCCGCGCTGGAGTCGGCGGTCGGCGTGCTCACCCCGCCGGCCCTGTAGTCTCCGCTCCTCGTCGCCCCCGGTCCGGGGCGGTCCGCGCGACCGCCCGGGGACCGGGGGCGCCGTTTTCCCGGCCCCGCCTCGGGCACGCCGCCTCCCCGGCCCGGCCCGGTGTCTCGGCCCGGCCCGGTGTCTCGGCCCGGCCGCTCCGACCGGCGGCGCCGCCCCCTGGCCCGGTCCGGTCGTTCGATCGTCGCCCCCGGTCCGGTCGCCCGACCGGCGGTCCGGCCCGGCCGGAAGGGTGGCGCGTGACGATCACCGGACCGGATAGCCTCAGGCCCTCCTGACCCGACGTCGGAAAGGGCGACACGTGAGGCTGGCACGGGGGAAGACTCTGGCTGCCGTGGGAATGCTGTCCATCCTGGCCGGTCCGGCCGGATCCGCCCCGGCCGCCGCTGCTCCGGCGGGTGTCGCCCCGGCCCCCGGCGTGGCGGCGGGTGCCGCCCCGGCCGCCGCCGCTCCGGCGGGTGCCGCCCCGGCCGCCGGCGGGTCGACGGCGACACCGCTCCGGTCCACCGCAGGCGCGCCCACCGGCCCCGCGCCCGCCGCGGCCGGCGCGGCCCGGCCCGCGCCCCGCTTCGACTTCGACGGCGACGGCCGGGACGAACTGGTCGTCTTCGCCGCGTTCAGCGGGCTCAAGGCGGGGCTGATCGTGGGGTATTCCGGCGTGCCGCGCCGCGAGGTCGTTTCCCCGTCCTCGCTGACCGATCCCACCTACACCTTCAACAGCACCTTCACGGCCGGCGACTTCGACGGGGACGGCTTCGCCGACCTCGCCGTGGCCGGGTCCCGGACGGTCGGGAGCGGCTCCGAGCGTACGGTCTGCGTCTACTCCGGCGGCCCGGGCGGGCTCGACCGGGCCCACGCCGACTGCCTGCCGGTGGCGGGCGCGGCGACCCTCGTGGCCGGCGACCTCGACGGCGACGGCCGGGACGAACTCGCCGTCGGCGACGGCGCCCCCGAGCGCGACGGGCCGTTCCGGGGCGCCGTGACAGTGCTCCGCGGCGGCGCGGACGGCCTCACCGTCGACGGCGCGCAGGTCGTCCGCCAGGTGCTGCCGCGCTGGCCGGGCCTGGTCGAGGAGACCTTCGGCGGCCAACTGGCGATCGGTGACCTCACCGGGGACGGCCACGACGATCTCGTGATCGGCGGGACGCGGCGGGGCGAGACCGAGTCCGACGCGCACGGCGTGGTGACGCTCGTGCCTGGGTCGGCCGGTGGACCGGACCCCACCCGGGCCAGCAAGCTGGAGGGGCAGCTGGACACCTTCCTCAGCCTGCCCGTCGACGTGATGACCCTCGCCGATCTCAACGCGGACGGGCGGGAGGACCTGGTACTCGGGCTGCCCCGGTACGACGACGGCGAGGTGATGTACCTCCCCGGCTCCGCCGCCGGGATCTCCCTGGCCGGGAGCCGGCGGATCGACCAGGGCACGCCGGGGGTGCCCGGCGAGCCGGACGGCGACGCCGACGGGAGCCACTTCGGCTTCTCGATCGCGACCGGGGACGCGACCGGCGACGGGATCCCGGACCTGCTGGTCGGCGCGATCACCGACAACGTGGGGGAGGTGTCCGGGGCCGGGTCGGTGACGCTGATCCCCGGTACGCCCCAGGGCCCGACCGGCGCCGGGTCCCTCCGCTACACCCAGGACGTCCCCCGGACCGGTGTCCGGCGTCCGGACCCGAGCGGTCCGGAACCGGCGGAGCCGGAGGACTACCTCGGCTCGGCGGTGGCCCTGCTCGACCTGGACGGTACCGGCCCGCTGGAGATCTTCGCCGAGGCGAAGTACGAGGACACCTTCACGTCCGGCCTGCTCGCACAGCTGCGGTTGCAGCCGCCGGTGCCGCGCCGCGACGGCGGGCCGACGGCCGGGCCCCGGCTGCTGCCGGTCGAGCAGTACCGTCCCGCCGACCTCTCCGGCCCCGGATTCGACGTCCTCCGGCTCGGCTACGGCCTGCTCGGCGGCGCGCACCCGTACTGACCCCGACCCTCGTCGCGCGCGACAGGAGCCCGGACAGCACCCTCGCGCTGCTGCGCGACGGCTACCGGTTCGTCTCCCGCCGCTGCGACCGGTACGGCACGGACGTCTT
>NZ_JBFAPK010000005.1:0-192471 GCF_040676675.1 Micromonospora sp. NPDC049559 | reverse complement strand
AGGGCTGAGACCGGTGAGTTGATCTCCAATCACGACGATTTGCCCTAGATCGACGAGACGGGGCGCGCGGGGGCGGTCGAAACCCGGGCGAGCCCCCGGCGGGCCAGCCATTAGGCTTGTTTGGTCCGGATGCCGCCCGAGAGCTGGAGCGCAGATGAGCACGACCGCCCTGCCCGCGTACGACGAGGTCGTCGAGCGTTACGAGCCGGTGATCGGCCTGGAGACCCACGTCGAGCTGGGCACGAGGACCAAGATGTTCTGCGGCTGCCCGACCGACTTCGGCGGCGAGCCGAACACTCGGGTCTGCCCGGTCTGCCTGGGTCTGCCCGGTTCGCTGCCGGTCGCCAACCGGGCGGCGATCGAGGCGACGATCCGGATCGGCCTCGCGCTCAACTGCTCGATCGCGCAGTGGTGCCGGTTCGCCCGGAAGAACTACTTCTACCCGGACATGCCGAAGAACTTCCAGATCAGCCAGTACGACGAGCCGCTCTGCGTCGACGGCTGGCTGGACGTCGAGGTCGACGGCGAGACCGTGCGCATCGGCATCGAGCGGGTGCACCTGGAGGAGGACACCGGCAAGACGCTGCACGTCGGCGGCGCCACCGGCCGGATCCACGGCGCGACCGAGTCGCTGGTCGACTACAACCGGGCCGGCATCCCGCTGGTCGAGATCGTCACCAAGCCGATCCCCGGTACCGGCGCGCGCGCCCCGATGGTGGCCCGGGCGTACGTCACCGAGCTGCGCGACGTCATCCGCTCCCTCGACGTCTCGGACGTACGGATGGAGGAGGGGTCGCTGCGCTGTGACGTCAACACCTCCCTGATGCCGGTCGGCGCGACCGAGTGGGGCACCCGTACCGAGACCAAGAACGTCAATTCGCTGCGCTCGGTCGAGCGGGCGGTCCGCTCGGAGATGCTGCGGCAGGCCGGCGTGCTCGACGCGGGTGGCCGGATCGTCCAGGAGACCCGGCACTTCCACGAGGACACCGGCGACACCACCTCCGGGCGCTCCAAGGAGACCGCCACCGACTACCGGTACTTCCCCGAGCCCGACCTGGTGCCGCTCGCCCCGGACCCGGCCTGGGTGGCCGAGCTGAAGGCGGCCCTGCCCGAGCTGCCCAGGGTGCGCCGGCGGCGGTTGCAGGAGCAGTGGGGCCTGACCGACCTCGACATGCAGTCCATCGTCAACGCCGGCGCGGTCGAGCTGATCGAGCAGACCATCGCGGCCGGTACCAACCCGGCCGCCGCCCGCAAGTGGTGGCTGGGGGAGCTCTCCCGGCGGGCCAACGAGACCGGCGTCGAACTGGCCGACGTCGGCGCCACCCCGGCCCAGGTCGCCGAGCTGCAGGGCCTGGTCGACGCGGGCAAGCTCAACGACAAGCTGGCCCGTACCGTGCTGGAGGGCGTGGTGGCCGGCGAGGGCTCGCCGACCGAGATCATGGCCGCCCGCGGTCTGGAGGTCGTCTCCGACACCGGCGCGCTGACCGCCGCGGTCGACGAGGCCATCGCCGCCAATCCCGCCATCGCCGACAAGATCCGGGACGGCAAGGTCGCGGCGGCGGGCGCGCTGGTCGGCGCGGTCATGAAGGCCACCCGCGGCCAGGCCGACGCCAAAACGGTACGGGAGCTGATCCTCGCCCGCCTCGGCGTCGAGGGCTGAGCGCCGCTGGGGTGAGGGCCGGGCCGTGGGTCGGGTGGGGACGGTGGCCTGGGTCCGGGTGTGGGTTGGGGCCGGATTACCCGCTCTGGGCGGTCAGGCTTGATCCCGTCGCGGGCAATCCGGCCCCAACCCAGCCGTCGCGCGATAACGGCCCCCAACCCAGCCGGCGCGGGCGTTCCGGGCCCGACCCCCTCAGCTTGAGCGGTGGGACGGCTCAGGGGTGGTCCTGGTGCGCAGAGTGCTCCTGATCGGGGTGCTGGTCAGCGGGTGGGGGTGGGGGTGACCGGGACGGATTTGTCCCCGACCGCCGGATCGCTGATCACGTGCCGCTCCAGGTTGACCTGGGACTGGCCGGTACCGCCGACCTGGATGTCGTCGTACGCCTGGAGCTGCTTCTGCGGGTCGAAGTAGAGGACTGACATCGTCAGCGGGGTCGGCTTCTCGCCTTCGAGGCCGCGCAGCCCCGCGCCGCCGGTGGAACCCTGCACCATCAGCTCGGTCGGCATCGCCCCCGGCGTCTGCGGCAGCCGGGAGACCTCCCGGCGGTGCAGGTGTCCGGCGAGCACCAGCCGGCAGGTACCGGCGAGCGGCCCGGCCGAGGCGGGGTCGTGCACCAGGGCGATGTTGACCGGCGGGTTGGCGCCGCGGACCGTGCCGGCGAGCTTCTCGCTGCTGCCGATGAGCTGGTCCGCGGTCGGTTGGGTCAGGTTTCCCCCGCCCGGTGAGGTCGACTTGTCCGGGGTGAAGCGCGGGTCGCCGATGCCGGCGATGGTGATTCCGGCGACCGTGGTGATCGAGTTGTCCAGGACGATCGCGTTCGGCTGCCGCCCCACGGCCGCCGCCGTGGCGGGCGAGTCGTGGTTGCCGCGGATGAAGATGTACGGCTTCCCCAGCAGCCCGATCGAGCCCACGAAGGACGCCTCCGGCTCGCTGCCCCAGTCGGTGATGTCGCCGGTGTCGATGACCGCGTCGATGTTGAACTGCTCGACCACGGTACGCATCAGCGACCAGGCGGTCGGGTTCAGGTGCATGTCGGAGACGTGCAGGATCCGGGCTGTGCCGGGGGCCGGCTGGTAGACCGGCAGCGTCGAGACGGTGGTGTAGAGCTTGCTGACGTTGGCGACCAGCCGTTGCAGCTGCTCGGAGTACTTGCTGTAGTCGTTGGCGATGCGCCGGGCGTCGCCGACGATCGCCGGCGCGTTGACCAGCAGCCCCTCGTACCGGGGTTCCTCGATCGCCTGCGGGCGCATGGTGAGCGCGGCCGTGCCGAGGGCGGCGCCGACCACGACCAGGGAGAGCAGCCCGGACCAGGCGACCCGGCGTACGTCGCGGAAGGCCAGGGCGGCGAGGAGCAGGGTGGCGAGCAGGGCCGCGCCGACGGTACGCAGCCCGAGCCGGATCACGCCGTCGGTGACGTCGTGCACGGCCGACTGGCTGGCCCGGCTGATGCTCGCCGGGTCGTCGATGAGCGCCTCGGTGCGGCGCTGGTCGAGCGAGCCGAGCTGCACGGTGAGCCGGACCGGGCCCCGGTGGCTGTCGATCTCCAGCGCGCCGAGCGGGGGGATGCGCACGGTGGTCTCGCCGGTGGTCGAGGGCGCGATCGACATCTCCGCCTGGAACGGCCCGACGTCGGTGCGGACGTGCCCGCCGAGCAGCGTCCCGATGATCACCCCGGCGAACGCGACCACGACGACGGCGAGCGCGACCGCGAGGCGGCGCCGCCGGCTCGGGCGCGGATGTTCGGTACCGTCCGCCCGGCGGGAGCGGCCGGCCAGGGCCCGCCCGGTGCGGCGTACCAGCGCGGCCAGCGAGCGTGGCACGCGCCGTACCGCCGGGGTCGGGGCGACCTCGGCGGGCTGCTGCTGCTCTTCCTCGTTGCCGTCCATGCTCAAATCATCACCTGCCCGCAACCGGATCTTGTCAAACCCCGGGCGGTCTCCGGCCAACTCTGGCTGAACGTCAGGCGATTCCGGTCAGCTCTTGCCGGCCCCGCCGTCCGAGAAGACGAGCCGGAGCAGCCGGTCGTCGTCGGGACCGGGGTTGCCCCGCCCGTCGCGGTTCGAGGTGGAGACCCAGAGCGAGCCGTCCGGGGCGGTCACGGCGGTGCGCAGCCGGCCGTACTTCTTGGTGAGCAGGGCCCGCGGCGCGCCGAGCACGCCCCCGTTCGGGGTCAGCTCCACCAGCCAGATCCGCTCGCCCCGCAGGCACGCGGCGGCGATCAGCCGGTCCACAATGGCCACCCCCGAGCAGGACGCCTCGGCGGTGGTCCACTTGACGATCGGGTCGACGAAGCGGGAGTCCGGGTTCGTCCCCGGCCCCTCGACCACGGGCCAGCCGTAGTTCTTGCCCGGCTCGATCTGGTTGATCTCGTCCCAGGTGTTCTGGCCGAACTCGGTGGCGTAGAGCCGCTTGTTCGCGTCCCACGCGATGCCCTGCACGTTGCGGTGCCCGTACGACCAGACCGGCGAGTTCGGGAACGGGTTGCCCGGCGCCGGCTTCCCCTCGGCGGTGATCCGCAGGATCTTGCCGCCGAGGCTCTTGACGTCCTGGGCCAGGCCCCGCTCCGACGCGTCGCCGGTGGTGACGTAGAGGAACCCGTCCGGGCCGAAGGCGAGCCGTCCGCCGTTGTGGATGCCGGAGAGCGGGATGCCGGTGAGGATCGGCGTCGGCTTGCCGCCCAGCGTCAACTTCGCCACCCGGTTGTCCTGGCGGGTGGAGTAGTAGACGAAGACCGTCTTGTCGGTGGCGTAGTTCGGCGAGACGGCGATGCCGAGCAGCCCGCCCTCGCCGGAGCCGTCGACCCCCTCGACGGTCTGCACCGTGCTCACCTGCAGACCGTCCACGCCCGATTCCGGACCCACCTTGAGGATCTTGGCGGTGTCCCGCTCGGTGACCAGCGCGCCGCCGTCGGGCAGGAAGGCGATGCCCCACGGCACGTTCAGCCCCTTGGCCAGTACCGTCGCCGCGACCTGCTGGTCCACGCCGCCGTGGGTGGCGCTGACCGACGGCGTGGGGAACCTCGGCGGCTCGCCCGCCGGGTCGGGTTCGGGCTCGCCGAAGGCGCAGCCGCTGGTGACGAGGACGGCCGCCGCGCAGAGCGCGACCGCGACCCGGGTACGGAGACGGCGGGAGTACGGGGGGCCAGCGTTCACCCGGCCCAGGGTAGCCGGATCGGGTGACCGGTTCGGACTTCCCGCCGTACCGTCGTGGGATTTCGCCCGCTCTCATCCCCGTATGCGACACTGCCGGCCATGCCGACCTCGACGATGCGCGGGTCCGGGGCACCCGTCGCCGCCGACGCGCCCGGCGACCTGGCCGGAACCCGCGCCGCCCCCGGCGTCCGCCTCGCCGGCCGGATCGCCCTCCTGCTCGGGCTGCTCGGGGTCGGCTACCGGCTGGCGATGCTGCTCGTCGAGGTGCCGCCGGCCAACAGCGACGAGGCGACCAGCGGCCTGGTCGCGCTGCACCTGGTCCAGGGTCGCGGTGCGCCGCTCTTCTTCTACGGCCAGTACTACATGGGCGCGCTGGAGTCGTACCTGGCCGCGCCGATCTTCGCCCTGGCCGGCGCCTCCACGCTCGCGCTGCGCCTGCCCACCCTGCTGCTCTACGCGGCCTTCCTGGCCCTGCTCTGGCAGCTCACCCGGCGCCTCTACAGCCCGTGGCTGGCGACCGTCACCGTCGGGTTGCTGGCGCTCGGCTCCGACCGGATCCTGAAGAACCAGCTCATCGCGGGCGGCGGCTATCCGGAGATGAACCCGGCCGGCGTGCTGCTGGTGCTGCTCGCCGTCAACCTCGGGCTCGGCGCGGTGCGGCGGCGCGCGCTGGCGTACGCCGCCTGGGGCCTGGTCGCCGGGCTCACCCTCTGGGACGACTGGCTCGTCCTGCCGTACGTGGGCGCGGCGGGCGTGCTGCTGCTCGCCTGCGGCTGGCGGGAGCTGCGCGGACGGGCCGGGCTGGCGTTCGCTGGCGGTCTGCTGGTCGGGCTCGTACCGATCGTCGCGCACAACCTGACCGCCGCGCCCGAGCACCGCTCGCTCGCCATCTACGCCAACCTGAGCGGCGGGGCCGCCGCGTCCTGGGCCGACCGGCTCTACGGCGGCGTGCTCTTCGGGCTGCCGATGGGGACCGGCGCCTGCCTGCCGGGGCGCTGCGAACCGTGGCAGCTGTGGTGGGGGGCGGCGTACCCGGTCCTGCTCGTCGCCGCCGGGGTGCTCGCCGTCCGCGCGCTGCGCCGCGCGGGCGGCGGCCGGGGCGCGGGTGGGGGCGACGACGTGGCCGGCGCGGCCGCCGGCCCCATCGCCGGCGGAGACCACGGCGGCGGCGGGATCCGCGCCGAACGGGTCCGGCAGGGCGGGCGGCTCGCCCTGGTGGTCGGCGCGGCGTTGAGCCTGCTCTCGTACGCCACCAGCAGCGCCGCCGGGAACACCCCGGTGGAGAGCGCCCGGTACCTCTCCTGCCTGCTGATCTCGACGCCGGCGGTGCTCTGGCCGCTCTGGTCCGCCGCGAGCCGGGCCCGTCGCCGGGGCGGCCGGGGCGCGGCGCTGACCCGGCTGGCGGCGCTGACCCCGCTGGTGGCCCTGGGGGTGACCATGGTGATCGCCACCGGGGCGCTGATCGGGCACGCCCCGGCGGCCGCCCGGGTCGGCCAGGAGCGGCGGGAACTCGTCGCCGAACTCGACCGGCGCGGGATCGACCGCTTCTACGGCGAGTACTGGACCTGCAACAACCTCACCTTCCTCACCCGCGAGCGGCTGGTCTGCGCCGTCATCCGCGACGACCTGCGCCCCGGCTGGGACCGCTACCTGCCGTACCGGGCGGAGGTGCGACGGTCCGCGCGGCCCGCGTACGTCCTGCCGACCGGCTCCGCGCTCAGCCGCGCGGTGGCCGCGCACCTGGCCGCCGTCGGGGTGCCGGCCACCGTGACCACCGTGGCCGGGTACGACATCTACCAGCCCGCCGCCCCGGTGCGGCTGCCGCTGCCCTGACGCCCCGGGCCGGCCGCGGTCTTCCCGCCGGCCGGGACCGTCCGGGACCGCTGCGACGGGGCGAACCCGACGGACTAAGGTCGGCGTACGTGAAGGTGTGGATCCCCCACGAGCGGGGGCGGGAACTGCTCGGCGAGATCCCGTCCGGGGTGACGGTCGAGATCGCCGCGGACCCGGCGGAACTCCCGTCCGACCCGGCGGGCGTGCGCTTCTGGGTGCCGCCGTTCCTGGCCCAGCAGACCTCGGCGCAGCTCGCCAAGACCCTGCCCGACCTGCGGGTCATCCAGCTCCTCTCGGCCGGCGCCGAGGTCTGGGTGGGCCGGGTGCCCGACGACGTGATCCTCTGCGACGCGCGGGGCGTGCACGACTCCTCGACGGCGGAGTGGGTGGTCACCGCGATGCTGTCGTACCTGCGGTCCTTCCCCGGCTTCGCCCGCGCCCAGGCCCGGCGCGAGTGGGCGTACGACGAGTTCGCCCCCACCGACGAGCTGGCCGGCAAGCGGGTGCTCATCGTCGGGGCCGGCTCGATCGGCGCCGCGCTGCGATCCCGGCTCGCCCCCTTCGAGGTACGCCTCACCCTCGTCGCCCGCGGCGCCCGCCCCGAGGAGGGGGTGTACTCCGTCGACGACCTGCCGGAACTGCTGCCGCACGCCGACGTCGTGGTGCTGCTCGTACCGCTGACCGACCGTACCCGGGGGCTGGTCGACGCCCGCTTCCTCGCCGCGATGCCCGACGGCGCGCTGCTGGTCAACGCCGCCCGCGGGCCGGTGGTGCGGACGGACGCGCTGCTGGACGAGGTGCGCTCGGGGCGGCTCGGCGCGGCCCTGGACGTCACCGACCCGGAGCCGCTCCCCGCTGACCATCCGCTCTGGGAGCTGCCGAACGTGCTGCTCACCCCGCACGTCGGCGGCTCGGTTCGCGGTCTGCTGCCGCGCGCCTACCGGCTGGCGGGCGCGCAGCTGCGGCGCTTCGCCGCCGGCGACCCGTTGATCAACGAGGTGGTCGACGGCTACTGACCGGCGCACCGGCGGGGGCACCCGCCGGCACCGGTTACTCGGCGGGCTCGGTGGCCCGTCCGGGCAGCGACTGGCCCGTGACCGCGATCAGCCGGGGCAGGTCGGTCCCGCGTACCGCCGGCAGGGTGGTGGTCCGGCCGTCGGCCAGCAGCGCGACGGCCCGGCCGCGCGCGTCCGTGGCCAGCTCGACGACCTGCCGCCACGGCACGCGACGCTGCCCGAGCAGCGCCCGCAGTCGCAGCTCCTCGGGGTCGGCGTCGGTGCCGGCCCGCCAGGCCCAGATCGTCACGGCCAGCGGTACGAGCAGCACAGGCGCGAGGAACCAGCTGGCTCCGGCCACCGGCAGGCTGCCGATGACGGCGATGACCCCGGCCGCCCAGATCGCCTGGGGGTACCGGAAGCGGACGGTGTCGGTACGTCTCACCCTCTGATACTCCCACCTCCGGCGGCGCGCCCCGACGCCGGCCACCGCCCGGGGCCGAATCCGGGCATTACCTATCTTTGGCCGTAACCCGAGGCTTCCCTCGTCGTTCCCTCTTTCTAGGTGCCATCCGACCCTCTCGCGGGGCCGGGACGGCACCACCCCTGCTCCCTCACGAAGGCGATACCCGTCGTGTCCCTGGCGCGCCATCTGCCTCACCCGACCGACCTGACCGCCCTGCGCGTGGCCCAGCACCTCGGCACCCCGCTCGCGCTGGCGGCGCTCGCCGCGGGCATCGCCGGCGCCATCCCGCCGTACCTGGCCGTGGCGGCCTCCGCCGGGGTGGTGGCCGGGCTCGCCGGGGCCCAACTGGTCCGGGTCGCGCTGGCGATCCGGCTCGACAGCCACAGTTTCGGGCCCTGCCGGGGCGCCGGGTTCCTCGGCGTCGGCGCGCTGGCCACCGGGCTGACCGTGACGGCGCTGCCGCTGCTCCCGACGGCCACCCGTACCGTGGCGGCGCTGGGCGGCCTGCTCACGGCGCTGGTCGCGTACCTGTTCGGGATGCTCCTGCTGCCCGGCGCCGCGACCACCCCGACCGCCCGGCTGAGCCGTACCTTCGACGGGCTGAGCCTCGGGGTCAGCCTCGCCGCCTGCGGCTGGACCGTGCTGCCGGGGGAGAGCCCGCCGGCCGCCGCGTGCGCCGCCGTGCTGCTCGCCGCCGCCGGCCTGCCCGTGCTTGCCCTCACCGCGCTGCGGGCCGTGGGGCACCGCCGCGCCACCCTGCTCTGCGGCGCCGGCTCCGGTACCGCCGTGCTCGGCCTCACCGCGTTCGTGGCGCTGCTCGCCTACGGCGCGCCGGCGCGGGTCCTGCCGGCGGTCGCCGTGCCGCTGGTGCTCGGCCCGGTGCTGGTCGCCGCCGGGGCGCGCCGGGCCCGCCCCGCCGCCGACCCGGTCGTCGGCTGGGCGGGGGAGACGCACCTGTCGACGTACCCGCTGCTGACGGTGCCGGTGCTGGTCGTGCTGCTGGCCGCCGGGTACCACCTGGTCACCGGCGGCGGGCCGAACCTGCCGGCGGTGGTGCTGGCCCTGGCGGTGCTGCTGCTCGTGGTGGTCCGCGAGGCCCTTGCCGTGCTTGACGTGCGCCGGTACGCCCGCGCCCTGGCGGCGCGCGAGGCACGCTCCCGGTCGCTGGTCGCCGGGGTGGACGACCTCACCCTGCTGATCGGCGAGGACCTGCGGGTGCGCTGGCAGTCGCCGGCCGCCTCGCGGATCTTCAACCTCTCCGACGCCGACGTGCTCGGCCACGGGCTGGTCGAACTGATCCACCCCGACGACGCCGCCGCGGTCACGCGGGTCCTTACCGAGGTCCTCGCCGGGCGGGCGCCCGCCGCCGGACGTACGCCGCTGGTCACGGCGCGGCTGCGGGACGGGCACGGCGTGTGGCGCGACACCGAGTCGACCGTCAGCGACCAGCGGGCCGTGCCCGAGCTGGCCGCGCTGGTGCTCCAGGTGCGCGACGTCGGCCAGCGCCGCCGGCCGGGAACGGCTCCGCACCGGCTCGCCGTCACCGACCAGCTGACCGGGCTGGCCAACCGGCGCGAGCTGATGCGCGCCATCGTCGCCCAGCGGGCCGTGCCCGGCCGCACCGGAGGCACCCTGCTCGTCGTCGACGTCTCGGGCATCGCCCACGTCAACGAGCGGCACGGCCGGGCGGCCGGCGACGCGGTGCTGATCGAGGCGGGTCGGCGGCTGCGCGCCGCGGCCGGGGCGGACGACGTCGCCGGCCGGTTGGGCGGTGACGAGTTCGCGGTGGTGACGGTCGACGGGCCGATGCTCGCGTACGGGCTGGCGATGCGGCTGGTGACCACGCTGACCGAGCCGTACCGGCTGCCCGGCGCGGTCGCCTCGCTGCGGGTCAGCATCGGGCTGGCCGAACTGTCGAGCGGCGACGGGGTGGGCGACCTGCTCCGCCGCGCCGACCTGGCCCGGCGCCGGGCCCGTCAGCTCGGCCGCAACCGGGTCGAGTGGTACGACACGTACCTGGAGGAGCAGCTGGTGCGCCGGCTCGACCTGGAGCGCGAGCTGCCGGGCGCGGCCGGCCGGGGCGAGCTGGACCTGGTCTTCCAGCCGGTGCTCGGGCTCCGGGACGAGCAGCCGGTGGGTACCGAGGCGCTGCTGCGCTGGCGCAGCCCGACGCTCGGTACGGTGCTCCCGGGCGAGCTGCTGCCGGTGGCCGAGGACCTCGGGTTGATCGAGGAGATCGGCCAGTGGGTGCTGCACGCCGCCTGCCGGCAGCTCGCGGCCTGGTCGCGCGAGGGACGGCGGCTCTGGATGGCGGTCAACGTCTCGGCCCGGGAGCTGGCCGCGCCGGACTTCGTCCAGCGGGTCGCGCTGACCCTCGTCGCCGAGCGGGTACCGCCGGAGCGGCTGGTGGTGGAGGTCGCCGAGCCGTGGGCGGCGGTCGACCTGCCGGCCGTGGCCGCCAAGCTCGCCGGGCTGCGCGCGCTCGGGGTACGGACGGCGCTGGACGACTTCGGCGCCGGGCAGACGCCCCTGGCCCAGCTGCGCCGGCTCCCCGTGGACCTGCTGAAGATCGATCGGACGCTGATGGGCGAGCCCGGCGGTGGTCGGGGCCGGGGCCGGGCCCTGATCGACGTGGTGGTCAACGTCGGCCGCCGGCTCGGGTTCGAGATCGTCGCCGAGGGGCTGGAGTCGCCCGCCCACGTCGCGCGGGCGCGGGCCGCCGGCTGCCGGCTCGGCCAGGGCTTCGCGCTGTCCCGGCCGGCCCCGGCCGAACGGATCGAGGCGTACCTGGAGGAGTTCCCGCCGGCGTCCTGACGCGGGCGGATGGTGACTGCACCAACAGCGTCGACTCCGTCAGGTCAGCGTTGCTGGTGTTGCTCAGGAAGGTGGCTGGCGGGGTGGACCCACAGCAGGACGTTGTCGAGGCACGAGGCCCCTGTCTGCTCCCGTTGCTGCCGGAAGAACGCGAGGATCTCCCGGTCCGAGTGGCGCAGGCTGAAGTGGGTCAGGACGAACAGGGTCTGCGGGTGGGCCTCGACCACGGGTCGCAGTTGGCTCCAGACGGTGTGCCCGACCCGGTTCGCACGCTCCCGTTGCGCATCATCGAGGTACGTGCATTCCGTTATGATGACCGGATAGTCGAACAGCCAAGGGTTCCGCTCGAACACGTCGACACGTGTATCGCCGAGAAACGCGAACAGCGGCCGCCGGGTCTCGTCGTCGACCTCAACCCCCGCTCGGCGTTTCCGCGCGATGATCCGGCCGAACTCGCCGCCCCGACCCTGCCGTACCATCGATTGCCGCAGCTGTTCGAACTCCGGCCGTAATTTCTTGCCACGCTGCGAAAAGGCGTAACCGACGCACGGAACCTTGTGCTCGCACTTCACCACCCGCGCGTGATGTCCCCGGCTCCCAAAGGTGAACTCGTCATCCTGCCGTACACCGTGCAGCCGGTGGCCCGTCAGGGCCGGATCGAACGCCGCACCGTGGTTCAGCTCGGCGCTCGCACGTAGGTAGGACTCCACATACGGCACCGAGTCGGAGGGCAGGTAGATGTCCACGCCGGCCGGATTCGCGGCGAGGTAGTCGAGGTCCTTGGAATGGTCGTGGTGGGTGTGGGTCAGGAAAACCGTGTCCACCTGCCGTCCTTCGCACAGTCCCGCATCGAGGCTGCACCGCAACTCCGGGACGTGGAAAAACGTCTTGTCGTTCGCGCGAGAGTAGCCGGTGAGCGTGAGTTCGGTGCCGGGTATCCGCCAGGTCTTCCACTGCCGGAACGGATGCCCCCGCTCCAGGCGTGCGGGATGGTCGAACGTGGTCATTTCCCGGTCGCCCCCGTACGTTCGGCGAGCTCGTGCTGGAGCGATTCGATCTCCGCCACGCGCTCGAGGGACTCCTCCACCGCCATGTCGTCGATGGAGCCCGCGCCCCGGTTCCACGGTTGCGCGATCTCCCATTCGTCCAGGCGGTGGCGGGCGACGACGTACTCGTGCAAGACCGTGAGCAGGGATGGGCCGCAGGGCTCGACGGACAACTCGCGGCCTTCGTTCGCCGCGTGCCGTGAGACGCCGACCACGGTGCTCCGCCCAACGGCGAGCTCACTGAGGCGGTAACAATGGATCAAGCCGCCGTGGGGTACCCGCGGCTGCGGCTCTTTCGCACCGTGATCGACCCGGTCGTCGCCGTACAGCGTCAGGAGCGGAACGAGATCCGGATCCCAGGCGAAGATCCGCCGCTCCGCCCGCCACATGCTCGGCCGCGGCCGTATCGCGGGACCACCCCGCTCGAGCGGGACCGCCAGGTTCCATGGCAGGTTGGTCTCGTCCCCGGGAAGCACATCGCCGGGTCCGGCCTCGGCGACCACGAAGAACTCGCGCGGAAACTCGACCCCGTAGCACTCGGCCAGTACCTCGTGCGGGGCCAGCCCGGCGGCGTACAGCGCCCACGCCAGTCGGCCCATCGACCGGTAGTCGTCGCGGGACGCCCCTCCCCGCAACCGAACCAGCGTGCGCTCGGACACCGGTTTGGTGAACGGGGCGGTCAGCTCCGAGCGGGGCACGCCCGCGGCCCCGGCCGGTAGCAGCGTCCGGACGAGATTCAGCGCGGCGCGGTGCACAGGCAGCGCGTCGACGTCATCGCGCTGAGGTGCCAGCCGTCGCAGCATCTCCAGCCGGTCGACGATGGTCGCGTGGTAGTCGTCCAGTACCGCCAGCAGCGACGGGCCGAGCCGTTCGATCCGTCCATCGTCGTCGAGCGGATCGGTGCCGAAGACCGTCGGCTCGCCGCGGGCGAGGTCGGTGAGCCGGTAACACAGCACGAAGCCACCGTACTCGGTGTGATGATCGTGCAACCGGAGCACCGGGACCAACTGCGGGTCGCGTTCGAAGGCGACCTCGTCGTCGTAGTCGTCGAGGCTGGAGTCTGTGGGCGGCACCGGGCCGCCGCGGTTGGCCGGCAGAGCGAGCCGCCACACGTGGCACTGCAGATCCTTGTACCCGGGAAGTGGCAGGTGGTCAGCGAGCGCGAAAAACTCGTCCGGCAACGGGGCACCGTAGCATTCGGCGAGTACCTCGCGCCGGTCCTTCCCGACCGAGTACAGCGCCCACGCCAGCTCGGCCATTGACCGGTACCGGTGACGGGAGGCAGCCGCACGCAGCCGGTCGACGTCCTCGGCCGTGGGCCGGACCCGACGCTCGGTCACCTCGTCGGCCGGGCACGGCGCGCCCCGCTCGCGGCAGACGTCGACCCCGCCTGCGTTGCGCAGCCGGCCGATGAGATCCTCGACCGGTTTCCGGGCCATCGAACCGGCGTGCTCCAGCTCCTGTCTGCGCATGACGGCGGCGTGCAGCGCCGTGTGCCCCTGCATGTCGACGGCGTTGACGTCCACGCCAGCGGCGAGCAACCGGGCAAGGAGCAGCTCGTGGTCGAGATGGGGCAGCAGATGGAGCAGCGTCTGGCCGGAGCTGTCGCGCACCAGCGGGTCGGCGCCGGCGTCGAGGAGCGCGACCACGCCGGCAGTGTCGCGGTGGGCTGCCCGCTCCATCAGCTCCCAACCCCCAGCACGGGCTGCCACCGCGCCAGACGGTCCAGGCCGGCCTTCGGCGCCCCGGTTGCTCGGGCGGTCGGTCCCGGCCGCCCGCGTCGGGAACAGCGCCCGCGTGATCGCCGGATGCAGGTCCTCAGGCCCGGCAAGCCCGAACCGCAGCAGATCGAGGTCGATTGGGTGCCGGTATTCGGGGGCGGTGAGTAGGCGGGACTCCCCGACCGGGGCACTGCGCAGCCGTGCCGTGACCCGGCGACCGGAACCGAACGTCAGTTCGATGTCGGTGCCCGCCTGGCCCTCGTCGCGGCACTCGACCCAGATCGTCCGGGCCGAACGCGGGCGCCGCACCGACAGACCCCGCTCGAACACGCCCTCGTCGAGCGCCCGTCGTCCGTCGGCCACCAGGCGCTCGATCGCGACCCACGGTCGCTGCGGCCACCTGACCCGCTCCCCGTCGGCGAGCGTGATCCCGCAGGCGGCGAGAGCCTCGCCGGTGCGGCCCTCATCCCAGAGCAGGGTGAGCCACTCGGTCATGGCGACCGGATCGTCCGGCCGCGCCTCGGCGGCGGCGGTGTCCAGGAGGCGGCCATCGAGACCGTGGAACGGAATGCGGTCCGGTCCGCCGCCGCACAGGCCACGCAGCTCGCCGGTGCACCGAATGTCCCAGTAGGCCTGCGGCAGGTGGTACATCCCGGGAACCCGGTCCGGCAGGTCCGCCGTTCCTTCCCGTCGGCACTGTACCCACAGCTTCAGCCGCCCCGGCTGATTCCTGACCGTACTGATCATGAGGTTCGCGCCGCCGCCTGCCGGGTATCGGCGCAGCAGCCCGAATCCGATAGGCGCACCGTTGTCCACATCCCGAGGCAGGTTCCAGCGCAGCAGGTCCGGCGCGACGTTCTGCAGGTCGTCAACGATCCGGTCGGCCGTCTCACGGCCATGCCACCGCGCGATCTCGGCGACGTTGACGTCCAGGTCCACCCGGGCAGCGGCACAGGCACCCGCCACATCACCAGCGAGCCGACGCGCGGTCGCGGCCTCGACCATCTCCACCGGGACGTCGCGCGGACGCGTCCGTCGATACATCTCCAGCACGTGTCGGCGTCTGTCGCGCCCCGTTGGCATGCGCGACACGGTAACAAGGATGGGTCAGCGCCCAGATGATTAATTCCAAGGGGTACCCGCGGTGGTCGACGGGGGCGACAGCAAGGCGCACCGCCACGGTTCCGGCTGGGGCGAACGGCTCCCCGCGTTGTCGATGAGGACGCTTCCAGGACGTCCAGGCCGGTCCGGCAACCCTCCGGATACGCCTCAGCGTGACCATGGGAGCGCCGACCGGCAGGCGGTGTGGGAATCGGTACGGGCCGACCTCACCGGTCGCTTTCGACCGCTTCGCCGGAGCTACTTTTCCGGGGTATCGAGAAAATAGCTGATCGTGTATGTCCACCTCCTAGCGTCCACCTGTCGTATCTGCTTCCTGACAAAGGGTGACGGGCGATGGGGAGACTGCGCGGGGTCCTGGTCGGCGTGCTGGCGCTGGCGTTGGTGCTCACGGTTGGTGGGATGGAAGGGCTGCCGCGCGGCGCGTCAGCCCCGCGGACACCCTCGGCGGGCGCGGACGAGGGCCCGGGTCTGCTGTCGCGCTTGAACGGCGCGGCGCGCGGCCTCGTGGGCGGCTCGGGCCGGTCCAGACCGGAGCCGGTGAGCGCGGGGCTGGCGGTGGAGCAGCACGCGCCGGCGGGGAAGGCGTGGCCGCCGGAGAAGCGCGTCAGGGAGCTGCCCGAAAAGCGTACGGCGAACGCGCGGTACTTCCAGCTCTCGGACGGACGGGTGCAGGCGGAGGTCTCCGCCGGGCCGGTGCACTACCGCGACGCGAAGGGCCGGTTCCAGCCGATCGACACCACGGTCCGGGCTACGGGTCGGTCCGGTGTCGCCGCGGTCAACGAGGCGAACGCCTTCGTCAGCAGCTTCGGTGACCGGTCGGACCGGCTGGTGCGGTTCGAGCAGGACGGCCGCCGCATCGAGCTGGGGCTGTCGGGCGCCGCGCGGGGCGCGGTCCCGAAGGTCTCCGGGTCGTCGGTGACGTACCCCGGCCTGGCGCACGGCGCCGACCTGGTGTACGAGGTGACGCCCACGGCGTTGAAGGAGAAGGTGGTGCTGGCCGCGCCGCCGCCGGGTCCGGTGTCGTACACGTTCACGCTGGACACGACCGGTCTGGTGGCCCGGTCGGCCGCGGACGGGTCGATCGAGTTCGTACGGCCGTCGGGCGGCGCGCCGCGCTACGTGATGCCGGCGCCGTTCATGTACGACAGCAAGGACGACGCCTCCTCGCCGCACGGGAAGGTGTGGAGCGACAAGGTCTCCCAGCGGATCTCCCAGGCGAACGGGCGGACGACCGTGACGTTGTCCGCCGACGGCGCGTGGTTGCGGGACCCGGCCCGGCGGTATCCGGTGGTGATCGACCCGACGATCCGGGTGCAGCCGGTTCCGGACGACGCGCGCGGCATGCGGATCTACTCGGGTGCGCCGACGACCAACTACAACCGCCCGGACGGCCTGTACCAGCTGCCGGTCGGCACCGACTCGTCGCAGACGTGGCGGTCGCTGGTGAAGTTCCCCTCCCTCAACGGCGTGGTGCCGGCGGGGACCGCGCTGGACGACGCGCGGCTGGAGATGTTCTACTCCCGGACCCTGGAGTGGGCCTACGACGTGCCGCTGGAGGCGCGGCGGGTGACGGCCCCGTGGGACCCGAGCACCGTGACCTGGCAGTCGGTCAACGGCAGCTACGACACGTCCCAGGCGGCGGCGAACGTCGTGACGGTCGACGACGGCGACGCGGGCAGCTCGGCGGTGGGGACGTGGACGCTCTCGTCGAACCCGGACCTGTCGCCGTTGGCGGTGAACGGGGACTACCGGTTCAACAGCGACGCGACGACGGGGCACACGTACACGTGGACGCCGACGATCCCGGTGACCGGCGACTACGAGGTACAGGTCCACTTCACGTCGGAGTCGGACCGGCCCGCCAAGGCGCCGTACACGGTGTACTTCGCGGGCGGGTCGAAGCAGTACGAGATCGACCAGACGACGCCGCCGGGCCGGGGGCTGTGGCGGACGTTGGGAACCCACCGCTTCAACGCGGGGACCACGGGCCGGGTCGTCCTGGGTGACGTGGCGAGCAAGTCCGTGATCGCGGACGCGGTGCGGTTCGTCAAGGGCGGTGCGGTCAAGAGCCGCGCGGTGTCGAGCACCTGGATGTCGTTCCCGGTACGCAACGTCGTGCAGGACTGGGTGAACAACGTCCAGCCCAACTACGGGTTCATGCTGAAGGCGACCGACGAGGCGACCAAGGGCCGGGGCGGTCCGATCTTCGAGGCGTCGGTCTACGCGTACGAGAACGACCGGCGGGACTACAACCTGCCGAAGCTGATCCTGACGTGGGGTCGGCAGGGGGTCGCCGTGAACCCGCCGACCACGATCACCTCGACCGGCGCCCTGCTGGACTGGCCGGCCTACCAGGATCCCACCCCCACGGTCGTCGACGGTACCGACGCCGTCGAGTACCAGGTGCACCGCAGCGTCCACCAGGTCTTCACGCCGTCGGCGGCGACGCTGGTGGCCCCCGTGTCGACGGGAACCCTCTCGTACCAGGACACCACGGCGACGCCGACGGCGGCCGACGAGACGGATCCGCTGAAGCGGCAGTTCTACTACTACATGGTGGCGGTGAAGACCCGCGACGGTCAGCTGATACCGGGTCCGACGCAGTCGGCGATGTTGCCGAAGGCCGGTCAGGTCACCAGGATCTACCGGTCCGGGGTGACGGACACGACGCTGTCGGCGAAGCTGCCGGACAAGAACGTGGACGTCTACGACGGCGACCCGTACGTCTCGGCGGGCAACAACTCGTCGCTGTACGGCGACACGCGCGGGCTGGTGAGGTTCCCGAACCTGACGGGCATCCCGGCGGGCGCCCAGGTGACCGGCGCGCAGCTGCGGATGTGGAACACGTTCCTCGATCCGGGCACGGACACGGACGAGTGGGTCGACGTCTACAAGTTGACCCAGGCCTTCGTCGAGCGCGAGGCGACCTGGAACCGGGCGAGCGACGCCACCGCGTGGACGCCCGGCGGTGCGTACGACCCGAGCTGGTCGGCCGGGTTCAACGGGTTCACCAACGACCCGGAGTGGGAGCGGTGGACGGTCACCAAGCCGGTGCAGGACTGGCTGGCCGACCCGTCCAAGAACTTCGGCTTCCTGTTGAAGATGCGCGACGAGGTCAACCAGACGGCACGGGCGATGCTGCTGTCGGCGCAGGCGGACGAGCCGCTGCTGCGCCCGACGCTGGAGGTCACCTACCTGGAGCCGACCGCCGAGTCGACGTACTACGCGCCGGTGACGCCGGCCCAGCTGGCGCCCGCGAGCACGTACACCGTGCCGGTGACGGTGTCGAACCCGACACTGTCGGCCTGGAAGGCCAGCGAGTGGGAGCTGTCGTACCAGTGGGCGCGGGCCGACGGGGTGCCACTGGCCGACACCTCCAGCCAGGTGGCGACGCCGCTGTCGAAGGACGTCCTGCCCGGCATCGCGGTCGACGTCGCCGCGCAGGTGAAGACCCCGCCGCCGAGCGTCGAGGGCAACAAGCGCACCGACTACGTGCTGAAGTGGCAGCTGCACAACAAGAGCAGCGGCAAGTGGCTGTCGGACATCACGCCGGCGATCCAGCCGCTGCCCCAGAACGTGGCGGTGGAGGAGCCCACCTCCGACCAGTTGGGCCTGGAGAAGTTCTACTCGTACGCGGGGAAGAACACCGGTGCGGGCGGCACGCTAATGAACAACCTGTACGCCGGTAACACGGTGTGGTCGTACAACGCGTTCAGCAACCCGGGCCGCGGGCTGTCCACGTTCGTGCGGCTGGCGTACAACTCGCTCGACACGTCCGACACCGTGGCCGGCTACGGCTGGTCGTTGCAGGCGTCCTCGCTGATGCGGCTCGGTACGCCGCTGGACTTCCACCCGAACCCGAACCCGACGAAGGTGACCCTGACCGACGGTGACGGTACGAGCCACTGGTTCACCTGGGACGCGGCCACGAGCCGATGGGTCAGCCCGAAGGGCGTGCACCTGTACCTGCAGAACCTGGTGCCGTGCGACAACAAGACGGAGGAGTCGCGGGCCTGGGTGATGACCAGCCCGGACCGGACCAGGTTCTACTACGACTGTGACGGGTTCCTGTCGTCGGCGGTGGACAACAACGGTAACGAGATGGTGTTCACCTACGAGGAGCGGAAGTCGAACAACAAGCCGACCAAGTTTCTCAAGTACCTGACCGACCCGGCGGGCCGGCGGACGCTGACGATCGACTACTACGCCAAGGGCGACAGCTACGACCTCATCAACGACGTCACCTGGACCCGGCAGTCGGCGACAAACCTGACCAACCCGCACATCATCGACCACGTCAAGCAGATCACCGATATCTCGGGCCGGAGGCTGACCTTCGCGTACACCGACAAGGGCCTGCTCGGTGAGCTGGTCGACGGCGCCGGCTCGACCGACGGCGCGCCGAAGGTGTTCAGCTTCGCGTACGACATGACGCAGGGGAACAAGAACGTCAAGCTCGTGCGGGTCACCGACCCGAACCGGAAGTCGACCGGCCTGGACTACTACGCCCCGCAGACCGGCGACGACCCGAAGTTCCACTGGGCGACCAAGACGTACACCGACCGGCTCGGTTACCCGACCGCGTTCGCGTACACGGATCCGGACGGGCCGCAGGGGAACACGATCAACACCACGGTCCGGGACGCGGAGAACCACACGACCGGGTACGTGATGGACGGCTACGGCCGGCCCACCCAGACCACCAACGCCAAGAACCAGACCACGAAGCTGGGTTGGGACGACGACCACAACGTGGTCCGCCTCGAAGAGGCGAACGGGGCGGTGTCGACCTGGTCGTACGACCAGAAGACCGGCTACCCGACGGAGGTCAGGGACGCCGAGGCGGTCCGTCGCGGCACGCCGGGCACGGTGCTGACCTACCAGTCGCAACTCGACGGGTACGTCGCCGACCTGGCCACCAAGACCAGCCCCGAGGGACGGAGGTGGGCCTTCGGTTACACCACCAACGGCGATCTCGCCTCGGTGACTGATCCGATGGGTGCCACCACCCCCACCAACCCGGACGACTACACCACCCGGTACGAGTACGACCAGTACGGGCAGCGCACCAGGGAGATCGACGCCAGGGGCAACGCCACCCTCAACGGCGACTTCGACGACAACGGCTACCCGAGGGTGATCACCGACGCGGAGACGAGGCAGACGAAGTTCGCCTACGACGTGCGTGGCCAGGTCCTCTCGGTCACCGACGCGCTGCTCAAGACCACCACGCAGACGTACGACACCTTCGGTCGCCCGAAGGAGAACCGGGTGCCGCTGGACCAGGCGGCCGGGAAGTTCATCGTCACCCCGCCGCCGGCCTACGACGCCAACGACAACGTCCTGCGCTCGACGGCGCCGAACGGTGCGGTCTCGACGGCGGTCTACGACGAGGCGGACCAGCTCAAGTACAGCCTCGCGCCGGTGGACGTGGCCGGCGACCCGGAACGGAAGACGTCGTACACCTACGACAAGGTCGGCAACCTGCGCACCACGACCGAGCCGAAGGGCAACCTGAGCCCGGAGTCCGGCGACTACGTCACCACGAGCGGGTACGACGAGATCTACCAGCTCACCTCGGTGGTCAACGCCAAGGGCCAGAAGATCAGCTACGAGTACGACAACGTCGGCAACGTGACCACGGTGGTCGACCCGCGGAAGAACGCGACGACGGACACCGCCGACTACACCACGAAGCTGGAGTACGACTGGGCGCACCGGGTCACCAGGACCACGGACGCGCTCGGCAAGTACACCAGCAGCACGTACGACCGGGACGGTCTGGTCACCGCGACCACCGACCAGCTCGGCAACACCGTGACCACGGTGCTGGACGCCCGGGGCAGGCCGACCGAGGTGAAGGTGCCGCACGAGGACGTGGCCGGCACGATCACCTACCGGACCACGCGCTACGAGTACGACGAGGTCGGCAACCAGACCAGGGTCATCTCGCCGCGGGGCGTGGCGACCACGGACGACCCGGACGACTTCGCCCAGGTCACGGTCTACGACAAGCTGAACCGGGTCAAGGAGGTCCGGACCGCGTACGACAAGGACGACGCCCGGTACACCACGGCGGACGTCACCACCTACGAGTACGACGAGGTGGGGCGGCTCAAGACCCTGTCGGCGCCGCCGTCGTCGGGCGAGTCGGTGCGCAACGACACCACGTACACGTACTTCGACAACGGCTGGACCCGCAGCAGCGGCGACCCGTGGGACATCGTCACCTCCTACAGGTACGACGACCTCGGCGCGCAGACCGAGCGGAAGGTGACCTCGGCCGGCGGGTCGTCGAACCGGGTCATGACCTGGAGCTACTTCCCGGACGGCAAGCTCGCGACCCGGGCCGACGACGGGGTACCGGTCGGGCAGCAGGTGGTGCTGGTCGACAACTCCGACTTCAACAACACCACCGCCACCGGTACCTGGCCGACGGCGAACACCGCCACCGGCAGGTACGGCACGAACTACGCCACCCACGCGGCCGGCACCGGCGCCAACACCCACACCTGGCAGCTGAACGTCCCGCAGGCCGGCAGCTACGAGGTGTTCGTCCGGTACCCGCAGGTCACCGGCGCGGCCACCGACGCGAAGTACACGGTCAACCACAACGGCGGCAGCACCGTCAAGACGGTCGACCAGACCACCGGGAGCGGCACGTGGGTGTCGCTGGGCTCGTACAGCTTCGCCGAGGGCAACGCCCAGAAGATCAGCCTGTCGGATCAGGCCGGCGGTACGGTCGTCGCCGACGCGGTCAAGCTGGTCCGCGCCAACGCGGGCGAGGTCGACAACGAGAAGCAGGACTACTCGTACCGGTACGACCCGAACGGCAACCTCACCACCATCACCGACAACAGCCCCGGCGCTCGGGTCGACAAATACGACGTGACGTACACCGGGTTGAACCAGGTCGACACGGTGACCGAGCTGAAGTCCGGTGGCACGGTGAACACCACCTCGTTCACGTACAACGAGAACAGCGCGCCGGCGACCACGAAACACGACGAGCAGTACTCGGTCTACGAGTACGACCCGCGGGACCTGGTCTCCAAGGTCAGCGTCGGCAAGTCGGTCGCCGACGTGGACCCGAAGGTGACGACGTACACGTACACCGACCGGGCGGAGCGGCTGCGCGAGGTGAAGGGCAACGGCAACACCGTCGACTACACCTACTACCTCGACGGACTGCTGAAGACCGAGGTCGAGAAGAAGTCGAACGGGACCCCGGTCTCCGACCATTCGATCGACTACGACCTGAACGGCAACCCGTCCCGGGATACCAACACCAAGATGAACGCCGACAACCACGCGGCGACCATCACCACCCAGTCCGACTACACCTACGACCCCCGGGACCGGGTGGCGCGGGTGACCAAGACGGGGACGGGTGCCGGGACCGAGACCTACGTCCACGACGCCAACAACAACGTCGTCAGCCAGACGCTCAAGGGCGTCACCACCACGTACAACTACGACCGGAACCGGCTGCTCACCAGCTCGGCGGGCGGGGCGACCGCCTCGTACAACTACGACCCGTTCGGACGCCTGGACACGGTCACCTCGGGCGGTACCGTCCTGGAGCGCAACGTCTACGACGGCTTCGACCACGTGGTGGAGAACCGGAAGACGAGCGCCGGTGGCACGGCGACCACGAAGTTCACGTTCGACCCGCTGGACCGGACGACGACGAAGACCACGGACGCGGGTACCGCGAAGCAGAAGACGACCACCTTCAACTACCTGGGGCTCTCCAGCGAGGTGCTGGACGAGGAGGCCGCCGGCAAGGTGACCAAGTCGTACCAGTACTCGCCGTGGGGCCAGCGGCTGTCGCAGGTCACGCACAAGGACGACGGCACCGAGGAGGACGGCTACTACGGGTACAACCCGCACACCGACGTCGAGCAGGTGACCGACGAGAACGGCGACACGAAGGCGACGTACGGCTACACCGCGTACGGCAGCAACGACGACGCCCAGTTCACCGGCATCGACAAGCCGGATGCCGGCGACCCGACGAAGGAGCCCTACAACGCGTACCGGTTCAACGCGAAGCGGTGGGACCAGGGCTCCGGCAACTACGACATGGGCTTCCGCGACTACAGCCCGGGCCTGAACCGCTTCCTGTCCCGCGACAGCTACAACGGTGCCCTCGCCGACATGAACCTGGGCATCAGCCCCTTCACCGGCAACCGGTACGCCTTCGCCGGCGGCAACCCGATCTCCAACGTCGAGGTGGACGGCCATGACTTCGGAGACATCTTCGCGGGTGTGGTGGCAGCGGTCGGGGTCGCCGTGGACGTCACCAGCAGTGCCTTGTTCGGGGACGACAAGGACCTCAACCTCCCGCCCATCTCGGAGCAGCTGTCGCACACCGCCACCGTCCAGGAGGTGTCCGACCAGGCGGGGGTGGACCCGCGGACCGTCATGGGCCTGCTGTTGAAGGAGGGCAACCTGCGGGCGATCGGCGGGAACGGCGCCCGCAACTGGGAAAGAGCGCAGGTCCAGCTCGCCCGGCTGGGGCTGTACCCTGGTACCCCGTCGATCGGAATGGGCCAGATGCAGGAGCAGACGTTCAAGGACACGGCTGCCGCGCACCCCGACGTCTTCGAGGGACGCAGCTGGGAAGAAATGATCGACGACGACGAACTGGCGATCACCGCGATGGCCTACCACGTCGCGGATCTTCAGAAGGCGTTGGCCGGGGTGGAAAACAATTCGAGCCTGCGCAGCGACCAACTGATCGCGGTCGGGTACAACCAAGGGGTCGACAACATGATCGAGATGGCGCAGACGGGCCAGGTGAACGCCGACGCGCAGAACTACGTGTACGGTCGCGACGTGCGGCCGGGCTACGACTTCTTCCGCGGCGTCGCCGAGGACAGCTTCGCGACCCGGATCTTCCCGTACCGTTCGTTGTTCCAATGGCCGGTCCTGTGAGGGTCGGAGCCGGCGGGTGGGCCGCGCTGGCGCCGTGCGTGATCCTGCTGCTGGCGACCACCGGTTGCCAGGGCGGGCCGGACCGGCAGGTCAGGCGCTGCGCGGATGCGGTTGCCATCGCGGGCCACGCCTCGGGAAAGCCGTACGACGACCATGACTGGATCGGGGTTCCCTTCGTCGGGCCGGTCACGACCGACCCGGTCGGGGCGATCTCGACGACCGCTCCGAGCGGCCGGCTCGACCTGGTCCCCGGCGGCGACGTTCCGATCGCGCCGTATCGGCTCGTCGGCAAGGGATCGCTCCGCATGGCGGACGGTACCTGCGCCGTGCACGTCAAGAACCTCGAACGGGGCCGGCGTCCACCGGACGGGCTGGGTCTCACGGCCGCGCAGACCTCGTCCATCGAGAGCGGCCAGAGCGAACTCGTCGTCGTCATGGTGGGACCGGCCGCGTCCTGATGCCGGTGGCCGCTCGGTCCTACCCGGAGGTTTGGCTTCCTCGTGCCGTTGACGTTCCCCTCCCACCTGGCACCCGTACTGCCGTTGAAGCTGTGGCGGCCCCGGTGGTTCGACGGCGTCGCGCTGGTCTGCGGTGCGGTCGCCCCCGACCTGAGCTACGTGGCGACGAACGGGCGCGGCGACCTCTTCGCCGACACGCACGCGCTCCCGGCCCTGCTCTGGTGGTGCCTGCCGGTGGCGCTCGCCGGGACCTGGCTCCTCCGGCGCTCGGCCGGGACGATCGCGGCGCACCTGCCCCGGAGTCGGTGGTTCGCGTGGCGGGACTACGGGGTCCTCGGGTCCGTGCGGCACCGGTGGTGGATCACGGTCGGCTCGGCGCTGCTCGGAGCCGCCACCCACGTCGGCTGGGATTGGCTCACCCACACCGACGGCTGGTTGTCCACCCTCTTCGGGGTGCACTGGTACGAGGCGACGGGGGTTCCGTGGTGGACGGTGTCGGACCTGACCAGCACGGCCGTCGGCGCGCTCGTCACGGTTCTGCTCGCGGCCCGGATCGGCCGGCGCCGTCTGCTGCTGGCCGGTGCCGCCCCGCCAGCCCGACCGGTACCGCGGCGACCGGGCGTCTTCTGGGGCGGCGCGGCGGTCGTGGCGGCGGTCGGCTGCGCGGCGCTGCCGCACCTGCCCGCGGCCGGTCTCCTCGCCGCCACCGTCGTACGGATCCTGTGCGTGTTCGCGCTGGCGCTGCTCGCCGGCGCCCTCGCGGTGCGGGTCGTGACCGCGTCGCGGCCGGCGCCCCGTACGGGCCGGTCGAGCGGCGCGGTCCGTCCCGACTGAAGGCGGGTCACGATTTCCGCCCGTAGCGTCCGCGGCCCGCTTTTTGTCACACCCGCACGCCCGATTTGCCGACTGACTCTTCTCACGATCGTCGGGCATCCACATTTCTTGATGCGCATTCCGCCGGCCGCCTAGGGTGATGATCATCAAGCGGGGGAGTCGTGATGCGCATCGAGATCCGGTTGCTGGGCGCCGTCGAGGTACGGGTCGACGGCCGGCCGGCCGTACTGGGCCCGGCCAAGCGGCAGGCGGTGCTGGCCGGGCTCGCACTGGAGCACGAGCGGCAGGTCTCCCTGGAGCGGCTCGCCAGCATGGTCTGGGCCGGGCAGCCGCCCCGGTCCATGGTGGCCAACCTCCGCACGCACGCCGCCGCCCTGCGGCAGGTGCTCGGCGACCGGGTCGTGGCCGGGCCCGGGGCGTACCGGCTGCGGATCGGGGCGGGCGAGCTCGACGCCGACGAGTTCACCGCGCTGGCCGGCGCGGGTCGGGCGGCGCTGGCCAAGGACGACCCGAGCTCCGCCGCGTCGAGCCTCACCGCCGCCCTGGCGCTCTGGCGCGGCGCGGTGGCGGGCGAGCGGCTGCGCTGCGGCCCCGTGCTGGAGGCGCACCTGGCGGCCCTCCAGGAGCAGCGCCGCCAGGTCTTCGAGGACCTGGCCGAGGCGCGGCTGGCGCTGGGCGAGCACGCCAACCTGGTCCGGCCGCTGCGGCAGTACCTCGCCGACCATCCGTTGCGGGAACGGGCCTGGGCCCAGCTGATGCTCGCCCTCTACCGGGGCGGGGACGTCGCCGGCGCGCTCGACGCGTACCGCTCGGCCCGTACCGTCCTGGACGAGCAGCTCGGCCTCGAACCCGGTACCGAGCTGGCCGCGCTGCACCGCGCGGTGCTGGACCGCGTCCCGCCGCCCGCCCCGCACCGCGCCGTGGCGGAGACGTCGCGCCCGGCGTCGGCTCCGCCCGCGGGGGAGGTCGCGACCACCGCCGCCGGCCCGCCGGTCGTACCCCGGGAGCTGCCGGCGGACCGGGCGCGGCTCGTCGGGCGGGGCGCCGAACTCGACCAGCTGCTGACGGCGGGCCGGGCGGCGGCCGGTGTTCCGGCGGTGGTCGCGATCTCCGGACCGGCCGGAAGCGGCCGCTCCGCCCTCGTGGTGCGGGCGGCGCACCTGCTCGCCGCCGATTTCCCGGACGGGCAGATCTTCATCGACCTCGGCGGCCACGGCTCGACCCCCGCCGCCGTGACCGCCGACCGCCTGGTGGCCCGGGCGCTGCGCGCCCTGGGCCCGCCGCCCGGCGGGCTCCCGCCGCAGCTGGACGAGCTGACCGGCTGGTACCGGTCCCGGTTGGCCGGCCGCCGGGTGCTGGTCGTGGTCGACGACGTGTGGCACGCCGACCAGGTACGCCCGCTGATTCCGGCCGAGGCCGGATCCGCGCTGCTGCTCACCTCGTGGCGACGCCTCGGCGCCCTCGACGGGGTGCGGCGGGTGCCCGTGGGGCCGCTCGCCGTCTCCGACGCGGAGGCGCTGCTCGCCCGGCTCGCCGGCGCGTCGCGGGTGGCCGCCGATCCGGCGGCCACCGCCGAGCTGGTCCGGCTCTGCGGCGGGCTGCCGCTGGCGCTGCGGATCGCCGGGGCCAGACTGGCCGGCCGGCCCGGCTGGAGCGTCGCGATGCTGGCCGAGCAGCTCACGGACGAGCGGTACCGGCTCGACGGGCTGACGTACGAGGGGTCGTCGGTCCGGGACAGCGTCGCGCGTGGCTACCACGCGGCGCGGCTGGACGACGCGCTGGTCGAGCCGATGTTCCAGCTGCTCGGCCGGGAACCGTCGGGCGCGACCGCGCAGGAGGCGGCGGCGCGGCTGGGGGTGCCGCCGTTGCGCGCCTGGCGATCGCTGGAAGGGCTGGTCGACGCGCACCTGGCGGTCGGCGAGGGGTCGGGACGGTACCGCCTGCCGGCCCTGCTGCGCCAGTACGCCGACGAGCTGGCCGCGCCGCAACTCGCCACCGCCTGAGGCCGCGGCGGCCGGGCGGTTCGACCGCGGAGGCGGGTGGGGCCCGCCCGGCCCGGCGAAGACGTCACGCCTGACGGGATTCGCCGGGCCCGGCGGGCCCTACCGCTGCCGCAACGGTGGCGGGCCCTACCGCTGCCGCAATGGAGGCGGGAAGCGGGCGCTACGCGCGGGCGAAGCCCGGCATCGGGTACCCGGCGAGCAGGTCCGACACCTCGCCGGCGATCCGGTTCAGCGTCGCCTCGTCCTCCTTGACGGCGGCGCTGACGGCCTCGTCCATCCAGGCCGCCACCTGCGGCATGTGCTGCTCGGTCAGGCCGCGGGTGGTCAGCGCGGCGGTGCCGAGCCGGATCCCGGACGGGTCGAAGGGCTTGCGGGTGTCGTACGGGACGGTGTTGTAGTTCAGCTCGATGCCGGCCCGGTCCAGCGCCTGGGCGGCGGGCTTGCCGCCGATGCCCTTGGCGGTGAGGTCGGCCAGGATCAGGTGGTTGTCGGTACCGCCGGAGGAGAGGGCGAAGCCCCGCTCGGCCAGCTCGTCGGCGAGCGCCTTGGCGTTGGCGACGACCTGGTGGGCGTACCGGCGGAAGTCGTCGGTGGCCGCCTCCTTGAGCGCCACCGCGATGCCGGCGGTGGTGTGGTTGTGCGGGCCGCCCTGCAGGCCCGGGAAGACGGCCTTGTCGATCGCGGCGGCGTGCTCCGCGGTCGTCATGATCATGGCGCCGCGGGGACCGCGCAGCGTCTTGTGCGTGGTGGTGGTGATGACATCCGCGTGCCCCACCGGCGACGGGTGCGCCCCGCCGGCGATCAGACCGGCGATGTGGGCGATGTCGGCGACCAGCACGGCGCCGACCTCGCGGGCGATCTCGGCGAAGCCGGGGAAGTCGATGGTGCGTGGCACCGCCGTGCCGCCGCAGAAGATCACCTTGGGCCGCTCGCGGCGGGCCAGGTCGCGGACCTCGTCCAGGTCGATCCGCCCGGTCTCCTGGGAGACGTTGTAGCGGACCGGGGTGAACCACTTGCCGGTGGCCGAGACCGACCAGCCGTGGGTGAGGTGCCCGCCCATCGGCAGGGCCATCCCCATCACCTTGTCGCCGGGGGAGAGGAAGGCGAGGTAGACGGCGAGGTTCGCGGGGGAGCCGGAGTACGGCTGCACGTTGGCGTGGTCGACCTGGAACAGCTCGCGGGCCCGGGCGATGGCCAGCGACTCGATCTGGTCGACGAACTGCTGGCCCTCGTAGTAGCGCCGGCCCGCGTAGCCCTCGGAGTACTTGTTGGTCAGCACCGTGCCGCTCGCCTCCAGCACGGCGGTGGAGACGTAGTTCTCGGAGGCGATCAGGCGCAGCTTGTCGTGCTGGCGCTGCGCCTCGGCCTCGATCAGGCCGGCGAGCTGCGGGTCTACGGCGGTCAGGCTGGGGATCGGTGGTACGTGCACGGCGTCCTCCTGGCTCGGCTCTCGACGTACACCCAGGCGCGCGGTGCACGGTCCACGGTCGCTCCCCGGTGGTCGCTTCCACCTCGCTGCGCCAGTCGCGAGTACGAGGTCGATGCTATCGGGTGCGCCGGCCGGAGCCCGGCCCGACGTGGCCGCTTAACCGGTTCAGTCCGAGGTGTCAGTCCCGCCGATCTAGGGCAAATCGTGGTGATTGAAGATTAAACTACGGGGATTTGCCCTAGATCGACGGGCGGGGCGGTGCCGTGCTGCCCCGGGGCGTGAGGTGCGCCGTCTCGTCCTGGTACGTCCCCACCGGGCCCCCGGCCACCAGCGCGAGCAGCCGCCGGGCCGCGTGCGCGCCGTACGCGGGGATGTCGCGGCCGAGCGCCGTCAGCGGCGGATGCACCAGCTGGCAGAGCGGCGAGTCGTCCCACGCCACGATGGAGAGGTCGGCCGGGACCGCCAGCCCCATCTCCTGGGCGACCGAGAGCCCCGCGATCGCCATCACGTCGTTGTCGTAGAGGATCGCGGTCGGCCGGTCGGCGGCGCTGAGCAGCCGGCGGGTGGCCCGCGCCCCCTCCTCGCCGGTGTAGTCCGACGGCACGGTGACGGCGTGCTCCAGGCCGGCCCGCCCGCAGACCGCGGCGAAGGCGTCGGTGCGCCGCTCGGTGTGGAGCAGTCCGGGCAGTCCGCCGACCCGGGCGATCCGCCGGTGCCCGAGCGCCACCAGGTACTCCACCGCCTCCACCAGCGCCGCCGCGTCATCGGACCAGACGCTCGCCAGCCCGCCGGTGTGGCCGGGACCGCCGATCACCACGGCGGGCAGTTGCAGTTCCTCCAGCGCCGCCACCCGCCGGTCGTCGACCCGCAGGTCGCAGACGAGGACGCCGTCCACCCGCCGCTCGCCCCACCACCGCCGGTAGACCGCGATCTCGGTCTCCTGCTCGCTGACGATCTGCAACGTCAGGGCGTACGAGCGCGCGGAGAGTTCGGCCTCGACCCCGCTGATCAACTCCATGAAGAACGGTTCGACGCCGAGGATCCGGGCGGGGCGGCAGAGCGCCAGGCCGATGGCGTTGGCGGTCGCCCCGGAGAGGGCCCGCGCCGCGCTGTTCGGGTTGAACCCGATCTCCTGGGCGATGGCGAGGATGCGCTGGCGGGTCGCCTCGGAGACCCCCGGCTGGCCGTTGAGCGCGTACGAGACGGCACCCTTGGAGACCCCGGCCCGTCTGGCGATGTCCGCGATCGTGGGCCGTTTCACCGGTGCTCCTCTTCTGCTGGATCGGCCCGGACGCGGGCGGGGGCCGCTCGGGCGCCTGCCGCCGGCGGTACGCCTGGCGCTGGGTGTCTGGACGCTACCGCACCGGAGGCTCGACGCGGGCGCCGGGCGCCGTTGCTTGCGCGGTTAAGCGTACCGGTCGTACGGCTTCCGCGGCGGCCCACAGCCGTCCGCCCGCGCTCCCGGGTGCGCTGTGGAGCGCTCTACCGAGCAGTTTCGTGCGTCGGCCCGGGGCGGAGATCACGCCTTGGTTGCGCCATTTAGCCGCCATTGACATGCCCAGGTGCCGCCCGTACCGTGGCCTCACTTATCCGGTTCAGTCAACGTTTCTCGATCCCGGGAGCGTTCCCATCTGGTTCGGAGGATGACATGAAACGGTCCTGGACGCACTGGGTCCGGGTGGCGGCCGTTGGTGCCACCGCCGTCGCCCTGGTCGCCGGCTGCAGCGGCAATCCGGGCGGCGGCGGCTCCGACGGCAAGGTCAACTTGAAAATCAACTTCTGGGGCGACTTCGGGCTCCAGGACCTCAAGGCGAAGTACGAGGCCGAGCACCCGAACGTGACCATCAGCCTCAACTCGGGCGAGTTCAACGCCCAGCACGAGGACCTGCAGAAGAAGCTCATCGCCGGCTCCGGCGCGCCCGACATCGCGGCCATCGACGAGGGCTTCATCGTCCAGTTCCGGGGCCAGTCCGACAAGTTCGTCAACCTCCTCGACAAGGGCGCCAGCTCGTACCAGAGCAAGTACCTGCCGTGGAAGTGGCAGCAGTCGCTCTCGCCGGACGGCAAGAGCCAGCTCGGTCTCGGTACCGACGTCGGCGGGCTGGCGATGTGCTACCGCACCGACCTCTTCAAGGCCGCCGGCCTGCCCACGGAACGCGACCAGGTCTCCGCGCTCTGGCCCACCTGGGACAAGTTCATCGAGGTCGGCCAGGAGTACACGGCGAAGAGCAAGAAGAAGTTCGTCGACTCCGCGACCAACCTGTTCAACCCGATCCTCGGCCAGCAGCCCGTCGGCTTCTACGACGAGAGCAACAACCTCCAGATGGAGGGCGGTCCCAAGGTCGCGTTCGACTACTCGGTCAAGGCGATCCAGGCCGGCCTGTCGGCGAACCTGACCAGCTTCCAGGCCGACTGGGACAAGGGCTTCCTGAACGACTCGTTCGCCGTGCTGGCCTGCCCCGCCTGGATGCTCGGTCACATCAAGGACACCGCGCCGCAGCAGTCCGGCAAGTGGGACATCGCGGCGGTACCGGGCGGCAGCGGCAACTGGGGCGGCTCGTTCCTGACCATCCCGAAGCAGAGCAAGAACGTCGACGAGGCGTACAAGCTGCTGGAGTGGCTCGTGCAGCCGGAGCAGCAGATCGACATCTTCAAGAAGGTGGGCAACCTGCCCTCGCAGCCGGCGCTCTACAAGGACCCGGCGATCGTCGACTTCAAGAACCCGTTCATGAACAACGCCCCGGTCGGGCAGATCTTCCCGAAGATGGCCGAGGGGCTGAAGCCGCAGTACCTCGGCAAGAAGAACGGTCCGACGCGGGTGGCGGTCGAGAACGTGATCCGGCGCGTGGAGAACGGGTCGCTCAAGCCGGCGGACGCGTGGGCGGAGGCGACCAAGGAGGCGCAGAAGGCGTCGACCTCCTGATTCCTCCGTCGCGCTCGCGGCCGATCCTGGTCGCGGTTCGTCGTGGTCTCGGTTTGTCGTGGTCTCGGTTCGTCGTGGTCGCGGTGGGGGCGGGGCCCACCATGCCCAGCTCAGCCCGTCAGGCTTGATGTCTTCGCTGGGCACGGTGGGCCCCGCCGGATCCGGTGGTCTCGGTCCGCGCGTGCCGGTGGTTCCCCGCCACGCAGACCGGTGGGCTCGCTCCGCGCGTACCGGGGGTCCGTCGGAGATCCGAACGGCTGTTCCGCGGCGCCTCCGGACCGGACCGGAGGCGCCACGGCCGCTACCGAATCCCGTCCGGCGTTGCCGGGCGTGGCGGGTTGCCGCCATTTTCACCACGTCCCGGCGTGGCGTTGTCGATTGATCTGTCTACGGCTCTGGAGTGTCCAATGTCCACCACCCGTGCCGCGCCGGCCGCGGCAGGCGGCCGCGGCGCCGCCCCCGAACCGGGTACCGAGGGTTCGCGCGGTACCGGGTCCGGTACCGACGCCCCGCGGTTGACCTGGCGGGATCGGCTGCACCGGTTCGACATCCGGTACATGCCGTACCTGATGATCGTGCCCTTCTTCCTGCTCTTCGCGATATTCGGCCTGTTTCCGTTGATCTTCAACGGGGTGGTCGCGCTGCGGAACTGGCGGCTGGACGACCCGACGCTGACCGGTTGGGCCGGGTTCGCCAACTTCAGCCAGTTGCTGCAGGACGGGGACTTCTGGAACGCGCTCTACAACACCTTCGGGATCTTCGTGTTGTCGACGGTGCCGCAGCTCTTCCTGGCGCTGGTGATCGCGTCGGTGCTGAACCGCAGACTGCGGGCGCAGACCTGGTGGCGGGTGAGCGTGCTGCTGCCGTACGTCACCCCGATCACCGCCTCCACCATCGTCTTCAACGTCTTCTTCGCCCGCGACAACGGGATGGCGAACTGGGCGCTCGGGCTCCTCGGCGTGGGCGGCGCGGACCATCCGATCGACTGGCGCGCGGACAAGCTGCACGCCTGGATCGCCATCGCGACGATGGTGAACTGGAAGTGGATCGGCTACAACGCGCTGCTGTACCTGGCCGCGATGCAGTCGATCCCGCGCGACGTCTACGAGGCCGCGGCGCTGGACGGGGCGGGCTGGTGGCGGCAGCTCTGGCGGATCACCGTACCGATGATCCGGCCGGTGGTGCTCTTCACCGTCGTGCTCTCCACCATCGGCGGGTTGCAGCTCTTCACCGAGCCGATGCTCTTCGACCTGAACGCGCAGGCCGCGACCGGCGGCGCGAACGGGGAGTGGCAGACGATCGCACAGCTGATCTACAAGGTCGGCTGGAAGGACCTCAACCTGGGCTACGCGGGCGCGATGTCCTGGGCTCTATTCCTGATCATCCTCGTCGTCGCGGGGATCAACACGCTGCTGACCAACCGGGTGGGAGGTGGGCGCCGGTGAGCACAGTGCCCGTGGAGGAGAGGCCGGCGACCGTACCGGCGAGCACCGCCAGGCGTGCCCGGCCGAGGCTGCTGGGGCGCGCCCCGCAGGACACCCCCGGGGGGTTCTGGACGTACGTGCTGCTCTCCCTGATCAGCCTCTTCGCGGCGTTCCCGATCTACTGGATGTTCGTGATCGCCACCAGTACCGACGAGGCGCTGGCGCAGATCCCGCCGACGGTGGTGCCGGGCAGCCAACTGCTGGTCAACCTGCGCGAGGTCTTCTCGCTCCAGGACGTGTACTTCGCCGCGTCGCTGGTGAACAGCGTCATCGTCTCGACCGTGGTGACCGCGTCGGTGCTGTTCTTCTGCTCGCTGGCCGGCTTCGCCTTCGCCAAGCTGCGCTTCGCGGGCAGCCGGCTGCTGATGCTGCTGGTGGTGCTCACCCTGACCGTGCCGAACCAGCTCGGCGTCGTCGCGCTCTACATCGTGATGGGCAAGCTGGGCTGGAACGGCACCCTGCTCGCCGTCATCGCGCCCGGGCTGGTGACCGCCTTTGGGGTCTTCTACATGCGGCAGTTCATCGTCAACGCCGTACCGGACGAACTGGTCGAGTCCGGCCGGGTGGACGGGGCGACCACGATGCGGATTTTCTGGAGCGTCGTGCTGCCGTCGATCCGCCCGGCGCTCGCGGTGCTCGGGCTGCTGACCTTCGTCGCCACCTGGAACGACTTCCAGTGGCCATTGATCACGCTGAGCGGCACGGACTACCCCACCTCGATGGTCGCGATCTCGGACCTGGCCAGCGGGAACTACGTGATCTACCGTCGGGTGCTGGCCGGCGCCTTCGTGGCGACACTGCCCCTGCTGGTGATGCTCTTCGTCGGGGGCCGGCAAATTGTTCGAGGGATCATGGAAGGCGCGGTGAAATCTTGATCAGTCGTGACGCGGGCCAGCCGAGGTGGCCGTGACGATCCAGACGCTGCACGACGGCTGGTACCTGCGGGCCGTACCCGGGCCGCAGGTACCGGCGGAGATCGCGGAGGTGCGGGTACCGGCGACCGTGCCGGGCTGCGTGCACACCGACCTGCTCGCCGCCGGGCTCATCCCCGACCCGTACCTGGACGACAACGAGACCGGACTGGCCTGGATCGGCCGGACCGACTGGGTCTACGAGACCACGTTCGAGTGGGACGGCGGCGAGGATCCCCGGGTGGACCTGGTCTGCGCCGGGCTGGACACGGTGGCGACGGTACTGCTCAACGACGTGGAGGTGGGGCGCACCGCCAACATGCACCGGGGCTACCGCTTCGACGTGCGCGATCTGCTGCGCGTCGGCGAGAACGTGCTCCGGGTCCGGTTCGAATCGGCCTACCGGTATGCCGAGGCGCAGCGCACCCGCCTCGGCGAGCTGCCCAACGCCTACCCCGAGCCGTTCGCCTTCATCCGCAAGATGGCCTGCAACTTCGGCTGGGACTGGGGACCGACGCTGGTCACCGCCGGCATCTGGCAGGAGATCGGGCTGCACTCCTGGGGCGTGGCACGGCTGGCGAGCGTACGCCCGCTGGTGACGGTCGCGGACGGCGCGGGCCGGGTCGAGGTGCACGTCGAGGTCGAGCGGGCGAGCGACGAGCCGCTCACCGTCCACGCCACCGTCGACGGCGTACGCGCAGAGGCGGTCCTCGCGCCCGGCGAGCGTACGGCGGTGCTGACCGCCACCGTCGCGTCCCCCCGGCTCTGGTGGCCCCGCGGCTACGGCGAGCAGCCGCTCTACCCGCTCGACGTGGCCCTGCAGGGCCCCGACGGCGCGGTACGGGACACGTGGTCGCGCCGGATCGGCTTCCGCTCGGTACGCCTCGACAGCGGGGCGGACGAGCACGGCTCGGCGTTCACGATCGTGGTCAACGACCTGCCGATCTTCGCGCGCGGGGTGAACTGGATCCCCGACGACGCGTTCCCCACCCGGGTCGACCGGCCCCGGTACGCGCGGCGGTTCGCGCAGGCGGTCGAGGCCAACGTCAACCTGCTGCGGGTCTGGGGCGGCGGCCGGTACGAGTCCGAGGACTTCTACGAGCTCGCCGACGAGCTGGGGCTGCTGGTGATGCAGGACTTCCTCTTCGCCTGCGCGGCGTACCCGGAGGAGGAGCCGTTCGCCAGCGAGGTTGCCGCCGAGGCGACCGAGCAGGTGACCCGGCTGGCCAGCCATCCGAGCCTGGTGATGTGGACCGGCAACAACGAGAACATCTGGGGCTGGCACGACTGGGGTTGGCAGGAGCAGCTCGGCGACCGGACCTGGGGCGCCGGCTACTACCACGAGGTGCTGCCCGGCATCGTCGGCGCGCTGGACCCGACCCGGCCGTACTGGCCCGGCAGCCCCTGGTCGGGCAGCCCGGACCGGCACCCGAACGACCCGTCGTACGGCAGCATGCACATCTGGGACGTCTGGAACCGGGTGGACTACGTCCACTACCGGGACTACGTGCCCCGGTTCGTGGCGGAGTTCGGCTACCAGGCGCCGCCGGCGTACGCGACGCTGCGCCGGGCCCTCTCGGACGAGTCGCTGGCGCACGACTCGCCCGGCATGGCCCACCACCAGAAGGCGAGCGACGGGGACGCCAAGCTGCGACGCGGGCTGGACGCGCACCTGCCGGCGCCGCGCGACTTCGACGACTGGCACTACCTGACGCAGGTCAACCAGGCGCGGGCGATCGCGCTGGGTATCGAGCACTTCCGGTCGCACCGTCCGGTCTGCATGGGCGCGATCGTCTGGCAGCTCAACGACTGCTGGCCGGTCACCTCGTGGTCCGCCGTGGACGGGGACGGGCGGCGCAAGCCCCTGTGGTACGCGCTGCGCCGGGTCTTCGCCGACCGGCTGCTCACCGTGCAGCCGCGCGACGGCGGGCTGGCCGTGGTCGCGGTGAACGAGACCGCGCGGCCGTGGACCGGGGCGGCGGAGGTGAGCCGCCTGACGCTGACCGGGCAGCCCCGCGCCAAGCTCTCGATCGAGCTGGACGTGCCGGCGTACTCGGCGGTGACCGTGCCGCTGCCGGTCGAGCTGGCGGTCGCCGAGGAGCCCCGTCGTGAGTTGCTGCTCGTCGACTCCGACGGCGGCGAGGCGGAGCGGGCCCTCTGGTTCTTCGCGGAGGACCGCGACGTCGAGTACCCGTCCGGGGCGTACGGGGTCACGGCCGAGCGGGTCGACGGCGGGCTGCTGGTACGGGTCACCGCCGAGACCATCCTGCGCGACCTGACCCTCTTCCCCGACCGGCTCGATCCGGCCGCGGAGGTCGACAACGCGCTGGTCACGCTCCTGCCGGGCGAGTCGGCGACGTTCCTGGTCCGATCGGGCGAACCGCTGGACCCGAAGGACCTCGCGCGCCATCCGGTGCTGCGCCACGTCAACGACCGGGCGAGCTGAGCGGGAAGGGCTCCTTGCCATCACCGGTATGGCAAGGGGCCCGACCGTCCACAGTGCCGATCGGCTGTAGTCTCTGCGACTGTCCGAGCCGCCGAGAGCGAACGTGTCGGGGACCATGCAGATCGCGGAGTTACTCAAAGCCATCGCAGCGCTGATCTGGCCGATCGTCATCGGCGGGGTGGTCCTGGCGCTGCTTCCGATCGTCCGGAGGCTGCTGAACGACAGCAGCTCCTTCGAGATCGAGATCGCCGGGAACCGGGTCGGCGTGCAGCGCGCCACCGACGAGACCCGGAAACTGATCGAGGATCTCCAGGACCGGATCAACACCCTTGAGCAGGGGGTCACCGCGCCGGCCGCCGTGGACGGCGGAGGGTGGTACCCGCCGGTCCCGATGCCGCCGCCCGGGCCGCCCTCGACCAACGATCCCTACGCGCCGTGGCCGCCGTACCCCGGCGCGCCGCAGCCTCCCGTACCCGTCCCCGGCGGTGGCTACGGCGGTGTCCCGGGCGGGTACGGCCCGGTGCCGGGCGGTCCCTACGGCTCGGCACCGGGCGATCCCTACGGCTCGGCGCCCGGTGGTTCCTACGGCGGTGCCCCGGGCGGGTACGGCTCGGTGCCGGAGAGCGAGGACGACCGGGAGACGGGACCGGATGAGCGTGCCGAGCCGGGGGCCGCGGCCGACCGCGAGCCGGGGGTGCCCGCCTCCGACGAGCCGCCGCCCGCCCGGACCGAGCCGCCGGTGACACCGGGTCCGGTAACGCAGTTTCCGGGGACGCCGGTCCCGGGAACGCCGGTCCCGGGAACGCCGGTTCCGGGAACGTGGGGCCCGGGGACGCAGGGCCCGGCGCCCGTACCGCCACCGCTGCCGTCCGTACCGCCGCCCATTCCGTGGGGAACGCCGGGGCCGGTCGCGCCCCCGCCCATCTCCAGCGGGAAGCTGCTCTGGGTCGACGACGAGCCGGACACGATCGTGTACGAACGGGCGCGGGCCGTGGAGGCCGGCTATTCCGTGCTGCAGGCGCGCTCGACCGCCGAGGCGCTGCACCTGCTGGCCACCGAGGGGCCGGTCGACCTGGTCGTCTCCGACATGGGCCGGGTCGAACGGGGCGGCAACTACAACCCACGGGCGGGACTCGAACTCGTCCAGGCCATGCGCGGTGCCGGCAACCAGACCAGGGTGATCCTCTACTCCAGCCCCGAGAGCATGGCACCCGTCGAACAGACCGTCCGTTCCATCCCCGGCGTCCTGCACACCAGTTCGCCCTCGCGGCTGGCCGCGATGCTGCGGTAGCGCGCGACGCCGCGGCGGAGTTAGCTGTGGACGGGAACGCGCGGCTCAGGGAGTCGGCGGCTGCGGTACCCGCGCGACGGCGAAGGTGACCTCGCGGCGCAGCTCGAAGCCGAGCGCCTCGTACAGCCGGATCGCGTTGGTGTTGTCGGCACCGGTGTGCAGGAACGGGATCTCGTCGCGGCGGCGGATGCCGGCGGCGACCGCCCTGATCAGCCGGCCGGCGAGCCCCTGGCCGCGGTACGCCGGATCGGTGCAGACGGCACTGATCTCCGTCCAGCCCGGCGGGCGCAGCCGCTCGCCGGCCATCGCGGCGAGCCGACCGTCGCGGCGGATGCCCAGGTAGGTTCCCATCTCGACGGTGCGCGGACGGAACGGTCCCGGCCTGGTCCGCTCGGTCAGGTCGAGCATCTCCGGTACGTCGTCCGGGCCGAGCGGCACGACCTCGGGATCGTCGGCGGCGGCCACGGCGAGGCCGACCATCTGTACCCCGTCGACGCGCCAGGTGATCTCCCAGCTCTCCGGCGGCGGGAAGTCCTCGCCCGTCAGCAGCACCTCCCCGCCCGGTCCGGCGAGCGCGGCCAGGTCGTGCCAGCCGCGCGGGTCGGCCGGGTCGGCGACGCTCGCGAAGGGCGAGACGTCCGGGTGGTAGCGGGCGGCCTCGCCGGCCACCTCGACCAGGCCGGTGGGCGCGCCGGTCAGGGAGGCCCAGACCACCCGGTCGAGCACGGCGCTGTCGAGCGCCCCGGCGGCGGTCATGCCAGGACCCGGTGCGGGCGCGCCCGGTACGACGGGGCCGAGCCGGAAGCTGCTGTGATCACGACGTTCTCCTCCACCCGTACGGTGAGCCGTTCCATCTTGCCCAACACCCGCACCGGATCGGTCGCCACGTGACGAGAATCCCGCGATCGACCGCCAAGCCTTCGACTGGCATCAGGGCGTTCGTCGCCGGGCGGACACGCCCCGGGCCTCGGTCCGCCGACCCGGGTGTGCCTCGTCTGACCATGGCCGGGTCCGCGGCTGCCGATTTACGGCATTGCGGGCTTTTATGGCTGGTTTGATGGGGTGGACTGACGGATCGGCCGACCGGCGCGCGCCGGCCGGCCGCGAGGGGTGTCGACCCGGGGTGGAGGGTGCCGTGCCGGAGAGGCGTCCGCGTTCGTCGCGTCCCACGAGGTCCGCGCGCCGCTCCCCGGAGCGCTATCCGCAGCTCTCGCCCCCGGAGCTGTCGATGGACCCACGGGCCCGCGTCTCCACCGGGCCGGTCGAGGAGAGTGTGGTCACTTCGGCGATCTACCGGGACGGCCGCCGGGTCGCCACCCCGCCGAACGTCGCCGAGGCGTGCCGGTTGCTGCGCGAGCAACCCGGCACGTTGGCGTGGATCGGGCTGTACCGGCCGACCGAGGCGCAGCTGCTGGCGCTGGCGGAGGAGTTCGGCCTGCACGAGCTGGCGGTCGAGGACGCGATCGTCGCCCACCAGCGCCCGAAGCTGGAACGGTACGGCGAGACGCTCTTCGTCGTACTGCGCGCCGCCCGGTACCTGGACGAGACGGAGGAGGTCGACTTCGGCGAGGTGCACATTTTCGTCGGGGGGAACTTCGTGGTGACGGTACGGCACGGCCAGGCGCCCGAACTGACCGCCGTACGCGGTCGGATGGAGGACGACCCGGACCTGTTGCGGCGCGGCCCGGAGGCGATCCTGTACGCGATCCTGGACAGCGTGGTCGACGGCTACGCCCCGGTCATCGGCGGACTGCAGCACGACATCGACGAGATCGAGAGCGAGGTCTTCCTCCGCGACCCGCAGGTGACGCGGCGGATCTACGAACTCTCCCGCGAGGTGATCGAGTTCCAGCGGGCGACCCGACCGCTGATCGACATCCTGCGGAGCCTCACCGCCGGCTTCGAGAAGTACGACACCGACGACGAGCTGCGCCGTTACCTGGCCGACGTGGCCGACCACGCGACCACCGTGGCCGAGCGGGTGCACGGCTTCCGGCAGATCCTCGGCGAGATCCTCGCCCTCAACGCGACGCTGGTCTCCCAGACGCAGAACGAGGAGGTCAAGAACCTGACAGAGGCCAGTTACGCGCAGAACGAGGAGATCAAGAAGATCTCCGCCTGGGCGGCGATCCTCTTCGCCCCGACCCTGATCGGCACCGTGTACGGCATGAACTTCGACCACATGCCCGAGCTGCACTGGGTGCTCGGCTACCCGTTCGCGGTGGCGCTGATGCTCGTGGTCTCCGGCAGCCTCTATCTGATCTTCAAGCACCGAGACTGGTTGTGACGGGAAACGGCGTTGCTGGATGTCGTACCGGGACGGTTGAATCCCGGTGACCGTTCGGACACGGAACGGGCACACGGGAGGACCCTTCACTGTGATTCAGCCTCGGCCACGTCGTGGCCTCGTCGCCGCGCTCGCGCTGACGCTCAGCGCCGCCGGGCTCGCGGTCGTCTCCACGGGCGGCGCCGCCGTGGCGAGCGGGCATTTCGACTCGGCCCCGTCGGTCCAGATCGGCTGGACCGACTCGGCCACACCGTCCACGCCCTACGGTTGGACCGAGGGAGTCAACATGCCGCTGGGCACCTCGACGGACGGCACCGGCGGCTCCCACACCTCTCGCGTGTACGCGACTTTCGACCTCACCCAGTTCCAGGACGCGAAGATCTACGGGGGCACGGTCTTCATCCAGGAGTCCAGCGCCGCGGACTGCACCAAGCGGGCGATCGAGATCTGGCGCACTGAGCCGGTGGGCGAGACTCCGAGCTGGAACCGTGCTCCCCAGGAAATCGCGAAGCTCGACGAGATCCTGACCATCCAGTCCTGCCCCGGGGCAACCCTTTCCTTCGACGTGGGTGCCGCCGTGCAGGACGCGGTGGAGCACGACCGGCGACGGGTCACCTTCGAGATCCGGGTGCCGCAGCCGTACGAGGGCGATCCGGCCTATGGCCGGCGGCTGAACTGGTACAAGAGCGTCGGCCTGACCGTGGAGCACAACGCGGCACCGACGATCGACAGCGGCCTGATGTTCAACGGTGGGTTTCCGTGCTCGCACGCCCAGCCGTACCGGGTGCTCGGGGGATTCGCGAGGCGCCTGGAAGCGGTGGGCACCGACTCGGACGAGCGGGACCAGTACCGGCTGAAGACCGAGTTCGCGGTCTGGCCCGCGGACGATCCGGCGGCCCGGACCGTCGTCAGCCAGGACCAGGTGCAGTCCGGGAGAGTAGGTTCGGTCAGCCTGCCGACGGGCACGCTCGTAGACGGGAAGTCGTACGTCTGGCAGGCCAGGGTCAGCGACGGCAGAGAGACCTCGGACTGGTCGGAAACCTGCTTCTTCACCTACGACGGCAAAGCGCCCTCGGCGCCGACGATCAGTTCGGAGAACTACCCGTCGGACGGCACTTTCGCGCCGGTGGGTGTACCGGGGGTGTTCACCTTTTCCGCTCGTGGGGACCAGGACATCGTCGGGTTCGAGTACTCGTGGGCCGACTTGGGAGTCCCGGTCTGCAGTTCCGGCGGCCACGTCGGTCAGACCGTCTGTACCGACCCGTTCGCGGCAACCAACACCGTCAGGGCCGATGTTCCGGGCGGCTCCGCGACCGTCACCCTCAACCCCGTCAATGGATTCGAGCAGCGGTTGACGGTCCGCGCGATCGACCTCGCCGGTAACGTCTCGGCGGAGGCCCGGTACACCACCCGGGTGCCCTGGTCCGCGCCGAACGTGCGGGTCGAGAGCGGGACGCCGCAGTGGGGCCAGGAGGTCCGGTTCACGTTCACCCCGGTGAGCGGGATGGTGGGCGTCCGTGAGTACGAGATTGCGCTCGACGGCGGGCAGCCCGTGACCCGACAGGCGGAGCCGGACGGTACGGCGCACTTCAGTTTCGTCGCGGACAATCCGGTCGGGCACAGGCTCTCGGTACGCAGCCGCAGCGACAACGGCTTCGTCTCCCAGAGCGCGGGCTGGTCCGTCTTCTTCGACCCCTGGCCCGGGGTGGCATCGGACGTCTACTTCTACCCGCCGGACGGGCACGCGGTGGGTGGCGTGGGCATCGAGGGAACGTTCACCTTCTCCCCGCCGCCGGGCTGGACGGACACCGTCGCCTACCGCTACAACTTCGGGGGCGCGCCGGAGCCGACCGAGGTACCGGCCGGCGCCGACGGCAGGGCGACCGTCGAGTGGACGCCGAGTTCGAGCGGCTGGGTTGATCTGACCGTCCAAGCCGTACGGGCCGACGGTTCGGTCAGCGAGTCGAACTGGTACTACTTCGAGGTGGCGGCCAGTTCCTGACCGGGCGGAGCCGGACTTCGGCGTGCGAACGAGTGCCCCAGCGGGTTCGCCCTTGGGCACTCGTGCTTCGGGGTACCGCTCGTGCTCTGGTAGTACGCGGTGCGGGGGGTGGTGCGGCGTGCACCTTCGGGCGGGTGATGCTGCCCCCGCATCCGCCGTCCGCTTCCCTACGCTGGACACATGTCGCACCGGCATGCCGCCAGCGGCGCGCCGCCCCGGCACGACCGCCACGCCGGCGTGTCCGGCGGACGGGTGGCGGGCCCGGACGATCGTGTCCCCGAGGCCGAGCCGACGACCGCCGCGCTCCTGCGGCTGCAACGGCAGGCCGGCAACGCGGCCACCGGCAGGTTGCTCTCCGGGCGGCCGGCCGTGGTGCGGCCCGATGTCGTGGTGCAGCGCGACATCGACGACGAGACCGCGCTGAGCCAGGTCGAGTCGCTGCCCGAGGTCGTACGTGGCGGCGGCGCCGTACCGCTGGCGACCGAGACCCAGCGGCGGGAATTCCTGCGCGCCGGCCGCGAGTGGTTCGGCTCCAACGAGGCGACGCTGGCCCACTTCGCGGCGATCGAGCGCTGCGCGGCGCCCGGGGGACCGTACCTGCACCGCGACGCGAAGGTCCGGCTGGAGGCCGCGATCGCCAGCCTTGGCGGGCCCGCACCGTCCACGACCGTCGCCTTCGCGTTCCGCCGCGCCTTCAGCGACCAGACCCACTACGGTGGCGCGTCGATGCACACCCTCGGGTACGCCATCGACTACGACGCGATCAACATGCCCCGCATCGGGCGGGGCGAGACCGCCGAGCTGCTGCGGCTGGTCGGCGGCGGTCCCAGCAACGCGCAACTGGGGGAGTACTCCGCCCGGCGGGCGGTCATCCGGGCCGCCGGTGACGCGACCGAGGCCGGCGAGCCGCCGTCGGCCGCCGCCACGGCCCTGTTCGACCAGATCCGCAGCGAGTCGCAGCGGCTCGCGACCGCGTCGCAGGCGTTCCAGGCCAGCCTCGGCGCCAACCGGGACCGGTTCTTCGAGCTGCGTACCCGGTATTTCGAGGCGACCACCGACGCCGACCGGGCCGCCGTGCTGGCCGAGGTGCCGCCGGTGATCCAGCCCTGGTTCGACGCGATCGGTGCGGAGGAGCAGCGGCTGCGGAACTCGGCCACGGCCGCGGGGCTCGACCCCGCCGCGTTGCCGCCCCGCGCCCAGCTCACTGCGCGGATCACCCGGATCGAGCAGGCCGCCCACGCCGCCACCGCCGCGCTGCGCGCGGCCCGGGGGCGGGAGCCGGCGGCGAACTCGCCGCTGTGGCAGCGGCTCGACCGCTGGGAACAGCAGGCCGGCCTGCCGGCATCGCCGGCCACCCCATCCCCTGCCACGACGCCCGCCGCCGGGCAGCCGGCCGCGCCGGACGCCGCACCACCGGCCGCCTTCGCCGAGCGCGTCACCCGGCTGGCCGAGCACGCGCAGCGGGCCACGGAGGCGCTGCGGCCCTTGGTGGGCGCGCGGGAGATCGTCGACCGGCTGGCGTCGCTGCGTACGAAGCTCGGCCAACCGGCGTTCCTCTTCGGCGCGGCCCAGCGCCGCCGGGGCCAGCGGCCCACCACGCAGGCGGTCGCCGACACCCCGTCGATGGCGCAACTGCTGGACCGGGGCTTCTTCAACCCGCGCGACCCCGCCGCCGGTCGGGAACACTTCAACGCGGAGTTCATGGTGGCCATGGCGCAGCACGGGTTCGACGTCGGCATGGCGTGGGGCGGCGAGTCCACCGACACCATGCACATGGAACTCGTGGTGTCCCGACCGGGCTGAGGCCCGTCGTCTCTCGTCGATCTCGCCGCGAAGGGGGCCGCCCGCGCGTCGACGCGTGGACGGCCCGCACCGGCCGCCTCGCACCCGTACACCACGAGCAGCGGCCGGGGCCGCCGCTCCGGATACGAGCGGGACGGATTCCGGCGCCGTCAGGCGGACTCGGTGGGCAGGCCGGCGCCCACCCAGTCCTCGATGCCCTCCCGGTACTTCCGGACGTTGCGGTAGCCGAGCGCGGTGAGCCGGTCGGCTACCTGGCCGCTGTTCGGGCAGGACGGGTTGGAGCAGTACGTGACGATCGCGGCGTCACGGTCCGGCAGCACGGTCGCCGCCTTGGCGTCCACCTCGCCCGGGGTCAGGGCGAGGGCGCCGGGCAGGTGCTGCTTGGCGTGGTACTCGCCGCCCAGCGCGTCGACGACGGTCACGGTACCGGCGGCAATCTCCGCCTCCAGTTCGTCACGAGTGATCAGAGCGGTCACGTCGCTACCTCCAGAGTGAAACGGACTATAGTCCGACTATGCCCGAGAAGAGTAGCGGACCGCAGTCCGGTTCTGCAATCCCGCTGGACCTGCTCCGTACCCCTCCGCCCAAGGAGCGCGCCGACGCCGCGCGCAACCGGGCCGCCGTGCTCGACGCGGCCGCCCGGCTCTTCGCCGAGCACGGTGTGGCCGCCGTCTCCATGGATCAGGTCGCGGCCGCGGCCGGGGTGGGCAAGGGCACGCTGTTCCGCCGGTTCGGCGACAAGTCCGGGCTGGCCGTCGCGCTGCTCGACGCGCGGGAGCGGCGGTTGCAGGAGGCGATCCTGCACGGACCGCCGCCGCTGGGCCCCGGAGCGCCGCCGGCCGAACGACTCACCGCGTTCGTCGACGCCTACCTCGACTACCTGCTGGAGCACCTGGACCTGGTACGGATGTCCGAGACCGCGGCGCCCGGCGCCCGGTACCGGATCGGGGCCTACCGGTTTTGGCACCGACACGTGGCGATCCTGCTCGACGGCCTGCCCGACCCGGACCACACCGCCCACGCGCTGCTCGCCGCCCTGGCCGCCGAGCACGTGGCCGCGGTCTTGCCAGAACTCGGCGAGCCGCGCATCCGGGCCGGGCTGCGCCGCATCGCCGGTCAGCTGCGGTGACCCGCCGCGGGTCCGGCGCCGGCCGGCATCTCGGCCTCGATCGAGCGCGCCCTGGTCATGCGCGCCCTCGTCAGGTGCGCGCGGGAGGGCGGATGCCCGGGCGGTTCCTCGCGTGGCGGGGCGCCCCGTGCCACGTGTCGGCGCATCGGGGGCGAGCGCCCGGCCGGTTCACGGCTCGGGAGGCCGATCGGTCGGTTGGAAGACGATGTTCGAAATCCCCGTGTCCCGCCCCTCCTGAGCGACGCGAATGCGACGCGGCGGGGACATCGGTATCTGCGAGGCGGCCGGCTCGACCCCGGCCGGCCCCGGTGCTTCCGGGCCGGTGAACCGGCCGGGCGGAAGCGGTTGACCCCCGTCGGCACGGGCGCTCGCCGTCACGACCGCGATGCACTCCTGCAGGATCGCCAGGATCGAGAAGCCCTTGCCGCCGTAGCTCTCGGCGGTGATCAGACGGGCGACGTGCAGGTCCAGCCGGGCGGCGGCGGCCTGGAGGCCGGGCAGCTGCGACCCGTCGCAGTACCGGATGAGCTGGTGCAGCCAGAACTGTGCCTGGACGAGGTCGTCGAACCACTCGCGCTGGTGCTCCTGCCGTACGACGGCCATTCCGCCGCCCTCGGCGAACTCGGACCGCAGGTTCGCGGCCCGCAGGAGGTGACGGAGCGTCCCGTCGTACGCCGCCGCGCGCTGGTCCCGCCGCCACCTGGCCTCCTCCCGGCGGGCCTGGCCCCGCTCGGTCAGCACCACGCCGAGCAGGGTGGTCACCGCACCCAGCAGCGCGCCGACGAGACCGATGATCGCCACAGCCATCGCCACCCCTTTCGGGCCCGGGGATCCCGCCGGTGGTACGGTCGAACTTCGATTTCTTCCACGATAAGCGGTGGACGCTGTCGTCGGATCGGCCCTCGTGAAGGGTCCGGGGGGACGACCCGAGTCCTCGTGCGCCGACCGTGTCGCCCCGGCCAGGTGGTAGACCCGATCGCTTGTAGGCTGGCCTAATGATCAACCCGTACGCGCAGGTCGGATACCGGATCCGGTGTGACTGGGGGCCGATCGGTGGGGACGCCGTCGGCCCCGGCGCCCAGATCGTGGCAGTGGTCGACGTCCTGTCGTTCACCACCGCCCTGACCGTCGCGGCGGATCGCGGTGTCGAGGTCTTTCCGTACCGCTGGCGCGACGACCGGGCCGTCGCCTTCGCCGAGCGCCACGGGGCGATGCTGGCGGTCGGTCGATCGCAGGTGGGCCCGGACGCGCCGGTGAGCCTCTCGCCGGCCACGATCCGGTCCTGCGCCGGCCTGACGCGGCTGGTGCTGCCGTCGCCCAACGGGTCCACCATCGCCCGGCGCCTGGCCGAGCAGGGGGCGACCGTCATCGGCGTCTCCCTGCGGAACGCCCGCGCCGCCGCGCGATGGGCCGCCCGCCAGCTCGGGCCGGACGCGGCCATCGCGGTGGTCCCGGCCGGGGAGCGGTGGAACGCGGACGGGTCCCTGCGTCCGGCGGTGGAAGACCTGTGGGGCGCGGGCGCGTTCGTCACCGGCCTGTCCGACGAGGGAGTCGGTGGGCTCTCACCCGAGGCGGAGGTGGCGGCGGCGTCGTACCGACAGGTGGCGGCCCGCGTCGGCGAGGCGTTGCGGGACTGCGCCAGCGGGCGCGAGCTGATCCAGTACGGCTACCCGGAAGACGTCGACATCGCCGCCGAGGTCGCGTCGAGCACGCGGGTGCCGGTACTGGACGGCGAGCGGTTCCGGCCCGTCGACGTCCCGTGACCTGAGGCTGGGCGGCTGGATTGAGGTCCGGCCGCGGGCGCCTGGAAGGCGATGTTCGCGCCGCCCGGCCGACGGCCACGCCACCCGGAGGCGGCGTGCGTGCTGCCGTGCCCACGGCCGAGCCCTCGCCGACGTCATCGCGTACCGGGTCTTAGTCGGGCTGCACCACGCGGCTGACCAGGAGGATCACGATGAGCAGCAGCGCGCCCGGGAGCCCGCACGTGAGAGGAGACCGGGTCCTCGTTACGGCGCCAACGTAGCAACCGTTCGCTGCGGCTGATGCCCGCCGCCGGTGAGCGCCGCGCCTCGACGATTCCCCGCCGGGAATTGCCGGTCCACGACGGGACCAGCAGAGTCGTTGCCGCACGCCTGATCACTCGAGAAGACGGGGGAACGCCACCATGACCGCAATCGACACGCAGCAGCTCGCCGACCGGTACGCCGCGATCTGGAACGAACCCGACGCGGAGCGCCGCCGTGCGGCCGTCCGCGAGCTGTGGTCGGCCGACGCGACTCACGTACTGCAGCCGCCGCAGGAAATGCGGGAGAACGCCGATCGGATCGGCTTCGACCTGACCGTCCTGGAGGCCCGTGGCCACGAGGCGCTGGAGTTCCGGGTCACGCGGGCGTACGAAGAGTTCGTCGCGCCCGGCAGCTTCGTGTTCCGCTCGCGCGGCAACGCCGAGCGACTGCGCGACGTCGTCAAGCTCAGCTGGGAGATGGTCGCCCGGGACAGCGGCGAGGTCGCCGGGGTCGGGTTGGAGATCCTGATGCTCGGCCCCGACGGTCGTATCGTCGCCGACTACCAGTTCATCGAGTGAACGAGCGATCCGCCCGAGGTCGCCCGCCACCTCCGGCGGGCGATCCTGGCCCGCCCTCGGCCAGCCGGTGCGCAGCGAGCCACCCGGAAGCGATGACCTGGCCGCAGGCGCCGCACCCGCGTCCGGGCTATCGTCCGGAACCGTGAGTTCATCAGACTACGCAGGCGGGAACGAGGACCTTCGCGATCTCGCCGAGCGGCTCCGTGGGTTCGCGCAGGAGCGGGACTGGCAGCCGTTCCATACCCCGAAGAACCTGGCGATGGCACTCGCCGGCGAGGTCGGCGAACTGCTCGCCGAACTGCAGTGGCTGACGCCGGAAGAGTCGGCGCGGGTGATGGCGGATCCCGTGGCTGGCGCACGGGTACGGGCCGAGATCGGCGACGTGACGATCTATCTGGTCCGGTTGGCCGACGTGCTCGGTATCGACCTGGTGGAGGCCGCCATCGACAAACTGGCGGACTCGGCGCGCCGTTATCCGGTCGAGCAGTCCCGAGGGTCTGCGGCGAAGGCGCCCCCGGGCGTAGCGGAGGGTTGATCTCCTCGCTACAGTCGTGACAAGTAAGCGGTCCGACGGGCTTCCGGCGTACGGATATGCCCCCCATCCGCACGATCACTTCGTGCTGCCCGGGGGCACCTGTCGATGTCGGCGTACCGTACGTCTGCTGCTGGTTTGTTGCGCTTGGCCGCCGATGGGAGCCTCGCGGACCGGGTGGGCGAGCAGGTGCGGATGAGCGGGCACGGGGTGGCGCCCGCCGAGAAAAAGTCGTGGGCCCGTAGCCTTCCCGTGCTGGCACAGGATCTCGTCGACGCGGGTCTGGGCGAGGTCGAGGTCCTGGTCGAGTACCAGTTGCCGCTGACGAGCCGACGAGTGGACGCGGTCCTGGCGGGGGTGGACGCTCGTACCGGCGACGACACCTACCTGGTGGTGGAGCTGAAGCAGTGGTCGTACGCCACGGCGTACGAGGACTCGGACAGCCTGGTGGCGGTCGAGGGAGTCCGCGGACCACGGCTGCACCCGGGGCTGCAGGTCGCGGACTACTGCCGGTACCTGACCGATTTCCTCGGCGTCTTCGGGCGTGCGCCGAAACAGCTGCGCGGGGCTGCTTACCTGCACAACGCGGTCGACCGCGACGTCGCCGACCTTTTCGTCCGACGCGCGGACGAGCAGAGCCGGATCTTCACGAAGCAGCACCGGGGCCGCTGGCTCGATCACCTGCGAAGCCAGTTCGCGCCGGTCTCCGGCGCCGGTGCGGCCGACCGCTTCCTCACCAGCACCGTCCGGCCGAGCAGGCACCTTCTCGCATACGCGGCCGCCGAGCTGAAGGAGCGGTCGCACTTCACCCTGCTGGACGAGCAGCACGTGGCGTACGAACTGGTGATGCACGCGGTGGAGCGGGCGCGGACCGCGAACCGCAAGCGAGCGGTGGTGGTGGCGGGCGGACCGGGCAGCGGCAAGAGCGTCATCGCCCTCTCGGTCCTCGGCGAGTTGGCCCGGCAGAACCGGTCGGTGTTGCACGCCACGGGATCCCGGTCGTTCACCCAGACCCTGCGCCGCTACGCGGGCCGTGGATCGACTCGGCTGCGGGACATGTTCAAGTACTTCAACAGCTTCATGACGGCGTCGCCCAACGACTTTGAGGTCCTGCTCTGCGACGAGGCGCACCGGATCCGGGAAACCTCGGTCAACCGGTTCACGCCGAAGGTGACCCGGGGCGTCGCGCGGCCACAGATCGAGGAGCTGATGAGCGCCGCGCGCGTGCCCGTCTTCCTGCTCGACGAACATCAGGTGGTCAAGCCGGGCGAGTTGGGCAACGTTGAGGTCATCTCCGCGCACGCGGAGAAGCTGGGCCTGGAGGTCGAGGTCGTTTCGCTGCACGACCAGTTCCGGTGCGGCGGGAGCGAGGCGTACGAGCAGTGGGTGCTCGACCTGCTCGGTCTCGACGGCGGCGCGCCGACCGTCTGGGAGGGCGACGGGCGGTTCGACGTACGGGTGGCGGAGTCGCCCGAGGAGTTGGAGCGCTACCTCGCCGAGCGGCAGGTCGTCGCCGGTACGGCCCGGATGTCCGCCGGGTACTGCTGGCCCTGGAGCGACCCACGGCCGGACGGCACGCTCGTGCCGGACGTCGTCATCGGGGGTTGGGCCCGGCCGTGGAACGTCAAGAGCGAACGCAGCGTCGCCGACGCGCCGGGTAGCGCGTTCTGGGCCACCGACCCGAACGGCTTCGGCCAGGTGGGCTGCGTCTACACCGCGCAGGGCTTCGAGTACGACTGGTCCGGCGTGATCATTGGCCCGGACCTGGTGGCGCGGAACGGGCGGCTGGTGACCCGGCGCGAGGAGTCAAAGGATCCGGCGTTCCGCAGCCGGCGGTCGGTCAGCGACGACGAGGCCGACCGGCTGATCCGGAACACGTACAAGGTGCTGCTCACCCGCGGCATGCGCGGCACGGTCCTCTACGCGACCGACCCGGAGACGCGGGACCACCTGCGCCGCCTCGTCCAGGTACGCCGTCCGCCGGAAACGGTGTACGAGACGCGCTCCGGAGGGAGCGCCGGGTAGCCGGCGGCGCTCCAGGGTCGCCAAGGTGACCACGCAATCAACAGCTATCGCCAGTCCAGCGGACCGACGGGCTTCCCAGCCGAGGGACATGCCCCCACCGCACGAGATCTTCGTGTCACGGGGGCCTACCAGTGTCGGCGTTCCATACCACGCCCAACCAGATCGTCCAGCTTGACGACGCAGGACAGCTCGAAACTGAGGTGGCCCAACATCTGACCGAGGCCGGGTGCGACATCGGCGAGAACGAAAGACGTGCCTGGCGGAACAGTTTGCCGACCCTCGCCCGCCACCTCTGCGAGCTGGGGTTCGGCGATCTCGACGCGCTCGTGGAGTACCAGCTTCCGCGCAGCAGCCGTCGGATCGATGTCGTCCTCGCCGGCGCGGCACCGGGGTCAGGGCGCCCCGCCTACCTCGTCGTGGAGCTGAAACAGTGGAGCTGGGCAAACTGGTACGACGGTAGCGAGAGCCTGCTGAACGTTCCCGGGATGCATGAGCGCCAGTTGCATCCCGCGATACAGGTCCAGGCCTACTGTTCGTACCTGGTCGACTTTGTCTCGTGGCTTCCGGAGTGGCCGGACGCCGTTCACGGGATGGCCTATCTGCACAACGCAACGCGAGACAGGATTCCCGAGCTACTCGCGCGGGAGCGGCCGTACCAAAGCATGGTCTACACCCGTGACCGTAAGGTCGAGTTCGCCGGCTACCTCAAGCGTCGGTTTGCCACGGCCCGGAGCGGCCATGCCGCGCACCGGCTGCTCACCAGTCCGATCCGGGCGAGCCGGCAACTGCTGACCCTCACCGCCGAGGAGATTGGCAGCCGTAGTCACTTCACCCTGCTCGACGAGCAGCGCGAGGCGTACGAACTGGTCCGACGGGCCGTGCGCTGGGCCGACGAGGGGCGGCGCAAGCGGCTGGTGGTGATTTCGGGTGGGCCGGGCAGCGGCAAGAGCGCGATCGCGCTCAACCTTCTCGCCGACCTGGCTCGGGAGGGCCGCCAAGTGGCGCACGCCACAGGGTCGAGGGCGTTCACCCGGAGCCTGAAGCAGTACGCCAGACGGTCACGCGATCCGTACCAACGGACCGTCCCGGTTTTCAACTACTTCTTTGACTTCATGCGGGAGCGGCCGGATCGCATCGACGTGCTGATTTGCGACGAGGCGCACCGCATCCGGGAGCGTTCGTACCGGGGCGGCGTGACGGGCTCCCGGTCGCAGGTCGACGAGCTGATCGACGCGGCGAAGGTGCCCGTCTTCCTGCTCGACGCGGACCAGGTGGTGCGGCCGAACGAGGTGGGGAGCGTGGAGCTGATCCAGGAGGCAGCGGAACGGCGGGACTTGGACGTCGACCCGGTCATCCTGGGCGCGCAGTTCCGCTGCGGCGGCAGTCCACGGTACGAGCGGTGGTTGCTTCGCCTGCTCGGGCTGGTCCCCGGCGGACCGTACCCGTGGCCGGGAGACGAGAACTTCCGACTGGAGTTGGTTTCCTCGCCGGAGGAGATGGAGGCGCGGCTCCGGCAGCGGCAGGATGCGAACGAAACGGCGCGGATTTCGGCGGGCTTCTGCTGGGAGTGGACCCACGAGCCGCGTGACGGACGTCTCGTTCCGGACGTGACGATCGGACGGTGGTCGCGGCCGTGGAACCTCGACGACGGCTACAGTGTCCGGGGCGTACCAAAGGGTTCCTACTGGGCGACGGACCCGCGCGGATTCGACCAGGTCGGCTGCATCTACACCGCCCAGGGTTTCGAGTACGACTGGTCCGGAGTGATCGTCGGCGGTGATCTCGTGGTGAACAACGGCCGGCTCATCACCAGACCCGAGAGGTCGCACGACCCCGCCATCGTCGACAAGCGAGCCAGGAACGTCGACAAACTGATCCGCAATACCTACAAGGTGCTGCTCACTCGGGGGCTGCGCGGAACGTTGGTCTACTCGGTCGACAAGGACACGCAGGAGTTTCTCAGCCGGCTCATTCCCCCTGTGCGCAGGCTGCGGATCCGAGAGGCCGAGGGCGTGCAGCGCCTCGCGCCGTCCAGGGCCGTCCCGCAGCGGCCCGGTGACGTTGTCCGTCAGGAGGCGGACGGTGCCTCGGTGCCGGGGAAGACCCAGTCGACCGATGGTGGCCCCTGACCCGGTTGTCGGCATCCCGACTCGTCGGAATTGGGCTCGAACGGACGATCGAAATCGCAGGTAAGAGGCATGGTCGGCGAATCGGGATGCATGGCGGTACGAAAAGCGGGTTTTCGATCGCCGGAACCGACGACTACGGTCCACAGGTTGGCTCAACTGAACATGGGGAGTGACTGCCATGACTACGCCGGCGCGTGGGGCGCGGTATGCGTGAGGACTCGCCGCGTTGGGAGCAGATAAACCCGAGCATCTTCCCCCACGAGCAGGATGGCCTGCGCGAGCTGGCGTCCTACCTGCCGGACGCGGAGCCGTACCACGTCTGGGCCAATGTGGAGTTCGTCGGTACAGACGGCTCGATCAACGAGGTAGACGCGCTGGTGCTGACTCCCAGCGGCCTGTGGGTGCTGGAACTCAAGCACTGGCAGGGCGAGATCTCCGGCGACGGCCAGCAGTGGCGACGTCGGATGCCCAGCGGCAGCCGCTGGGTGGTGGACAGCCCGGTGATCCTGGCCAACCGCAAGGCCAAGCGGTTCGCCAGCGTGATGCGCCAGTACGCGCCGCATGGTGCTCGGATTCCGTACGTGGGGGCGGCCGTCTTCCTGCACGCCCGCAACATGCAGTCCGGCCTGGACGAGATCGGCCGCCAGCACGTCTACGGGTTGGACGCCCACTCGTCGTCCCGGCTGCCCAGCCTGAAGACCATGCTGCTCTCCCGCCCGGCCGAGCAGCGACACTTCGTCGACGCCGTCCGCGCCCGGCAGATCGTCGAGCTGGTGCGCGGTGCCCGGATCCGCCCGTCGGTGGCCGATCGCCGGATCAACCAGCTCACGCTGCACCAGCGCCCGTTCGCCGAGGGCATCGGCTGGCAGGACTTCCTCGCCGACCACGCCGTGGACGCCTCGCTGCTGCGTCGAGTCCGCTTCTACCTGACCAGCCGGGCCGCCGAGGAGGACGTACCGGCGATCAAGCGGGCCGCCGAGCGCGAGTTCCGGCTTCTGCAGGGCATCCACCACCCCGGGATCGCCCGCGCGCTGGACCTGGTCGAGCACCCGTGGGGGCCGGCCGTCGTCTTCGACCACCGCGAGGAATGGGTACGCCTCGACCAGTGGCTCGCCGGGCGCGACGGCAAGCTGCAACTGGCCCAGCGGCTGCAACTCGTACAGGATCTCGCCGAGATCGTCAGCTATGCGCACTCGCGCCGGCTGTCGCACCGCTCGCTCAACCCGAGGGCGATCTACGTCTGCGACCCGGAGGGCCCGCGTCCCACGCTGATGGTCACCGACTGGCAGACCGGCGGCCGGCTGCCCGGCACCCGGATGACCCAGCTTCCGTCCGCCACCGACCCGGCCAGCCTGGAGCTCTTCTTCGACGACGTGGTGCGCCGCTACCAGGCGCCGGAGGCGGCCACCCTTGACGACCTGCCAGGGCACCAGCTCGACATCTTCTCCCTTGGCGCGCTCGCGTACCGGATCTTCGCGGGGAAGGATCCGGCGACGACCGCCGAGGAGTTGGTGGCGGCGGTGGCCGGCGGCGGGCTGCACCTCGACGCGGTGGCCGACGGCATGCCGTACGCCCTGGTGGAGAGCATCTACGACGCGACCCGGGGCGACCCCGCGCACCGGATGAAGCGAGTCGCCCACTTCCTGGCGAACCTCGACCTGGTCTGGGAGGAGCTGACCGCGCCCGAGCCGGAACCGGTGATCGACCCGCTGCAGGCGCACCGTGGGGACGTGCTCGACGGCGGCCTGGTGGTGCTGGGCCGACTCGGCAGCGGCGCCACGGCCACCGCCCTGCTGGTGCGCCGCGAGTCGGACGACGACCGTCTGGTGCTCAAGGTGGCGCGGGACGAGCAGTTCGCGGACCGCTTCGCCGCCGAGGCCCGTACCGTCGACAAGCTGCGCGACGCGCGGGTGGCCGCGCTGGTGCAGGGCCCGATCCGGGTGGGCAACCGGACGGCGCTGCTGTTGGAGAGCGCCGGCGAGCGCACCCTCGCCGAGGACCTGCGCGGCGGGCGGCTCGCCCTGGACCTGCTCGAACGCTACGGCCGCGACCTGCTGGAGATCGTGTCGTTCCTCGACGGCCAGGGGGTGTGGCACCGGGACATCAAGCCGGCGAACCTCGCCTCGCGGCCCCGGCCGAAGGATAAGCAGCCGCACCTGTGCATCTTCGACTTCTCCCTGGCGGCGGTGCCGGCCGACCAGCTCACCGCCGGTACGACGGCCTACCTGGACCCGTTCCTCGGGCCGCCGGCTCGGCTGCGCTACGACGCCGCGGCCGAGCGGTTCGCCGCCGCGGTCACCCTCTACGAGATGGCCACGGGCACGCTGCCCCAGTGGGGTGGCGGGGCCAACCCGGCCGCCGTCACCGACGAGGTCAGCCTCGACCCGGCCGCGTTCGATCCGGCGATCGCGGACCGGCTGGTCGCCTTCTTCGCCAAGGCGCTGGCCCGGGACGTCCGGGCCCGGTTCGACACCCTCGACGAGATGCTCGACGCGTGGCGGGCGGTCTTCCGGGAGATCCCCGAATCGCCGCTGGTCACCGACGACACCGGCGGGGTCGCGCCGCTGCGGCGTACGTCGCCGCTGGAGGCGACCGAGCTGACCGCCCGTGCCCGGTCCGCGCTGGAGCGGCTCGGCATCCTCACCGTCGGCGAGCTGTTGGACGCCGAACCGTCGGCGCTCACCCGGGCGCGCGGCGTGCCGGACGCGACCCGCAAGGAGATCCTGGCGCGGACCCGGGAACTGCGCGCCCGGCTCGCCGCCGGCACGCCGGAGCAGCCGGCGGCACCGGGCGGCGCGACGGCCCAGGGGATCGAGGCGCTCTGCGCCACGCTGCTACCGCCCGGCAACGGGCGTACGACCTGGCAGCGTTCGGCGCTGCGGGTGCTGCTCGGCCAGGTGGCGGGCGAGGACGGCCACTACCCGCGCTGGCCGTCGCAGGGCGAGGTGGCCCGGCTCACCGGCAAGCTGCAACCGCAGGTGTCGGTGCTGCTGCGCCGCACGATCGAGAAGGAGTGGCAGGCCAACCCGGCGCTGGCCACGGTCCGGAACGAGATCGTCGCGCTGCTCGACGCCCGGGGCGGTGCCGCGTCGAGCGAGGAGGTAGCCGAGGCGTTGATCGCGGCGCGCGGCTCCTACACCAGCGAGCCGAAGCGGACCGCGCAGGCGATCGGCCTGGTCCGCGCGGCCGTGGAGACCGAGCTGAGCCAGGGCGGGAACGCCCGGCTGGCGATCCAGCGGCTGCGCGGCTCCGACACGGTGCTGATCGGCCAGGAGCCGGACGACCCGACCGCCGAGCGCACGGCGGCGGACCTGCTCGGGTACGTGGTGCGGCTGGGCCGGCGGGCCGCCGCGCTGGCCGCCGCCGACCCGCTGCCGAGCCGGCAGCGGGCGGTGGAGGAGCTGCGGGCGCTGGAACCGCCGCCGGCCGGGATGCCGCCGCTGAGCGAAGCCCGGCTGCTGCAGCTCGCCGCCGCCGGCAGCGGCGGCGAGGCGGCCGTCAACGCGCAGGGCCAGCTCTATCCGGCGGGGATGCCCGCCGAGCGGGCGCTGCGACTCGCCGCGGGCGCGCTGGTCGGGCAGGAACTCGACCCCGAGACGGTACGCAAGCGCATCCGCGCCCGGTTCCCGCGCGCGCAGGAGCTGCCGCCCCGGCCGGCGCTGGACGACCTGCTGCGGGAGATCCCGCTGACGTGGCACGCCACGCTGAACCGCTTCGTCCCGCCGGCGCAGAACTCGTCGCTGACCGGTACCCGGGTGGCGAGCACCACCGGGCCGATCCTCGGCCCGGACGCCGGCGCGCAGACCCACACCCGGCTGACCGGCCTGCTCGACCGGCGCGGTTTCCTGGTGGTGCTGGCGTCGATCCGGCGGCTCGTCGCGGCCCGCCGGGCGCTGCTGGACCGGCTCGGCCTGGTCGAGGTTGACGTCACCGCGATCATGCTGGAGCGGCTGCGCGGGCTCGGCTTCCCGTGGGAGGCGATCGTCGCGGCCGACAACGGCGCCCCGGCCGACGCGGACTTTCGATCTCTGGTCGAGCTGGTGCAGCACCACGTCGTACCGGCGGTAGAGGAGGCGCTGGCCGGCACCGATCGGCCCGTGCTGATCACCGAGGCCGCGCCGCTGGCCCGCTACCAGCAGCTTCGGCTCGTTCAGGAGTTGGCCGACCCGACCCGCGCCCGCCCGGCCGCCCGGCTGCTGCTGGTGGCCGCCCGCAAGTCGGAGCCGGCGATGCTCGACAACCAGCAACTTCCCCTCACCTCGCCGAGCCAGTCCCTGTGGCTGCCCGACGAGTGGATCAACCCCGCCCCCGAGAGGACCACCCCCCGATGATCGCGCTGAAGGCGCTCCAGGCCCAGGTCACCGCGCTCACCGATGACCTGCGCGAGCAGGTCGGCCGCGACTCCGAACTAGCGTCGTCGCTGGAGAAGGAGCACGCGCAGGCGACAGCCGCGAAGCGTACGGCGGGCACCTTCGAGAGCTGGCTGGAGGACGTCCTCGACCAGGCGGCGGTGGCCTGGGTGCTGGGCTGCGTCTTCGTCCGCTTCTGCGAGGACAACTCGCTGGTCGAGCCGCTCTGGATCGGCGGCGCCGAACCGGCCGCCCCGGCCGAGCGGGCGGTGCAGCACCGGCAGCAGTACCTGATCGAGAAGCCGCGGTACAACGACCGGCACTGGCTGCGGGAGGCGTTCGGGTACCTGCGCGGGCTGCGCGCCACCGGCAAGATCTTCGACGAGCACAACCCGGTGTGGCGCTTCGACATCTCTGGTGAGGCGGCCGAGAGGCTGTCGGAGTTCTTCCGGCGCGGCCCGGGCGCCGTCTCGCTGCGCCGGGACGACCTGGACACCCGGTTCCTCGGCGACCTCTACCAGGACCTGTCGACGCACGCGAAGAAGACGTACGCGCTGCTGCAGACGCCGGAGTTCGTGGAGGAGTTCATCCTCGACCGGACCTTCGAACCGGCGGTGCGGGAGTTCGGCCTCTCGGAGACGAAGGTTATCGACCCGACCTGCGGCTCCGGGCACTTCCTGCTCGGCGCGTTCGGCCGGCTGGTGCGCAAGTGGCGCGACCGCGAGCCGGCCGGCGACATGCGAGTGCTGGTCGAACGGGCGCTCGGCCAGGTGACCGGGGTCGACATCAACCCGTTCGCGGTGGCCATCGCCCGGTTCCGGCTGCTGATCGCCGGGATGAAGGAGTGCGGGCTGTCGTCGCTGGAACGTACGCCCGCCTGGGGCGTGCGGGTGGCGACCGGCGACTCGCTGCTGCACTGGGGTCGAACCTCCCGAGTGCAGGGAGACATGCTGGCGCCGCTGGAGGGCAAGGAGGCTTTCGCGTACGTCACGGAGGATGCCGATGTGCTCGGCGAGTACCTACGCGAGGGGCAGTACACGGTGGTGGTCGGCAACCCGCCCTACATCACCGTCAAGGACAAGGCCCTCAACGAGCGGTACCGGTCGGAGTATTCGACGGTGTGCCACCGGCAGTACGCGCTGACCGTGCCGTTCGCCAAGCGCTTCTTCGAACTGGCCAAGCGGTCGGACGAGCACGGCGAGGGCGCCGGTCACGTCGGCCAGATCACCGGCAACGCCTTCATGAAGCGCGAGTTCGGGAAGCACCTGATCGAGAAGTACTTCGCCCACGAGGTCGAACTGACCGAGGTGATCGACACCTCGGGCGCCTACATCCCCGGCCACGGTACGCCGACGGTAATCCTGATCGGCCGTGCCAATTACCGGCATCGGACGGCGACCGTCCGAACGGTTCTAGGGGTCAGTGGAGAGGTATCTGCCCCTGTTAATCCAGCCGAGGGCGCCGTATGGCAAGCGATCTGCTCCCAGATTGACTGTCCGTCTGAGTCCGATTGGGTTACTGTCGCAGATCTGCCGCGACGACGGTTGACCGTCCATCCTTGGAGTCTCTCAGGCGGTGGCGCGGTTGACTTGATGGAATCTCTACGAAACTGCGCAGATCGCCTTCATTTGAAGGCTTCCATTGGCTTTGCCGCAATATCCGGCGAGGATGACGCCTTTCTCGTTGATAATGGAACCGCTGCACGCCGCACGTTGAAATCAACTCGACGCGCGGTAAGTGGGGGAGACGTGCGGGATTTTGCTCTGCATGAGGGGGATCTCTGCGTTTTTCCATACGAAGATGACTTGACTCGCAGTGCAATCGATAAGATTCGCAATGCAATTCGATTCCTTTGGCCGAATCGTCGCGTGCTGGAGGTGCGAAAGCGATTCGGCATCCCCGTTGAAGAAATAGCTCATCTGAAATGGTATGATCTGCGCGAGTTGTATCGAGATAAGCTTATTGCGCCTTTGTTGATTGTCTATGCGGAGGTCGCGACGCACAATCACTTCGTCCTGGATCGCGGTGGAAAGATTTACAGTCAAACGGCGCCTGTTATCAAACTCTCCGGGGAGGTGGGTGAGCGCCATGCCGTTTCTCTGTCTGGCCTCCTGAGCAGCTCAACTGCCTGCTTCTGGCTCAAACAGGTCTGTCACAATAAGGGTGGCCAGGGGGTTAATGAAGGATTCAAATCGCAGCCGTGGGAGAGATTTTATCAGTTCAACGCTACAAAGTTGGAACAATTTCCCCTGCCGGAGGCGTACCCGTTGGAGCGGGCACGGCTGCTCGACTCGCTGGCGCAGCGGCTTGCCAGCCTGGCCCCGGCGGCGGTCGCGGAGTCGGGAGCGCCAACGAGGGACCGACTGCGCGAGACGCGTACGGAGTACGAGTCGGTTCGGGCTCAGATGATCGCCATGCAAGAGGAACTGGACTGGGAGGTCTACCGGCTCTACGGGCTGATTGACGACGACCTGACCTGCGCGGAGCCGCCCGAGTTGAAGTTGGGAGAGCGGGCGTTTGAGATCGTGCTGGCCCGCAAGATGGCGGCCGGCGAGGTCGAGACGCAGTGGTTCGTGCGGCACGGGTCGACGCCGATCACGGAGCTGCCGGCACACTGGCCGGACGACTATCGGGCGCTGGTGCAGCGGCGGATCGAGATGATCGAGTCCAACCGACACATCGGGCTGATCGAGCGGCCGGAGTGCAAGCGCCGTTGGGCCACCGAGGGCTGGGACGCGATGCAGGCCAAGGCGCTGCGGGACTGGCTGCTCGACCGGCTGGAGGCGCCCGAGCTGTGGGGTCCTGCGCCGACCCCGCAATCCGTGGCGCAGCTTGCCGACAAGGTGCGCCACGACGAGGACTTCCGCTCGGTGTTGGAGCTGTGGGTTGGGCGTGACGACTACGACCTGACCAAGACGCTCGCCAAGCTGGTCGCCGACGAGCACGTGCCCTACCTGCCGGTGCAGCGGTACAAGCCGTCCGGGCTGCGCAAGCGGCAGCAGTGGGAGCGCACTTGGGCGCTGCAACGCCTGGAGGACGCGGGCGAGGAGGTGCAGATTCCGGTGCCGCCCAAGTACACCTCGGCAGACTTCGCCAAGCCGTCGTACTGGCGTAACCGCGGCAAGCTCGACGTGCCGAAGGAACGCTTCATCTCGTACCCGAAGGCGGGCCGCGATTCGGACGGCACGGAGTTGCTCGGCTGGGCCGGCTGGGATCACCTGGCGCAGGCCCAGGCCCTGGCCACCGTGTACCTCGACCGCAAGACGCAGGCCGCGTGGCCGAAGGAGCGGCTGCTGCCCCTGCTCGCCGGTATCGCCGAGCTGGAACCGTGGCTGCACCAGTGGTACGCCGACGAGCGTCCCAACTTCCCCGGCCCGCCGGCCCAGTTCTTCACCGACCTGCTCGACGCGGAACTGTCTCACCTTGGCGCCGACCGGGCTGCGTTGGTCGCGGCTGCGGAAGGTGCCTGACGCCTCGATCTCCGCGACAACTACGGCTGACCGAGCACCACGACGGAGCGCTGGAGTGAATTCTTGGGGAGGCAGCGCATGGGTGGGCTTAACCCGGACATAGCCGGGGAACGACCAATATCCCGTCCGCGCGGCGGACGGCACTGGGTTGTCACGGCCGTCGGGATGCTCGTGGTGCCGGTGTTGGTGGTCTTCTACCTTCCCGTGTACGCGAGCTACGAGTCGTGCGTCGGCAAGTATGGTCCCGCGTCAACCGGCAGGGTCGACGGTGTGGCCGGACCGTGTTACGGGGCCACCATGTTGACGGGCGCCATCGTTATCGCCCTCTACGCCATCGCGTTGGTGACCGGCGTCGTGGGTTTCGTCCTCGGGATCGTTGACGGGCGGGCGAGACACCGCTTCGCGTGCGGTCGGTGGATATGCGTCGTCGTGGTCGGCCTCACCGGCCCATGGGCGCTCCTTGCCTACGCGTTCGCGTTCGGGCTGGGTCGGCTGCTGCCGCCACGTCGTGCAGCCCAACCGCGCCAGTCCGACGTGGCACTGCGGCAGGGCTGGCAGGAAGCGATCCACCTGTACCAGCGACTCGCCAGGGGTGAGGGGCCGCCGTCCGTAATCGCGCCCGGATTCCTCGGACCGGGCGCGATCCATATGGATGCTCCGCTGCTTTACTCCCGCTTCTACGGCACCACGGTTACCTACGGGCAGAGCTGGACCTACGCCTATGGATCTCCTGCGGTCGTCACCGGCGCGCTGATTGGCAATGTCATCGGCAACAGCATCGCGAAGACCCGAGCCGCGAACCTGGCACGGCCGCAATGGCGCGAGTTCGCGTACGCCCGGGTTGTGGTGACGCCGCTGACGACGTGGTGCTGTATCGACGGCCGGTGGCTGGCGTTCGACCATGAGGCCGCCTTGGAGTACGTCATCGATGGTCCGGCGTGCATCCTGACCTTCGCTGGCGTCGAACCGCTGCGGCTGTCGGGCCCGTCTGCGTGGTGCCACGCCGTTCTGTATGCCTACTGCCGGTACGGCCCCAGCGGGTGGCAGCAGGCCCCCTTCCTGCACCCGCTACGCGAGGCGGTTCTCAGCTCCACCAAGGCAGCAGATTCGGCCATGACCGCCAGCGATAACGCGTGAGGTCGCCCTCCAACTCAAGTGACGCCGGCGAACAGGTCGTGGCTGCCGTCGCTACATGTACTCCGCGGCCGTGCGTTCCACCTCGCCGATGAACTCTTCGAGCTGCGGCTCGGTCAGCTCCTCGTCCTGCAACAGCTTGCCGAGTACGACGATCTGAATTTGGAGCGCATTTTCGAGGTTGATGCTTTCCGCAAGGTCCGGCTCACCCAGGGCGGCGCGTACCAGCCCTTCCATCTCCAACGTTGGTAGCTCGTCTGCCCCGGGGAACTGGGCCCGGGTCTCGGTTACGAAGCGGGCGACATCGGTGGGGGTGTGGCCGGCGGAAAAGCGCCGATTGACCAGGATGGCGAAAGCCGCACCGATCATCTGAACGCCGCCGGTCCACCCCGCCTTCTCCCACGCGTCCACCAGCCTGTCCACCGTGCCCCAGTCACGCCGGGCCATCGCCCGGATCAGGTCGCTCAGCTCAGTCCGTACGCTCACGTTTCCGTAACCTCGACATTCCTCTGCGGATCGACTGGTATGAACGGTGAATCGCTACGCCGGCGACGAGGCCGACAACGACGAGGTGACCGGCGGCCTCGGGTGCATCGATTTTAGGGCTCTGCCCGGCTGGCGTGCCGACTGTCGGGGTCGTGGTGCCAGCCTTAACCGAACCCGACGGCCCGTCCGGGCCTCGGATGAACTCGGTCGCCTTCCTGATCGCGGCCACGGTCTTCTGGGTGTGGTCCTGGACGTCCTCGACCTTGCGCGTCAGTGTGCCGAGGAAGGAACCGACGTTCCTTCGGGCCGACTCTCGTTGCACCGCCTCCGTCAACAGTTGCTCGCCGGAGGGGGTGGCGAGTTCGCTGGCTTGGCCGCCGGGCATCGAGCCGGGGTTGATGGTGTTGGCGTAGGTGGCGATGTGTCGGGTGGCTTCGGCGATGAGGCGGCCGACCTTGGCTGCCTTCTCGGCGGCGGTACGGCTTTCGGTGAAGGCCGCTGTGATGTCCCGGTGGCCGCTGCCGGTACCGGCCTCGTCGAAGCGTGCCTGCGCCTGCCGGGCGTCGGCCTCGGCCCGTAGCGCGGTGACGCTGGCCGCGTCGAGTGTCTCGGTGGCACTGCGAAGCTGGGCGACAATCTCCTCGATTTGGCTCATCCGAGCGTTCCGAGGTAGGCGTGGGCGTGTGCCTTGGCTGACGCGAGTCGGCGCAGCACCAGCTCGATCTCGTCGGCGGCTTCCTTGAGTTTGGCGCGGGCCTGGCGTACCTCGTCGTGTTCGCTGTCATGCAGGGTGGCCAGGGCGAGTGACCTGCCGTCGTTGAGGCTGGCGTTGGTGCGCTTGATCGTCTGTTCGGCCTCGTGGGCGGCCTGGATGCCCTGCCGGATCGTCGCCTTCACGGCCTCGATGGTCATGGCTTCCGCGTCAATCCGCGGCTGCGCCGATTAACTGAGGGTGTCATCGATTCAACCCTATGCGACCGGTACGAACTCGGCCGCCCGCCTCACTGGCGGATTTCCATCTCCGAGACGAGGTCACCGGCGAAGCGGCACACGTGGGTGACTGTTCCCTCCGCGACGATGGCGCCGGCCAGGTCGCGTACCACCTGGTGCACGGTGACGGCGACGCGCCCGTCGTCCTCTCGCGCGAAGCCGACCGGCTCGACCGTCGGATCGATCTGGGCCCATTGGCGCGTCCAGTACTCGCGCACCGCGTCGCGGCCGTGCACGGTGCCACCCTCCCAGCCGTTCGGCCAGGCGACATCGGGCGTCATGGCCGCGAGCAGCGCCGGCACGTCTCGCCGGTTGAAGGCCGCGTACAGGTCGGTGAGCTGGCGCTGCCGATCCTCGAATCCGTCCGGACCCATGGACCCAGCCTGCCAAGCCGCGCGGCGTCGAGTGGGTCCTATTCGCCACGGGCAGAAGAACCAGTGCCCCGGCGGGTTCGCCGGGGGCACCGTTGGCTTTCGGGTACGTCGTCAGCGGGCGGTTCGGGTCGCGTCGATGAAGGCGGCCCAGGCGGTGGAGGTGAAGGTGAGGGCCGGTCCGGCCGGGTCCTTGCTGTCGCGTACGGCGACCACGCCCGGCAGGTTGTCGGCCACCTCGACGCACTCGCCGCCGTTCGTGCCGCTGCGGGTGCTCTTGTGCCAGCGCGCCTCGGTCAGATCAACCATGATGAACCTCTCCAAGGATCTTGTTGATCAGCAACCTCGATTGTTCCTCATCCAGCGCCAGTTCATCGAGGCTCGCCCAGACCTTCTCGTAGGCCGCGAACTCCTCCGGCCGGTCCAGGTAGAGCGCGCCGGTCCACGATTCGGTGTAGACCACGGGTGGCTCCGGGGTCGACCGATTGCCGGCCGGGAATTCGAGCATGACGAAGGTGCCCGCCTCGTACCCGCGATGCAACCCGGCGGCGAACGGGAGCACGCGGACCACCACCCTGTCCCGCGCGCCAATGGTTAGCAGGTGGCGCAACTGCTCGGCCATCGTTTGGTGGTCGCCGACGGTTCGGAGTAGCGCGGCCTCGGAGAGGATGACCTCCAGTCGTGGGGCCGGCGGAAGTCGACGGTCCAGCAGCGCCTGTCGCTGCAACCGGACCTCCACGAGGCGATCCCGCTCATCGAGGGGCACCTCCGGCCGGTGTTCGAAAGCCGCGAGGGCGTAACGGCGAACCTGCAACATCCCAGGGATCGTCGACTCGTTGAAGAACCGCAGGCGGCGGGCGGCGGATTCGAGGCTGACGTACAGCTCGAACCACTCGGGGATGGCGTCGCCGTACGCGTGCCACCAGCCCTTGTCCTTCGTGGCGGTGGCGAGCCCGAGCAGGGCGCTGGTCAGTTTGGGCGTCGCGCCGTACAGCTCGCACATGGCGCGTACATCCACGGCGCGCACCGCGCCGAGTCCACTCTCGATCCGCCAGACCTTCTGCCGGCTGCACTCCAGCACCTCGGCCGCCGCGTCCAGCGTCACCCCCGCCTCGATGCGCAACTGGCGCAGGGTCCGGCCGAGTTGCCGCCGTGGCACGGTCGAACCCAGATCTTCCGCCATTCCGGAACCACCCCTCCCCGTCGAATTTTTTAACATTCCGCCGACCGCGATGGAACCCGGAAACACCGGCCCCGAAACAGGTTCCGTTCGCGCTCACTTTTATTGCCAGGGTGCCCCTGACCATACAAGATGGCACCGACAAGGCGCGATGCCCGTGCAACTTCCACGGCAATCAAATACCGCCGCGAGATCAATTCCCGAGATCGCTTCGCGAGATCAGATTCGAGAAAGGAGCGATGCTGTCGTGCGCGCGAATTCCGGTACCCCGGGGGTGGGCGAGCGATGAGCCCCCGGTACGTGGCACACCTGCCCTTCACCGCCGCCGACGCGACCGCCGCGCGGCCGTTCGCCTCGTCGAGGCTGCCCCGATGACCGGCGAGCCTGCGTCGACCGGCGAGCCCGCGTCGACCGCCCCGGTGGCGACCGCGCCGATGACGATCACCTGTCCGGACTGCGAGGAGCTGAGCTTCCGCCTGCGGCCGTGCCGCTGCACGGAGGGCGGAGACCGGTTCCTCGTGGACGAGGCGGATCGCGACCTGGCCGGGCGCCGCGAGGCGTACCGGGAGTGCGAGGTCTGCCGGGGCGCCGGCACCGTCGCGACCGAGTGCGTACGCTGCCACCGGCGCGGCCGGCGCCGCGCGCAGCTCGTGCTGACCGTGGCCAACGCCGACACCGGCGCGGTCGCGTCCGCGCAGGTCGTGCCCGGTGCGCTCGACCCCCGCCCGGACCCGTCGGGCCGCTGGGTGGTGGAGCTGACTCCCCGGGTACGCGAACTCGCCGCCACCGTCGGCGCCGCCGTGACCCCCGAGCCGCTGACCCTGCGGCTACCCCGCGCCTGGCGCCCCGACCTGCCCGAGGCGCGCCGGTACGAGCTGGAGGCCCTCGCCATCGTCGCGGAGGACCGCGACCCGTGGCGCGTCCTGATCGGCCGCTCCACCGCGCCGCCCGCGCCCGACCCGGACGCCCGGCTGGCCCGGCTCTGCCACGTCGCCCAGCTGCTCCTGCTGGACCTGGTGGTGGAGGCACGCCGGGAGTACGGCACGCTCGGCTGGGACGTCCGGTACGAGGTGCCCGGCGGCCCCGTACCCGCGAAGACCCGAGCCTGGGCCGCGCGGCTGCCGGCGGCGCTGGCCGCCACCGACGTGGCCGAGGCCCTCGACGGGCTCGGCGCCCGCGGGCTGACCGCGCCCGCTCACCGGCTCGCGCCGCCCGGCCCGGCCCTGGGCGCCGGCCCGGCTACCGGCTGGTTCGCGGTCCCGGCGGTCGACGCCGACCAGATCGAACGCCGCGTCCTCGCCGACTGCGTCGATCGGCTCAGCGGCGCGGAGCTGCCCGGCGCGCAGGCGATCTGGCGCGACGGCCGCTGGTGGCACACCAGCCTGCGCCCCGGCGATCCGATCGAGACGCTGGTCGAGCAGCCGACCGGCCAGATCGTCCGCCGCGAGCGGGTGCCGCTGCGCCGGGGCGCGGAGCCGCCCGCGCCGGGCTGGCTCGGCGAGCCGATCCCGTCGCGCCCCTGCCCGGACTGCCGGCCCGGCAGCCGGCTGCGCACCTGCTCCTGCCTGGCCGGTCGCGCCGCCCCCGACCCCGCGTGCGCCGACTGCGGCGGGGCCGGCATGCGTACCTCGTCGCTGCCCTGCCCGACCTGCGGCGGAAGCCACCGGCTGCACCAGGCGGTCGTGGTGACCATGACGGACCTGCGGCACCGGGTGCTGCACCTGACCTGGCGGGCCGGCACGGCGGAGGTCGCCCCGCTGGTCGCCACCCACCCCGGCGGGCAGCCGGTGGTCCGGCTGCCGCAGCGGTACCGGCTCGGCTCCTGGGCGGCCGTGCTCGGCGTACGCCCGGAGGAGCTGACCGAGGCCGACGGCGGCCACGAGATCGGGCCGGACCTGCGGGACGGGCACGTCACCCTGCCCTGGCGCGGCGCCGACCCGGTCGGCGAGTACGTCCGCTCGGCCGGTCGTGGTCTGCCCGCCGCCCGGCTGCTGGTGGTGGCCGACCCGCCCGAGGTGCCGCCGCTGGCGGAGCTGGTCCGGCTCGTCCTCGGGCTGGACCTGGCCCTGCTGGTCAGCGTCTGCGACCTGCGCCGGAACGCCGGCGACCCGGTACGCCTCGACGGGGTGCGCTGGTCGGTCGACCTGCTGCCCCGGGACGCCGAACCCGAGCGGCCCGACGCTCCGCACTGCCCGGGCGTGGCGGCGGCCGTCGCCTACTTCCTGGAGTATCTCGACGGCGCGCTCGCCGGGACGGTACCGGCCGAACCGGAGCATGCCGTCCCCGTGCCGGCCGCGCCCGCCGCACCGCTCGGCGTCGACCCGGTGCCGGCGCTGGAGCGGCTCGCCGCCCGGCACGCCGGCCAGACCGTCACGGTTTGGTTCGCCCGGAACCGCTGTGCCGTCCGCGTCACGGGCGGCGACGGCGGCGTACGCCCGCTCGCCGAGGCCGTCGACCTGCCCGCCGCCCTGCGCGCCCTTGGCTTGCCGGAAAATCTGGGCCTGCCGGAAGAACGATGACGGCCTGCGGGAACTCCGACGTTCAGCCGATGCCGGACGGTTCGCCGGCCAGTGCGGCAAAGCCGCCAGGGCGAAATGGAACCGTCCAATCCGGATACCGCATCGCCGCCTCGATGGGTAGCGTGGGCACGCTGGGAAGCCTGGGGAGGACACGGCGTGACGCTGCTGCGCGAATTGATCGATATCCCGACCTCGGTCGGCGAGGGCGATTTCGTGGTCAAGGCGGCCGAAGGAGCCGACCTGGACCGGTACGTCGTCACCGATCAGCTCCGGGACAACTTCGCCACCGCGCTACAGCGGATCGGGCACGCCGTCACCACCGCACGCTCCCAGGCGATGTTCCTGCACGGCTCGTTCGGCTCCGGCAAGTCGCACTTCATGGCCGTGCTGCGGGAGATCCTGCGGCACAACCCGGACGCCCGGAAGATCCCCGGGCTCGCCGGTCCGGTCGTCGCCGCCGACCCGTGGCTGCCGGAGCGGAAGTTCCTCACCCTCACGCTGCACATGCTCGACGCCCGCTCGGTCGAGCAGGCAATCCTGGAGGGCTACCTGCGCCAGGTCACCGCGGCGCACCCCGAGGCGCCCGTACCCGCCGTACACCGGTCGGACGCCCTGCTGGAGAACGCGGCCGACCTGCGGCGCACCCTCGGCGACGACAAGTTCTTCGCCGCGCTGCGCGACGGCGGCACCGCGCCTGGCGCGGTCGGGGGCGGGCTCGCCGCGCTGCGGGCCCAGGCCGAGGGCTGGACCGCGCAGCGGTACGCCGAGGCAGCCGCGCAGCCGCCCGGCACCAAGGACCGCGACACGCTGGTCAGCGCGCTGACCGCCGCGTTCTTCCGGGGCGCGGTGCACAGCGGCGAATACCTTGACCTGGACACCGGCCTCGCCGTCATCACCCGGCACGCCAAGAGCCTCGGGTACGACGCCATCGTGCTCTTCCTCGACGAGCTGATCCTCTGGCTCTCCGGGCGGATCGCCGACCACACCTTCGTCAACACCGAGGGCGCCAAGCTCAACAAGCTGATCGAGTCGGCCGACGAGGCCCGGCCGCTGCCGCTGGTGTCGTTCGTGGCGCGGCAACGCAACCTGGAGGAGTTCCTCGGCCCGCAGGTCGGCGGTACCGAGCGGGAGGCGCTGGCGGATGTGATGCGCAGCGCCCAGGGGCGGTTCGGCCAGATCGTGCTGGCCGACACGAACCTGCCCGAGATCACCGAGAAGCGGCTGCTCAAGCCGAACGACGACGCGGCCCGGGCGGTCATCGACAATGCCTTCGCCGCCGTACGGCACAACCGCGAGGTCTGGGACACGCTGCTGCTCGGCGCACAGTACGGCGACGCCGGCATCGGTTCCGACGCCACCTCGTTCCGGCAGCTCTATCCGTTCTCGCCCGCGCTGGTGGCGACCCTCGTTGCGCTCTCGCAGGCGCTGCAACGGGAACGCACCGCGCTGAAGGTGATGACCGAACTGCTGGTCGACCGGCGGGACACCCTGAAGGTCAACGACCTGATCGGCGTCGCCGCCCTCTTCGACCCGCTGGTCTTGCACGGCGAACTGCCCGACCGCCCCAAGCTGCGCCAGCAGTTCGAGGCGGCCCGCACGCTCTACCTGCGCAAGCTGCGACCGATCCTGCTCGCGCTCAACGGCATCGACGAGGACCGGGCGACCGGACACACCCAGTTCCAGCTCGACGACAAGCTGGTCAAGACCATCCTGCTCGGCGCCCTGGTGCCCGAGGTGCCGGCGCTGCACAACCTGACCGCCGCGAAGCTGCACGCGCTGAACTTCGGTTCGATCGCCTCGCCGATCCCCGGCTACGAGAACACCCTGGTGCTCAACCGGCTCCGCAAGATCGAGCAGGACGCCGGTGAGCTGCACCTGACCGACGACCACGACCCGGTCGTCTCGCTCAAGCTGCACACCGTCGACTTCGACAAGCTGCTCGACCTCGTGCCGCTCGGTGAGACCTCGGCCGGCGTACGGCAGCAACTGCTCCGGGAGCTGATCATCGCGGAGATGGGGCTCGCGGGCGGCGAGGGCAGCCACGGCGAACTGCAGCACCCGCGCGACTGGCGAGGTCGCCGGCACGTCGTGCAGGTGAAGTTCGGCAACGTCCGCGACCCCGACACCATGCCGGTCGCCGCCCTGATCGCTCCCGGAGAGTCCTGGCGGATCGTCATCGACTACCCGTTCGACCCGCAGGACTACCCGCGCAGCGCCGACCGGGCCCGGATCGAGGAACTTGATCGCGGCTCCAACACCGTCTTCTGGCTGCCGCTCTACCTGACCGACGACATGATGGGGCGCGTCGCCCAGCTCGCGAAGATCAATTACCTGCTCGGCGTGGGCGGCGCGGGCGAGCGGCTCAACACGCTCGCCGCCGACTGGCCCAAGGCCGACCGGCAGCAGGGCAAGGTCTACCTCCAGCAGCGGCAGAGCCAGCTGCGCGACGCGCTGGTGCAGGCGCTCAAACAGGCGTACGGGGCGGCCAACCCGCAGCCCTCCGACGTGCAGGACGACCCGGTCGGCGTACTCCACACACTCGCGGAAGGGCTGCGGATCGGCGACCCGCGCGGCGGCACCCTCGCCGACGCCTTCCGCAACCTCACCGGCGAGCTGCTCGACTGGTCGTACCCCGGCACCCCAGCGCTGCCCGTGGACGAAAAGCCGCTGACCCGGGCGGAACTGGGCAAGGTGCTCGACTACGCGACGAAGGCAGCCGCCGACCCGACGCACGGCGTCAGCGTGCCACCGGCGGACCAGAAGATCCTTCGTCGGATCTGCAACAACCTGCAGCTCGGCGAGCTGATCGACCACCGGTACGTGCTCGACATGACGACCTGCTTCTGGAGCCGCCACCTGCTGCAGGAGGCGGCCAAGCAGGACTACCGGGACCACTTCCCGGTGCACGTGCTGCGCGGGCTACTGGACGTGCCGAAGGCCCGCGGCTTCGACCGCGACCTGCAGAATCTCATCATCGCCGTGTTCGCGCTCGAACAGCAGTTGAGCTGGTACGAAAATGGCGGGAAGATCAAGGTTGCGCTGGTGACCGGCGTCGAAGACCGGTTCGAGCTGCGCCACCCGCCGATGCCCGACGAGGAGAGCTGGAAGGCGGCCGTCCGCTTCGGCCAGCCCTTCTTCGGCGAGGTGCTGCCGCTCTTCCGCAACCCCGCCAACCTCGGCACCCTCGCCGGCACGATGCGAAAGGTCGCCCGGGACTACGCCACCAGCGCCGGCCAACTCGTCGATGAGTTGACCGCACACGCCGCGGTGCTCGGCCTGGACGCCGAGGCCGCGACCGGGCGGCTCGCCACCGCCCGCCGCGTCGCCGCCCTGCTCGCCCAGGTCTCCCAGGAACAAGACGACGTCGTACTGGTCAACATCGTCGCGAACGTACCGGCGCAGTTCGGGGACCTCGATGGGCAGGCGCTCAGCCAGGTCTTCAAGCAGGCAGGGAAGCTGCGTGCCGCGCTCGCTGCCACCCAGTGGCCGCTCTTGGCGGCGGTCGAGCACCGGGCCGAGACCGATCCGCGGGCCCGGAACGTCATCGCGCAGCTCCGCACCGTCGCGGGATACGAGCAGCATGCCGGTGATCTTGCGGCGGCCCTGCAGCAGGCGGTCGCGGCAGCCGCCGCGATCCTGGCCGAGGAAAAGCGGCCACTGCCCCCGCCGCCCCCGCCTCTTCCGCCCGATGACCCGAAGAAGCGCAAGCCCGAGAACCGCGACGTGGAGGAAATCGTCCCGCCCGAGGTGGTCAGGCAGATGGTCGTCCGCGACGCGGCCGGGCTCGGGAAGCTGACCGACCAGATCAGGGCCGCGCTCGGGCCCGGTCGGCAGATCACCGTGACCTGGACGGTCCGGGGCGGGGACGGCCAGCCGTGAACCTGCCCCGGACCGCCGTACGGCCCGCCGCCGTGCGCCGCAAGGTCGAGGCGTGGCTCGCCGAGCGGGACAACGCGGAGGCGATCGCCTTGCGTGCCCGGCCGGAGTGGACCGGCGACCCGGTGCTCCGGATCGGTGGCACCCCGGTCCGCGTCGTGCCCTGCCCTACGCCGATAGCTGCCCGCGCAGCCCTCGCCGACCGGGCGGCCGGCGAGAAGCTGGTGCTCCTGACCGACCTCACCGAGGTGGAACTCGGCGACGGCCTACTCGCCCACACCAGCCGGCAGCAGGTCCGCAGCGTCGACGCGTGGGACCTCGTACGGCAGACCTTCGGTGGTCAGGCGCAGCTCGACTCCACGCTGGTGCGCACCGGACGGTGGGTCGCCGACGCGCTCACCGATTTGGCTCCGGTGGACGGTTGGCCACCACCGGCCGGCACGATCCTCACCCGCGACCACGCGCTGCGGCATCTCGCCGGGGCGGCGCTCGGCCTCGACCCCGACGAGTTGGACGGCGCCGGCCTGTTGCAGTGGAGCACTGACGCACCGGCACAGCTCCGCTTCGCCGAGCTGCCACGGGAGTGGGCCGACGGCATCGCCGGCTTCGTCGCCGACGCCGCCGGTCCGGTCGCCGTACCCGTTCTCGCCGCCGTACGGGCCGGGCACGGGGTCGACGCCATCCCGATCGGGCTGCTCGCCGGGGTCCTCTGGCCCCGGGGCACGGACAAGCCGGCGGAGGTCGAGGTCGTCGTCGCCCGTACCCGGTTGGAACCCCGGTTCGGCGGCACCCGGCTCACCGCCGCGCAGGCCGTGTCCTTCGCCGACGCCGCCGAAGCCTGGATCTACCGCGCCCTGGACGCCGAATCCTCGCGACGCGAGGCGTACCGGATGCTGCACCGGGCCGAGGAGATCGCCGCCGAGATCGAAATCGCCGACCGGCTCGCGGCCTCCACCGTCCTGCCCAGTGGGTTCACCCAGCGGATGCGCGCCTTCGCCGCCGCGGTGCGGCTGGCGCTGCCGCTCACCGGTACCGGCCAGCCCGCCGCCGCACCGATCGCCGCTGCGCAGGACCGGCTGGCCGAGGTGGAGGAACACCGCTCGGCGGACAGCAGCCGGGTGGAGACGGCGCGGATGGCGGTCCGGCTGCTGCGCTGGCTCGCCGTACCGGACGGCCCGGCGCCGGTCACGCTGCTGGACGCGCTCCACCGCCAGGTGCGGGACGACGGCTGGGTGGACCGGGCTCGGCTCGACGTCTTCGCCGGTGACCCGGACCAGCAGGTGGCGCAGGCATACCGGTCGCTGCACGCACTGGTGGACGCCCGGCGGGCCCGGCATGACGAGCAGTTCGCGGAGCTGCTGCAGGACACCACCCACGCCGAACGCGAACCGGGCAGCCTACTGCGGGTGGAGGACGTTCTCGACCGGGTCGTGCAGCCCATTCTCGACAACGAGCGGCGGATCCTGCTGCTGGTCCTGGACGGGATGAGCACGGCGGCCGGTACCGAGGTCGCCGACTCGCTGTCGCGCGTCGGGGCCTGGACCGAACTGACCCCGAAGGGCGGGCAACGGACCGGCGTGCTCGCCGCGCTGCCGACCGTGACGTCCGTCAGCCGGTACAGCCTGTTCAGCGGGAAGATAGCCGTCGGGGACCGGAACGACGAACTGAAAGCCTTCCGGGGTCGTTTCCCCGGCAGCGTTCTGCTGCACAAGTCGGACCTGCGGGCGCCCGCAGGTGCCGCCGTGGACCCCGAGGTCGCCGCCGCCATCGCCGACCCGGGTGTACCGGTGGTAGCGGCCGTCATCAACACTATCGACGACGCGCTGGACCGCAGCGACCCCGGCACCATCGAGTGGAGCAGGGAGACCATCAACGGCCTGCGGAATCTGCTCGCCGTGGCCCAGGACCGGGTCGTGGTGCTCCTCTCCGACCACGGACACGTCGTGGACCGGGGACCGGAGGCGGTGCTGCGCGCGTCGGACTCCAGCGAGAACCGCTGGCGACCCGCTACCACCCCAGCGGGCGAGGGCGAACTGCTGTTTGCCGGCAGCCGGGTGGCGCTCGGCGCGGGCAAGGTGATCCTGCCCTGGCGGGAGGAACTGCGCTACGGTCCACGCAAGGCGGGCTATCACGGCGGCGCCGCGCCCGCCGAGGTGGTCATCCCGCTACTGGTATTCGCGGCTCAGGACGAGGCGGCGGTGCCGGGATGGTCCGGGGCGCCCGTGGCCAGCCCTGAGTGGTGGCGAGAATCGTTGACGGCAACCGACGCGGTGCCTGCGTCCGCGCCGACCGGGTCCGATGAGGCGCCCGCCCTACCAGCGCCCCGTCCCGGCCGCCGCCAGCGGCCACCCGCCCAGGACGAAAGCCTGTTCGACCTGCCGGCCGCAGCGCCACCGGCGGTACCGCCGCCGCCTCCGGCGATCTCGGCGGACCCGGTCCGGTCGCTGACGGAGGCGCTGCTGGCAAGCCCCGTCTACGCCGAACGTCGGGACGCCCGCGCGCCCCTGCCGGACGAACGCGTCGCCGCCCTGCTCGCCGCGCTCGTCGCTGGCAACGGCCGGTCGACCCTGGACACGCTCGCCACGCGGGCCGGGGTGCCTGCGCACCGCATATCCGGCACGTTCACCGCGCTGCGCCGGCTGCTGCAGGTCGAGGGCTACCCGGTACTCACCCTGGACGCTGACGGGCGGACCGCCAAACTCGATATCCCGCTTCTGGCAGAGCAGTTCGGGCTGGAGTGGCCGTGACCATCGACGTGAGCGCCCGGCGGCGACGGGACATCGTCGACGCGCTACGCCGTGGAGTTGTACCCAGCAACGGACTCGACGTACTGGCCGTCGGCCTGGACCGGTTCACCGCGGCCCTCGACGACGACCTCGACCGCGTGACCGGCGGCGGTAGCGTCTTCAAGGCGGTCCGCGGCGAGTACGGCGCCGGCAAGACCTTCTTCACGCGCTGGCTGGGCGAGCGGGCCAAGCGGAAGGGCTTCGCCGTCTCCGAGGTACAGATCTCGGAGCTGGAAACGCCGCTGCACCGAATGGAGACCGTGTACCGCCGGCTGGTCGAACAACTCGCCACCGAGCAGTTCGCGCCGAGCGCCCTCCGACCGGTCCTGGACGGCTGGATCTTCGCGCTCGAAGAGGACGTGCTGGCCGGTGGGGACGTGGCCGAGGACGACCAGGACGGGCTCGACCGGGCCGTCGGCGAGTTGCTCGAACGGCGGCTGGCCGACATCTCACGTACCACGCCCGGCTTTGCCGCCGCGCTGCGTGGCTACCGGACGGCGAGCGCGGCGGGGGACCAGGTGACGGCCGGCGGGCTCGCCGCCTGGCTGGGCGGGCAGCCGCACGTCGCCGCCTCGGCGCGGCGTACGGCGGGAGTCAAGGGAGAGCTCGACCACTTCGGTGCGCTCAGCTTCCTGCAGGGCCTGCTCACCGTGCTGCGCGACAGCGGGCACCCCGGTCTGCTCCTGGTCCTGGACGAGGTGGAGACCCTTCAGCGGGTCCGTTCGGACGCCCGGGACAAGGCCCTCAACGCATTGCGGCAGCTGGTTGACGACATCTACGCCGGACGCTTCCCGGGTCTTTTCCTCCTCATCACCGGTACTCCGGCGTTCTTCGACGGGGCGCAGGGGGTGCAGCGACTCGGCCCTCTGGCGCAGCGGCTTGCCACCGACTTCGGCGCCGAAGCGCGCTGGGACAACCCCCGCGCCACCCAACTGCGGCTGCCCGGCTTCACCGAGGACGCGCTGGTGGAACTGGGAGCCCGGGTACGCGACGTCTACGACAGCCCCCGCGTCACCGCCGCCGTGGACGACGACTATCTCGGCGAGCTGGCACGAGCGGTGGCGGGCCGGCTGGGCGGCAAGGTTGGGGTGGCTCCCCGGGTGTACCTCAAGAAGCTCGTCGCCGACGTGTTCGACCGGGTCGACCAGTTCGACGACTGGGATCCGCGCCAGCACTACCAGTTGACGCTGCGGGCTGACGAGCTGACCGAGGTGGAGCGGAACGCGGCCTCGGCCGACGACATCAACCTACCGCTGTGAACGAGGAGTCCTCGCTCGATCCGGTCGTGCTGCACCACGTCGTCAACGACCTCGGCTGGGCGGACCTGAGGCCGCTGCAACGGGCCGCGATCGATCCGCTGCTCGCCGGCGACGACGCGCTGCTGATCGCACCGACCGCCGGAGGAAAGACGGAAGCAGCCATCTTCCCGCTGCTCTCCCGCATGTCGCGCAACGGGTGGACCGGCCCCTCGATGCTCTACCTCTGCCCGCTCAAGGCGCTGCTCAACAACCTGCTTCCGAGGCTGGAGCGGTACGCCGGCTGGCTGGGCCGTACGGTCGCACTCTGGCACGGCGACGTCGACACGTCGGCCCGGCGCAAGGTGCTCTGGCAGCGACCGGACGTCATCCTCACCACGCCCGAGTCATTGGAGTCGATGCTGGTCAGCGTGCACGTCGACCACCGGAACTTCTTCGCGAACCTGCGGGCCGTGGTGGTCGACGAGGTACACGCGTTCGCCGGCGACGACCGCGGCTGGCATCTGCTCGCCGTGCTGGAACGGCTGACCCGGGTGGCTGGCCGTCCGGTACAACGGGTTGGTCTCTCGGCGACCGTCGGAAACCCCGAACAGTTGTTGGCCTGGCTTCAGGGCTCGGGTGCGGCAACGCGGCCGGCTCGGGTCGTGGCGCCGGACCGTATACCCCCAAACACCGACCATCCGATCACGGGAGGTCCATCCCCAGGCGAGATCGAACTGGACTACGTCGGCTCACTGGCCAACGCCGCCACCGTGGTGGCCGGTCTGCACGCCGGTGAAAAACGGCTGGTGTTCTGCGAGTCTCGGCAGACCGTCGAAGAACTCGGGCAACTGCTGCGGGAAAAGGGGGTCACGACATTCCTCTCCCATGCCTCCCTGTCGGCTGACGAGCGGCGTCGATCCGAGCAGGCGTTCGCGGAGGGACGGGACTGCGTCATCGTCTCCACCAGCACGCTGGAACTCGGAATCGACGTAGGGGACCTCGACCGGGTCATCCAGATCGACTCGCCGTCGACGGTCGCCTCCTTCTTGCAACGTTTTGGTCGCACCGGTCGCCGACCTGGAAGCGTCCGTAATTGCCTGTTCCTCTGCCGCAGCGGAGCAGAACTGGTCGCGGCGGCGGCGTTACTGGTGCTCTGGGGACGGGGCTGGGTCGAGCCGGTCGTGGCTCCGCCCGAGCCCCGGCACATCGTCGCGCAACAACTCCTCGCGCTCTGCCTCCAGGAGCATCGCGTCGGCGACCAGCTCTGGCCGCGGTGGTGGAACGGCTTGGCACCCTTCGGAGCCGGCGCGGAACCCATTCTCCGGCATCTCGTCGAGCATGGCTTTCTCGACCGCGACCAGGACCTGCTCTTCATCGGGCCGGAGGCCGAGCGACGGTTCGGCCGTCGCCATTTCATGGAGCTGACCGCGGTGTTCACCGGCCCGCCCGAGTTCACGGTGCTGCAGGGACGTACCGAACTGGGGCGGGTAGATCCCGGCCTGTTGACGGAGGAGGTACGCGGCGATCGGCGGCTGCTGCTGGGCGGCCGGAGCTGGCGGGTGACATACGTCGACTGGCGGCGGCGCCGCTGCTTCGTGGAGCCGGCCGACGGTGGAGGCCGGGCACGCTGGACATCTGCTGGATGGGTGGGATGGGGGCACGAACTGGCCCGCGCGATGCGTGAGGTCCTGCTCGGCGCGGACCCGCCCGTACGGCTCACCACCCGCGCAGTAGCGCGGCTGGCGGAGGCTCGTGAGGACCGAGAGGCGCTGGTGCATCCCGGCGGGAGCTTGATCGTCCGGAGCCGCAACGGCGACCTGCACTGGTGGACCTGGGCAGGCTTGCGGGCGAACGCCACCTTGGCCGCGAGTCTCGATCGGGCTGTCGACCCTGCCTACCGGTTCGACGACTACTCCCTCCGGCTTCGGGAGGATTTGCGACCGGACGAGTGGCGCGCGGTGCTCGAAGACGCATCGCTCGGCCTCTCCCTCCCCGAGGTGGACAACCGCGCGCTCGCTGGGTTGAAGTTCGGTGTGGCGTTGCCGGAGCGGCTCGCCAGGGCCACCCTCGCGGCCCGACTTGCCGACCTCGACGGGGCGGCTGCCGTGCTTGGCCAACCCACCCGATTTACCGTCATGACTAGCTAGGCAATCGCCTAGCTAAGCGACGAGAGTAGGGAGAACAGCCCCTGAGGGCGGGGCGGCCTTATAACTCGGGCCGAGCCTTAATGCGCACGAGCTTGCTGGCCCAGGAATCGAAGGCGACGTGGCGGCCGCTCGCGCTGACGGCCGGCGTGCTGGAATCTCTGTTGCCGATTCCAACGGTCGTGGAGACGCTGACCCGGCTCAGTCCGGTGAGCGCCGTCGTGCCGGTAGCACCGGTTGCGGGCGCGGCCCCGAGCAGCACCGTCGCGCAGCCCACGGTCGCCGCAAGCGTTTTCTGAGCAGCCCTCATCGTTGCTTCCTCCCGATCGGGATTGGCGTTCTGCGACGGGTACGGCGCGATTCCCGTCAGGCTGGCAGGACGTCGCACGGCCCTGGACCGCCGTCGAGGGAGGCGGCGATGTCGGCCGTTCAGAATCCGACAGCGCCCGACGATTTCCGTGGCCGTCGGGATGGTTTCGACTTCGGGAACGCGAATACGGAAGGGCCCCTCGTCACCACGGAGGCGACGAGGGGCCCATTTCGAGAAGACCGAAGGCTACTCGGGGACGCGGCGGTACGCGCCGTCGCTGGCGCTGGTCGCCATCGAGGCGTACGCGCGCAGCGCCGCGGAGACCGGGCGCTCCCGGTGCACCGGCGTGTACGGGCGGTCCCGCTTCTCCTGCGCGATTCGGCGGGCGTCCAGCACCTCGGCCGGTACGTCCAGTTCGATCGAGCGGGTCGGGATGTCGATGACGATCTCGTCGCCCTCCTCGACCAGGGCGATCAGCCCGCCGCCGGCCGCCTCGGGGGAGACGTGCCCGATCGAGAGGCCGGACGAGCCGCCGGAGAAGCGGCCGTCGGTGACCAGCGCGCAGTCCTTGCCCAGGCCCCGCCCCTTCAGGAAGGAGGTGGGGTAGAGCATCTCCTGCATGCCGGGCCCGCCCTTCGGCCCCTCGTAGCGGATCACCACCACGTCGCCGGGGACGATCTTGTTGGCGAGGATCGCCTCGACCGCGTCCTCCTGCGACTCGAAGACCTTGGCCGGGCCGCGGAAGCTGAGCCGGTTCTCGGGCACGCCGGCGGTCTTCACCACGGCGCCGTCGGTGGCCAGGTTGCCGTGCAGGATGGCCAGCCCGCCGTCGGCCGTGTACGCGTGCGCCAGGTCGCGGATGCAACCCTCGGCCGCGTCCGTGTCCAGTTTGGACCAGCGGTTGGCGGTCGAGAACGGCTCGGTGGTGCGTACCCCGCCGGGGGCCGCGTGGAACAGCTCGATCGCCTCGGGTCGGGCCGTGCCGCCGCGGATGTCCCAGTCGGCCAGCCACTGCTCCAGGTCGGGCGCGTGTACCGCGTGCACGTCCCGGTTGAGCAGCCCGGCCCGGTCCAGCTCGCCGAGGATCGCGGGGATGCCGCCGGCCCGGTGCACGTCCTCCATGTGGTACTTGGGCGAGTTCGGCGCGACCTTCGACAGGCAGGGCACCCGGCGGGAGATCTCGTCGATGTCCTTGACGCCGAAGTCCAGCTCCGCCTCGCGGGCGGCGGCGAGCAGGTGCAGCACGGTGTTGGTCGAGCCGCCCATCGCCACGTCGAGCGCGACGGCGTTCTCGAAGGCGGCCCGGGAGGCGATCGACCGGGGCAGGACCGAGGCGTCGTCCCCGTCGTACCAGCGCTTGGCGATCTCCACGACGGTCCGCCCGGCCTCGACGAAGAGCGACCGGCGGGCGGCGTGGGTGGCCAGCGTCGAGCCGTTGCCCGGCAGCGCGAGCCCGATCGCCTCGGTGAGGCAGTTCATCGAGTTGGCGGTGAACATGCCGGAGCAGGAGCCGCAGGTCGGGCAGGCCGAGCGCTCGATGTCGCCGAGCTGCGCGTCGGTCACCGCGTCGTTCGAGGCGGCGATCATCGCGTCGATCAGGTCGATCTTGTCGTGGACGATGCCCTCGATCGCCACGGTCTTGCCGGCCTCCATCGGGCCGCCGGAGACGAAGACGGTCGGGATGTTGAGCCGCAGCGCGGCGAGAAGCATGCCCGGCGTGATCTTGTCGCAGTTCGAGATGCAGACGAGCGCGTCGGCGCAGTGCGCGTTGACCATGTACTCGACGGCGTCGGCGATCAACTCGCGGCTGGGCAGCGAGTAGAGCATGCCGCCGTGGCCCATGGCGATGCCGTCGTCGACGGCGATGGTGTTGAACTCGCGGCCGACCCCGCCGGCCTCGGCCACCGCGTCGGCGACCAGGCCGCCGAGGTCCTTGAGGTGTACGTGACCGGGTACGAACTGGGTGAAGCTGTTGGCGATGGCGACAATCGGCTTGCCGAAGTCGCCGTCGGTCATCCCGGTGGCCCGCCACAGGGCCCGGGCGCCGGCCATCGTCCGGCCGTGGGTTGAGGTCTTTGACCGCAGTTCGGGCATCCGCCCAGTGTTGCACCGCAGCCCGCCTGCCGTCCGCCGCCAGGCCCGGCCGTTCCGACACGCGGGACGCCGCAGGGGGATCCGGGACCACCGGGGGCGCACAGGCGCGGGGACCGGGAGACGCACACCCGGTCCGACGCCGGGTCTCCGACACGCCGAGCGGCGGTACGCCCGCCGCGCCCGACCGCACCGGCGGATGGCCTGCTGGGGCGGGCCGGCGGGCCGGACGGCGGGGGGCGATGTCGCCAAAGAGTTGTCTACCCAGTACCCCACGGAGCGGACGCATCCGGCACAGTTGATGCGTGCAAATCCCCTCCGGCACGGTGGCGGTCGTGGCGGCGAGCGCTGCCGGCGCACTGTCCGGTTTGTCGCTTCTGGTGGTCTCGGCGCGGCAGCGCGGCGGTCGCCGGCGCCAGGCGCACCAGCTGCTGGCCGCCGGCGCGGGGCTGGCCACCGCGGGCCTGCTCGTCGGCGCGATCGGCATGATCGCCGTCGCCGGCCACTGGGACGAGCACCAGTCGCACCGCACGGGGCTCGCCACGCTGGTCGCCGTCCCGATGGCGGTCGCCGGCCTGCTGCTCTGCGCGGGGCTGCTGCGGCTGCCCGGCGTCGCGGAGACCGGCGCGGCGGCGCTCCGGCTGGTCCTGGACGGCCTGGTGGTCGCGGCGGCGCTCTGGTTCGTCGGCTGGATACTGCTGGTCGAACCGACCCGGCTGCTGGGGGCGGCCACCCCGGCGTCCTGCGCCGCGATCATGCTCTCCGCCGTGACGGCGGTCACGGCCGTCGGCCTCACCTTCATGATCGGCGGGTACTCGGCCCGGCCGCGGCGCGGGCTCGCCGGTGCCGGGCTCGGTGTCAGCGTGACGGCCGGCGGGGGGCTCGGGCTCGCCACCGGCATCTGCCAGGCCGGCCCGGTCCCGGCAATGGCCGGCGCCGCGACGCTCGGGGCCGGCCTGCTGCTGGTCGCGTACGCCAGCCGCCGCACCGACGCCACGGGCGGGCCCGAGCGGGACGTCATCCGCCAGGCCAGCGGGTACGCCTTCCTGCCGATGCTGGCGATGGTCGTCTCCGCCGCCTACCACCTCGGCCGGGGCGGCGTCTTCACCGCGCCCGGCGTCGTCGCCGGCAGCGTCGAGGGCTTCGCCCTGGTCGCGGGCCAGTACTTCGCGCTGCGCGACGTGCGCGGCTACGCGAGCCGGCTGGCCGAACGCGAGGCGCACTTCCGCGAGCTGGCCCACACCGATCCGCTGACCGGGCTGGCCAACCGGCGCGGGCTGCTGCGGGTCCTGCACAACGAGGCCGGGCCGGACAACCCCTGCGTGCTGCTCGGACTGGACCTGGACGGGTTCAAGCACGTCAACGACATGCGCGGGCACGACGTCGGGGACGCGGTGCTGGTCGAGGTGGGGCAGCGGCTGCGCGGCAACCTGCGCCCCGGCGACCTGGCGGCCCGGCTGGGCGGGGACGAGTTCGCGGTGCTGATGTGGGGACGACCGCCGGAGGCGCAGCGGGTCGCCGAGCGGCTGCTCGGGGTGCTGGGCCGGCCGTACGAGCGCCCGGAGGGGCGGATCTTCCTCTCCGTCAGCATCGGGCTCGCCGGCGATCCGGACTGCCCGGACGTCGAGTCGCTGCTGCGCCACGCCGACCTCGCCCTGCGCTACGCCAAGCAGCGCGGGAAGAACCGCGTCGAACGGTACGACGTCGCCTACGACCAGCTGCTGCGCCGGCGTACGACGGTGGAGCACGAACTGCGCGGGGCGATCGGGCGCGACGAGCTGAGGCTGGTCTTCCAGCCGGTGGTGGCGGTGCCCTCGGTACGCCCGGTCGGGGCGGAGGCGCTGCTGCGCTGGCACCATCACGAGCTGGGCAACGTGGGCCCGGACGAGTTCATCCCGCTCGCCGAGGAGTGCGGCATGATCGCCGAACTCGGCGCCTGGGTGCTGCACCAGGCGTGCCACCAGCTCTCCCGCTGGCTGGCCGACGGGCACGACGTCTGGGTCTCGGTCAACGTCTCGCCCCGCGAGCTGCACGCGCCCGAGTACGTCAACCGGGTCGCCGAGGCGCTGCGCGCCCACCGCGTACCGCCGCAGCGGCTGGTGCTGGAGGTCACCGAGCACGCCGTCGCCACCGACCTGGACGAGCTGATCCGGCGGCTCGGCGCGCTGCGGATGACGGGCGTACGGATCGCGCTGGACGACTTCGGCGCCGGCTACTCCTCGCTCGGGCAGCTCCGCCGCCTACCGATCGACATTCTCAAGATCGACCACAGCCTGGTGACCGAGCCCGAGCCGGCCACCGCCGTCACCCCGGACGGGCGCCCCTTCGCGCCGATGGTCGACGTGGTGATGCGGCTCGGGCACCAGCTCGGCCTGGAGGTGATCGCCGAGGGGGTGACCAACCCCACCGAACTTTCGGCGGTGGTCGACGCCGGGTGCCGTTTCGGCCAGGGGCAGCTCTTCGGCTGGGGCGTGCCGGCCGAGCACCTGGAGGCGATGCTGGAGGCGGCCAGCTCGCCCGCCGCCCGCCCGGTACCGGTGCCGCGACCGGACGCCACGCCCGGCACCGGGCCGACCTCGGCCGCCCGGGGCGACCGCGACCGGCATCCGTCACCGGCCCGGGGCGACCGCGACCGGCAGGAGCGGCCCGGCGTGGACCGGCTTGGCGCGGACCGGCCTGGTGGCGACCGGCCCGGCGCGGATCGGGCCGCCCAGGATGTGGGATCAGTTGACTCATCGCGTGAGATGCGTCAGGCTTAGCCCCATGTCCACGACCCGGTCGCTCCGAGTACTTATCTGAGCGCACTCTCTCCGACCACTCGTCGAACGAGAGTGCGCTGGCCCCGTGCATCCGCACGAGGGCCATTTTTATTGGCATCGTCAGCTCCACCGGCGTCGCGCGCCCGGCGCCACCGCCGGTCCCGGGACGCGTCCGGGCCCCGCGGGTCCCGACGGGCCGCGCTCCGCCCGACGCACCACCGAGGCACTCCTGTATAAGCACCACCGAGCCGAACCGAAGGCCGAATCGTCATGACCAGACCCACGCCAGAGACCCTCGCCCACTCCGCGCGGCGGAGCCGGCCCAGCACCGAAGCCGCCAGTGAGGCCGCCGGCCAGCTCGGCCGCGGCGTCCCGAGCCCCGCCACCGCCGCGCCGGCCGCCGTACGCGCCATCGCGCCGCAGCCGTGCACCGGGGCGGGTTCGCTCGTAAAGTCGCTGGAGGCGCTCGGTGTGGATGTCGCGTTCGGCATCCCCGGCGGCGCGATCCTGCCCGCCTACGATCCGCTCTACGACTCGAAGGTGCGGCACATCCTGGTCCGGCACGAGCAGGGGGCCGGGCACGCCGCCACCGGCTACGCGCAGGCCACCGGCAAGGTCGGCGTCTGCATCGCCACCTCCGGGCCGGGCGCGACGAACCTGGTGACGCCGATCGCCGACGCGTACATGGACTCGGTCCCGATCGTGGCGATCACCGGTCAGGTGGCCCGGCCGTCGATCGGTACGGACGCCTTCCAGGAGGCGGACATCCAGGGCATCACCCTGCCGATCACCAAGCACAACTTCCTGGTCCAGACGGCCGAAGAGATCCCGCAGATCCTGGCCGAGGCGTTCCACCTCGCCGCCACCGGCCGGCCCGGCCCGGTCCTGGTCGACATCCCCAAGGACGTCCTCCAGGCGCAGACCACCTTCAGCTGGCCGCCGACCCTGGACCTGCCCGGCTACCGGCCCACCCTGCACCCGCACGGCAAGCAGATCCGGGAGGCGGCCCGGCTGATGGTCTCGGCCCGCCGGCCGGTGCTCTACGTCGGCGGCGGCGTGCTCAAGGCCGGCGCCACCGAGGGGCTGCGCCAGCTGGCCGAGCTCACCGGTATCCCGGTGGTCACGACCCTGATGGCGCGCGGCGCGTTCCCCGACTCGCACCCGCAGCACCTGGGCATGCCGGGCATGCACGGCACCGTCGCGGCCGTGTACGGCCTGCAGAAGGCGGACCTGATCGTGGCGCTGGGCGCCCGCTTCGACGACCGGGTGACCGGCAAGCTCGACTCGTTCGCGCCGGGCGCCGCGATCGTGCACGCCGACATCGACCCCGCCGAGATCGGCAAAAACCGCCCGGCCGACGTGCCGATCGTCGGCGACGCCCGGTACGTCATCGACGAGCTGATCGAGGCGATCAGGTCGCTCTCCGGCGGCGAGCGGTCGAACGGGCGCGCCGCCGCGGGCGCCGCCGGTACCCGCCCGGTCCCCGGCGACCGGACCGAGTGGTGGGCGCAGCTCAACGACCTGCGCGAGCGGTACCCGCTGGGGTACGACGAGCCGTCCGACGGCACCCTCGCCCCGCAGTACGTGATCGAGCGGCTCGGCAAGATCGCCGGCCCGGACGCGGTCTACGTGGCCGGCGTCGGGCAGCACCAGATGTGGGCCTCGCAGTTCGTCTCGTACGAGAAGCCGTACACCTGGCTGAACTCCGGCGGCCTCGGCACGATGGGCTATGCCGTGCCGGCCGCGATGGGCGCGAAGGTCGGCAAGCCGGAGACCACGGTCTGGGCGATCGACGGGGACGGCTGCTTCCAGATGACCAACCAGGAGTTGGCGACCTGCGCGCTGGAGGGCATCCCGATCAAGGTCGCCGTCATCAACAACGGCAACCTCGGCATGGTGCGGCAGTGGCAGACCCTCTTCTACGGGGAGCGCTACTCCAACACCGACCTCGGCACCCACAAGCACCGCATCCCGGACTTCGTGAAGCTCGCCGAGGCGCTCGGCTGCGTGGGTCTACGCTGCGAGAACGCCGCCGACGTCGACAAGACGATCGAGGCCGCGATGGCGATCGACGACGCTCCCGTCGTGATCGACTTCGTGGTGGGCAAGGACGCGATGGTCTGGCCGATGGTGGCCGCCGGTACCAGCAACGACGAAATCATGTTCGCCCGCGGGGTCCGCCCCGCCTTCGACGACGACGACCTGTGAGAGGCAGCCATGACGACCCACACGCTCTCCGTCCTGGTGGAGAACAAGCCCGGCGTACTCGCCCGGGTGGGCGGGCTCTTCTCCCGCCGCGGGTTCAACATCGACTCGCTGGCCGTCGGTGAGACCGAGAACCCCGAGGTCTCCCGGATCACGATCGTGGTCAACGCCGACTCCTCACCGCTGGAGCAGGTCACCAAGCAGCTCAACAAGCTGGTCAACGTACTGAAGATCGTCGAGTTGGACCCGGCGGTCTCGGTGGCCCGGGAACTGCTGCTGGTCAAGGTCCGCGCCGACCGCGCCGCCCGGTCGCAGGTACTGGAGACGGTCAACCTCTTCCGGGCCCGCGTCGTCGACGTCGCGCCGGACACGCTCACCATCGAGGCGACCGGCACCGCCGACAAGCTCGACGCCCTGCTGCGCGACCTCGAACCGTTCGGAATCAAGGAAATGGTGCAGTCCGGCCTGGTGGCGATCGGGCGGGGCTCCCGCTCGATCACCACCGGTTCGGCGCTGCGTGCCGCTTAGCCGCGGTGGCCGACCGGGCCCCGCACGAAAGGGAAGTGCAATGACCGCTGAGGTGTACTACGACGACGACGCCGACCTCGGCCTGATCCAGGCCAAGAAGGTCGCCGTGCTGGGGTACGGCAGCCAGGGGCACGCGCACGCGCTGTCGCTGCGCGACTCCGGCGTGGAGGTCGTGGTCGGCCTGCCGGAGGGCTCGAAGAGCCGGGCCAAGGCGCAGGAGCAGGGGCTGCGGGTGGCGACGCCGGAGCAGGCGTCCGCCGAGGCCGACGTGATCATGGTGCTGGCGCCGGACACGGTGCAGCGGACGCTGTACGCGGAGGCGATCGCGCCGAACCTGACCGCCGGCAAGGCGCTCTTCTTCGGCCACGGGTTCAACATCCGGTACGGGTTCATCACGCCCCCGGCCGACGTGGACGTGGCGATGGTGGCCCCGAAGGGCCCGGGTCACCTGGTGCGTCGGCAGTACGTGGACGGCAAGGGCGTACCGGTGCTGGTCGCCGTGGAGCAGGACGCGAGCGGCACCGCCCTGGCGCTGGCGCTGGCCTACGCCAAGGGCATCGGCGGCACCCGGGCCGGTGCGATCCGCACCACCTTCAAGGAGGAGACGGAGACCGACCTCTTCGGCGAGCAGGCGGTGCTCTGCGGCGGCGCCTCCGCCCTGGTGCAGACCGGGTTCGAGGTGCTGACCGAGGCGGGGTACGCCCCGGAGATCGCGTACTTCGAGTGCCTGCACGAGCTGAAGCTGATCGTGGACCTGATGTACGAGGGCGGCATCGCGCGGATGCGGTACAGCGTCTCGGACACGGCCGAGTACGGCGACTACTCGCGCGGTCCGCGCGTGGTGGACGCCCGCGTCAAGGACGAGATGCGCAAGATCCTCGCCGAGGTCCAGTCGGGCGAGTTCGCCCGGGAGTGGATCGCGGAGGACGACGCGGGCCGGCCGAACTTCACCAAGTGGCGGGCCGAGGGCGCGGCGCACCCGATCGAGGAGACCGGCAAGAAGCTGCGCGGGATGATGAGCTGGGTGGACCGGCCCATCACCGAGACCGCGTGAGCCGCGGGAACGCCTGAGGCGTTCCGGCGCCCGCCGAACGCCCGCCGTCAGTCGGGCGTTAGCGGTGGTGGCCCGGGGTCCGGCGCGGGGGTGACCGCGCCGGGGCCCGGGCCGCTGCGTGTCGGCCCGGCTGCGTACGGTGCCGCGCGCGGCGGTCGCGTTACCGCAATATTGCGGGCTGAAGACGAGTCCGTGCGAATGATGTTGCGGCGAGGAATCGGCTCGCGGTTACGGGCGGTTATCGACGTCGCTCGGGTACTGTCGCCGCATGCGTCTGGAGCAATCGCATCGCACCGAGCGCTTTGGTGCCGTTCGTATCCACGAACTTCAGCGCGTCATCCAGCTGGACTCGGGTGATGCGCCCGGAACCGGTAGTGACGGGGTCGTCTCGCACGCGGCCATCCGGGCGATCGAGCGGGAATTGGTCGTCGTCATTCCCTGCATGAACGAAACACGCAGAGTAATTGAAGGCGTGCTCTCCGGGATACCGCACGACTGCCTCATCGTGCTCGTCTCCAACAGCGCGCGGCAGCCGGTCGACCGGTACGAGATCGAGATGCAGACGGTGGAGCAGTTCTGCCGCGCCGCCGAGCGGCCGGCGATCACCGTGCACCAGCGCGACCCCGGGCTCGCCGCGGCGATGAAGGCCGCCGGCATGCCCGAGCTGATCGACGACGACGGCCTGGTCCGCAGCGGCAAGGGCGAGGCGATGCTGATCGGCATGGCGGTGGCCGCCCTGACCGGCCGCAAGTACCTCGGCTACATCGACGCGGACAACTACGTACCGGGCTCGGTGCACGAGTACGTGAAGGTCTACGCCGCCGGGCTGCACCTGGCCGCCAACCCGTACGCGATGGTCCGGATCTCCTGGCACTCCAAGCCGAAGCTGCGCGACGGGCGGCTCTTCTTCAACCGCCGCGGGCGCAGCTCCGAGATCACCAACAGCTTCCTGAACCGGCTGATCGCCGAGTACTCCGGCTTCGGCACCGAGGTGATCGCCACGGGCAACGCCGGCGAGCACGCGCTCAGCCTCGAACTCGGCCTGCGGATGCGGCTGGCCGGCGGCTTCGCGGTGGAGCCCTTTGAGTACCTCGACCTCTTCGAGCAGTTCGGCGGGGTGCTGGACGCCGCCCACCCCGAGGTGATGGCGACCTCGGTGCCGGTGCTCCAGATCGAGACCCGCAACCCGCACTTCCACGACAACAAGGGCGAGGAGCACGTGCAGGGCATGCGGATGCAGGCGCTCAACGTCCTCTACCACTCGCCGATCTCGCTGCCGGCGGTGCGCGAGGCGATCCTGGAGTTCATGGTGGCCCAGGGGGTGCTCGCCCCCGGCCAGGAGCCGCCGCACGAGCGGATCTACCCGCCGGTCGGCTCGCTGGCGTTGGACCTGCTCCGCGACGTGCTGGAGGCCGAGGCCGGCGGGTTCCGGGTCTTCGGTACGGGGGCGCTGGCGGCCCGGGCCAGCCTGCCGCATTCGGTGCTCTGACCCCGCGCGGTCGGGCTGTCCGGGGTCGGGTCGCGGTCGGTCGCGGTCGGACTGCCCGGGGCCGGGCGCCCGAATGGCATCGGTCGGCGTCTCACTCCTTGGACGTGAGCGGTAACACCTTCGGGCGTTCACCAGGGGTTTAGGTGGGGTTTGTGAGGGCCCTCACGCCGCGTCACGGGCCACCCTGCGCAGCGGTCAGCCTACGATCGCGGGTAGGTCGTCCGGCCTCCACGCCGGGCCGGATTACCAGCGCACGGGAGCGCGCATGGGCGCAGCGCGGCGCCCCTACCGCCGCGGACACGCGCGCCGACACCCGCCACAGCCCGACACATTCGAGGACCGATGACTCCTGTCGTACTGATCGCCGAAGAACTCGCCCCCGCCGCAATCGACGTACTGGCCCACGACTTCGACGTACGCCACGTCGACGGCACCGACCGTCCCGCGCTGCTCGCCGCGCTCGCCGAGGCCGACGCGGTCATCGTGCGCAGCGCCACGCAGATCGACGCCGAGGCCGTCGCCGCCGCGACGCGGCTGAAGGTCGTCGCCCGCGCCGGGGTCGGTCTGGACAACGTCGACGTACCGGCCGCGACCGCGCGCGGCGTCATGGTCGTCAACGCCCCGACGTCCAACATCGTCTCCGCCGCCGAGCAGGCCGTCGCGCTGCTGCTCGCCGTGGCGCGCAACACCGCCAGCGCCAGCGCCGCGCTCAAGGCGGGAGAGTGGAAGCGGTCCAAGTACACCGGCGTGGAGATCCAGGGCAAGACCGTCGGCGTGGTCGGGCTCGGTCGCATCGGTGTCCTCTTCGCGCAGCGCATGGCGGCGTTCGGCACCCGGCTGATCGCGTACGACCCGTACGTACAGCCGGCGCGCGCGGCGCAGCTCGGGGTGCGCCTCGTCGGGCTGGAGGAGCTGCTGCGGGAGAGCGACTTCATCTCGATCCACCTGCCGAAGACCCCCGAGACGGTCGGGCTGATCGGCGAGAAGGAGCTGACCCTCGTCAAGCCGGGGGTGCGCATCGTCAACGCCGCCCGGGGCGGTCTCGTCGACGAGCAGGCCCTGGCCGACGCGATCGCCGAGGGCCGGGTCGGCGGCGCCGGCATCGACGTGTACGCCAAGGAGCCCTGCACCGCCTCCCCGCTCTTCGCCTTCGACAACGTGGTCGCCACCCCGCACCTGGGTGCCTCCACCGCCGAGGCGCAGGACAAGGCCGGTCTCGCGGTGGCCCGCAGCGTCAAGCTCGCGCTGCAGGGCGAGTTCGTGCCGGACGCGGTCAACGTGCAGGCCGGCGGCGTGGTCGACGAGGACGTCCGGCCGTTGCTGCCGCTCGCCGAGAAGCTCGGCAAGGCGTTCACCGCGGTGGCGGGCGGCGTAGCCGCCAGCGTCACGGTCGAGGTGCGGGGCGAGATCGTCTCCCACGACGTCTCGGTGCTCAAGCTCGCGGCGACCAAGGGCCTCTTCACCTCGGTGGTGGAGGAGCAGGTCACCTACGTGAACGCCCCGCACCTGGCCGCCGACCGTGGGGTCGAGGTCGGACTGGCCACGTACGCGGAGACCGCCGACCACCCGAACCTGGTCACCGTACGCGGCGCCCTCCCCGACGGCCGTACGGTCAGCGTCTCCGGGACCGTGGTGCACGGCGGCAGCCGCGACGTCATCAAGCTCACCGAGGTGGACGGCTTCGACCTGGAGATCGCGGCCGAGGGCATCCTGCTCTTCTTCCGCTACTCCGACCGGCCGGGCGTGGTCGGTACCGTCGGGTCGATCCTCGGCGAGGCCGGCGTCAACATCGCCGCGATGCAGGTGGCCCGGCGCGAGGCCGGCGGCGAGGCGCTGATGACGCTGACGGTCGACTCGGCGGTCGGCGTCGAGCTGCTGACCTCGGCGGCGGACTCGATCGGCGCGGTGGCGGCCAGCGCCGCGGACCTGCGCGACGAGTAGCACGCGTCCGCCCCGCCGCGTACCCGGATCGACGGGACGCGGCGGGGAGCGGACCTCCGCGGGGCCCGGCGAGTTCTGCTCGCCGGGCCCCGGCGCGTCTCAGCCGCCGACCCGGGCGGGCGGCGGGTAGACCGAGCCGTCCTGCGGGTCGAGCAGGATCAGACCGTGCTCGCCGGCGAGCCGCTCGATGTCGAGCAGCACCTGGTCCTCGCAGGTCTCGGTCAGTCGCATCTCGACGTGGTCGGTGGCCACGTGCAGCGGCGCCACCGCCCAGGGAGAGGCCGGGGCGGGCGCGCGGTCCGGATAGCTCGCCGTCACGGCGCGGTAGAAGGATGCCACCCGCGGCTCAGGGCGATCGTCGACGTGCTCGCCCTGGCGACACAGCTCGTGGGCGGCGTGGACATCCGCGGAAGAGGCTCCGTCCTCCAGAGCCCAGACGACCAGATCGAAACTCACGCGGCACAGCGTGCCATCTGTCGTTCATCTTTTGTTGCCGGCCCCGGCCGACACGCTGTGCCGGGCAACTCTTGCGTTGAGTTGCGTCGATTCGCTAGCGTATCCGCGCGGTTACCCGTGTCCGTTCCCGGCGTGGGCTCGTCTTCGGGTGATGAGGCGCGACGCCGGGCGGGTAGTCCAGCACCCCCGTGTGTGCGAGCCACGCGCACTCGTCGCCGATCGGCCTCCACGGTCATTGCCGAGACCGTGGAGGCCGATCGCGCGTGGCACAACCGCGCGTGGCAGGACCGCCCGTGTGCAACGCAGTTGGCAAGCGCAGCTTCGCTGTGGACCTTCCCGCTGGACAACTGCGGTTCATCCGCCGTCCCTAGTGTCCCGCCGGAGAATCCAGGGACCGTTCGTGCCGCGTACGCGGCCAGGAAATGGGGAATGATGGGAGCTGTGAAGCGCCTCGGCGTCGGTGTCGCCATCGCGGCCATCGCGCTCGGGCTGCCCGGCGGCGCCTCGGCGGCGGACCGGGACACCTTCGGTCAGGCCCGGTTGCAGGAGTTCGCCGCACTGCCGGCGGAGACCTTCGTACCCGGCAGCGAGCCGTCCGGCGCCGCCCTCGGCGGTACGCCCAGCAACGGCATCGTCCCGCCCTTCGCCGACCAGCCCGTCCAGGGCTTCAGCGGGGTGCTGCGCAACAGCGACGGCACCTTCGACGTGCTCTCCGACAACGGGTACGGCAACAAGGGGAACAGCGCCGACTTCCTGCTGCGGGTGCAGCGGATCGCGCCGGACTTCCGTACCGGCGCCGTCGACGTGGTCGGCGGGATCAATCTGACCGACCCGGACGGCAGGGTGCCGTTCCCGCTCACCCGCCCCGACCGGGTGCTGACCGGCGCCGACTTCGACGTCGAGTCGATCACCCGTACGCCGGACGGCACCTACTGGCTGGGTGACGAGTTCGGCCCGTACCTGCTGCACTTCGACCGGGCCGGCCGGCTGCTGCGGGCCCCGGTGCCGCTGCCCGGCGTCTACGCGCCCGAGAACCCGACCCGGGGCGAGACCCCCGCGAACATCAACAGCAGCAAGGGCTTCGAGGGGATGGCGCTCTCGCCGGACGGGCGTACCCTCTACCCGCTGCTGGAGGGGACCGTCGCGGGTGACCCGGCGGGCTCGCTGCGGTTCAACGAGTTCGACATCGCCGCGAACGCGTACACCGGCCGGCGGTGGAGCTACCAGCTGGACGACCCGGGCAACGCGATCGGCGACGCCATCGCCGTCGACCAGGACCGGTTCCTCGTCATCGAGCGGGACAACGGCCAGGGCGCCACGGCCAAGGTGAAGAAGATCTACCTGGCCGACCGGCGGGACCGGAACCGGGACGGCCGGCTCGACAAGAAGCTGGTCGCCGACCTGATGGACATCGCCAACCCGAAGCGGGTCGGCGGGTTCGGGACCACGTTCACGTTCCCGTTCCAGACCATCGAGGACGTGGTGATCCTCGACGACCAGACCATCGCCGTACTGAACGACAACAACTTCCCGTTCTCGTCCGGCCGTACCGAGGGCAGGGCGGACGACGACGAGTTCATCGTGCTGCGGCTCGCGGGCGACCTGGACGCGGACAAGCGCGTCCTGCGCCGCCGCTGACCGACCGCACCGGCGGGGCCGGCCCGGCCGGGGCGCAGCGCCCCGGCCGGGCCTCGGTGTCTCCCGGGCCGGCGCGCGCCCGGCGCCGTGACAATCCTGGCGCCGTGACAATCTCGGGGGCGCGACGCCGGGAGACGCGGCGCCGGTCAGGGCCGGGCGTCGCGCGCCAGGCCGCGGTCGCGCCGGTACGACCGGGCGCGCGGCGGCGGCAGGGCCCGGTACCCGTCGGCGGTGGGGAACCAGGCCAGCCCGGCCCGCCCCGCCGCGAAGAGCGCGGTGGCGTACGCGTCGGCGACCACCGGGTTCGGGCCGATCACGGTGGCGGCCACGAGCTGGTCCACCGGCTCGCCGGTGTGCGGGTCGACCACGTGACCGCGCCGCCCGCCCACCCCGGAGGTGCCGATCGCCGCGTCGGTCAGTTCGAGCACCACCGGGGCGCGCCGCGCGTCGGTGGGGTGGTGCAGGGCGACCCGCCACGGTCCGCCGTGCGGCGCGTGCCCGCGTACGAGCAGGTCCGCCCCGCTGATCAGGGCGTAGTCCGCGATGCCCGCGGCGTGCAGCCGCGCCGCGGCGCGTTCGGCGGCCCAGCCGCCGAGCAGCCCGCCCGGGTCGAAGCCGCCCGGTACGGCCCACGCATCGAACCAGCCGTCGGTGGCGGCCCGCATGGCGGCGCAGCGGTTCACGATGTCGGCCAGCGGCGCGTACGAGTCGGCGGAGATCTCCCCGCGTCGCAGCCGGGAGACGAGGCTGGTGGGGCGGGCCGGGCTGTAGGTGAGGTCGACCGCGCGCAGCTCCGCCACGGCGTCGGCGAGCGCCTCGCCGAGCGCCCGCCGACCCAGCCCGGCCGGCCCGTTGAGGACGAGGGTGTAGTCGGTGATCGACGTGGCGACCGTGTGCCGCGCCACCAGCCGCCCGGCCGGTGCCGCGCCCGAACGCTCGGTGCGGCGGGCCGGGCCCAACCGCAGGTCCGGGCGCTGGCCCCGGATGGCCGGCGCCGCTGGCCGGCTCCCCGGGCGGGTCCGGCGGGCTTCCCCGATCATCATCTCGTCCTCCCTTGGACGGCGACTCACCGCCGAGGCTAGGGAAGCAAGGTGGATGGCCCATGGACGCTGGCTGTGAAGATCCTGAAGTCGACACTTTCCCGCATGTTGGGAGCGCCGTACCGAGAACCGGGACGTTCCCTTAACGTTCCCTAGACAGCAGAGGCAGCAAAGGAGCTTGACGTGTCGGTGGCACGGATCGCGGTGGTGGCCGGCGACGGTATCGGACCGGAGGTGGTCGCGCAGGCCCGCAAGGTCCTCGACGCGGTGCTGCCCGGCATCGTGGCCACGGAGTACGACCTGGGCGCGGCGCGCTACCACCGTACCGGCGAGGTGCTTCCCGACTCGGTCCTGGCGGAGCTGGCCGGACACGACGCCATCCTGCTCGGCGCGGTCGGCGACCCGACCGTCCCGCCGGGCGTGCTGGAGCGCGGCCTGCTGCTCAAGCTCCGCTTCGTCTTCGACCAGTACGTCAACCTGCGCCCGTCGCGGCTCTGGCCCGGCACCTCCACCCCGCTGGCCAACGTGAAGCCGGGCGAGATCGACCTGGTCGTGGTCCGCGAGGGGACCGAGGGCCTGTACGCCGGCGCGGGCGGCGCCATGCACCGGGACACCCCCGCCGAGGTCGCCACCGAGGAGAGCCTCAACACCCGGCACGGCGTGGAGCGGGTGATCCGGGACGCCTTCGCGCGGGCCGAGCGCCGCGAGCGCCGCAAGGTCACCCTGGTACACAAGACCAACGTGCTGGCGCACGCCGGCTCGCTCTGGGCCCGCACCTTCGAGGCGGTCGCGGCCGAGCACCCCGACGTCACCACCGAGTACCAGCACGTCGACGCGGCCGCGATGTTCCTGGTCAGCCAGCCGCAGCGGTTCGACGTGGTGGTGACCGACAACCTCTTCGGCGACATCCTCACCGACATCGCCGCGGCGGTCAGCGGCGGGATCGGCCTCGCGGCCAGCGGCTCGATCAACCCCGAGCGGACCCACCCGTCGATCTTCGAGCCGGTGCACGGCTCCGCGCCGGACATCGCCGGTCGCGGCGTCGCCGACCCGGTCGCCGCGGTGCTCTCCGCGTCGCTGCTCCTGGACCACCTCGGACACCCCGAGGCGGCCGAGCGAGTAGCCGGGGCGGTCGCCGCGGAGCTCGCCGCCCGTACCCCGGGCGCGCCGCTGCGTACCGCCGAGGTCGGCGACCGGCTCGCCGCGGCGGCCGCGGGCTGACCCCCGCCGTAGCGCCGCGGGCTGAGCGCACTCTCAGTACCCTTCACCCCTCTCCTCCCATCTGGCGCTGTCCGCGCCGACGGGCCGACCGGTGGTTCCCGCTGAACGACCGTTCGGGGTAGATTTCAGGCACGATTCTTTCGGCATGCCTGTGTCACGGCTGCCTAATCGATGGAGGTCAGCGCAATGATCGGTGGTGACAGACTCGACTTCGAGGTTCGCCGGAATTCCGCGCCGGTATCCGCCGCCGAGCGTGCCGCGCTGATGGCGAACCCGGGGTTCGGGCGGATTTTCACGGACCACATGGTCACGATCCGCTACGCCGACGGCAAGGGTTGGTACGACGCCCGGGTGGAACCGCGGGCGCCGATTCCGATGGATCCGGCGAGCGCGGTGTTGCACTACGCGCAGGAGATCTTCGAGGGGTTGAAGGCGTACCAGGCGGCCGACGGTGGGATCACGATGTTCCGTCCGGAGGCCAACGCGGCCCGGTTCGCCGCGTCGGCGCAGCGGATGGCGATGCCGGTCCTGCCGGAGCAGGTCTTCCTCGACTCGCTGCACCAGTTGGTCGAGATCGATCGGGACTGGATCCCGACCGGGGAGGGTGGCAGTCTCTACCTGCGTCCGTTCATGTTCGCCAGTGAGGTCTTCCTCGGTGTGCGTCCGGCGTTGGAGTACCTCTACGTTCTGATCGCTTCGCCGGTCGGGTCGTACTTCTCCGGCGGCGTGCAGCCGGTCACGGTCTGGGTCTCCCCGACGTACACGCGGGCGGCGCCGGGTGGTACCGGTGCGGCCAAGACCGGCGGTAACTACGCGTCCTCGCTGGTGGCCCAGGCCGAGGCGATCGACCACGGCTGCGACCAGGTGGTCTTTCTCGACGCGGTCGAGCGCCGCTACGTCGACGAGCTGGGCGGGATGAACATCTTCTTCCGGTACGACGACGACACGCTGGTCACTCCGCCGTTGGGCGGGACGATCCTGGCTGGTATCACCCGGGATTCCGTGTTGCGGTTGGCGGCGGATGCCGGCCTGACGGTGGTCGAGCGGCCGGTCAGCTTCGACGAGTGGCGGGCCGACGCCGAGAGCGGCCGGCTGCGGGAGGCGTTCGCCTGCGGCACCGCGGCCGTGATCACGCCGATCGGGCAGGTCCGCTTCCCCGACGGCGAGTTCACCATCGCCGACGGCGCGCCGGGCGAGGTCACCACCGCGCTGCGGCAGCGGCTGGTCGACCTTCAGCGCGGCCGGGCCGAGGACCCCTACGGCTGGGTCCACCGGGTCGACTGATCGCCGGGCGGCCGAGCGAGTAGCCGGGGCGGTCGCCGCGGAGCGCGCCGCCCGTGCGCACCGTTACCGAGCCAGGTCGGCGAACAGCTCGCGAACGGCGTTCGGGATAGGTCTCAAGCATGATTCTTTCGGCATGCCTGTGTCACGGCTGCCTAATCGATGGAGGTCAGCGCAATGATCGGTGGTGACAGACTCGACTTCGAGGTTCGCCGGAATTCCGCGCCGGTATCCGCCGCCGAGCGTGCCGCGCTGATGGCGAACCCGGGGTTCGGGCGGATTTTCACGGACCACATGGTCACGATCCGCTACGCCGACGGCAAGGGTTGGTACGACGCCCAGGTCGAGCCACGCGCGCCGATTCCGATGGACCCGGCGAGCGCGGTGTTGCACTACGCGCAGGAGATCTTCGAGGGGTTGAAGGCGTACCAGGCGGCCGACGGCGGGATCACGATGTTCCGTCCGGAGGCCAACGCGGCCCGGTTCGCCGCGTCGGCGCAGCGGATGGCGATGCCGGTCCTGCCGGAGCAGGTCTTCCTCGACTCGCTGCACCAGTTGGTGAAGATCGATCGGGACTGGATCCCGACCGGGGACGGCGGCAGTCTCTACCTGCGTCCGTTCATGTTCGCCAGTGAGGTCTTCCTCGGCGTGCGCCCCGCACTGGAGTACCTCTACGTTCTGATCGCTTCCCCGGTCGGGTCGTACTTCTCCGGCGGCGTGCAGCCGGTCACGGTCTGGGTTTCCCCGACGTACACGCGGGCGGCGCCGGGCGGTACCGGTGCGGCCAAGACCGGCGCCAACTACGCGGCCTCGCTGATCGCGCAGGGTGAGGCGATCGACCACGGCTGCGACCAGGTGGTCTTCCTCGACGCGGTCGAGCGCCGCTACATCGACGAATCCGGCGCGATGAACGTGTTTTTCCGGTACGACGACGACACGCTGGTCACTCCGCCGTTGGGCGGGACGATCCTGGCCGGCATCACCCGCGACTCGGTGCTGCGGCTGGCCACCGACGCCGGCCTGACGGTGCTTGAGCGGCCGGTCGCGTTCGACGAGTGGCGGGCCGATGCCGCCAGTGGCCGGTTGCGGGAGGTGTTCGCCTGCGGCACCGCCGCGGTAATCACGCCGATCGGGCAGGTCCGCTTCCCCGACGGCGAGTTCACCATCGCCGACGGCGCGCCGGGCGAGGTCACCACCGCGCTGCGGCAGCGGCTGGTCGACCTCCAGCGCGGCCGGGCCGAGGACCCCTACGGCTGGGTCCACCGGGTTTAGGCGTTGGTTGTCGGGAAGGGCCCTTGTTGCCGCACTCTTTGCGGATAGGAAGGGCCCTTCCCGACCCGACACCGCGCGTCAGCGCCCCGCCGTGCGGAGGCTGGTCGCGGCCTCGTCCGGGTCGGTCGGTTCGACCGCCAGGTGCGGCAGCCAGCCGTCGATCCAGCGCGGCAGCCACCAGTTGGCGTTCCCGAAGAGGTGCATCAGCGCCGGTACCAGGATCGTGCGCAGCACGAACGCGTCGATGAAGACCGCGCTGGCCAGCCCGAGGCCGAACTCGGCGATGGCCCGCTGACCGCCGAAGACGAACGCCAGGAACACCGCGATCATGATGGTGGCCGCCGCGGTGATCACCCGGCCCGTGGCGGCCTGCCCCACCATCACCGAGTAGCCGTTGTCGCGGCTGTGCACCCACTCCTCGTGCATCCGGCTGACCAGGAAGACCTGGTAGTCCATGGAGAGCCCGAACAGGATGGCGAGCATCATCACCGGCAGGAACGACTCCACCGGGCCGGCCCGGCCCAGGCCGAGCGCCTCAGACCCCCAGCCCCACTGGAAGAACGCCACCACCACGCCGAACGAGGCCGCCGCGGCGATCAGGTTCATCACCGCCGCGGTCAGCGGTACCAGCAGGCTGCGGAACGCGATCAGGAGCAGCAGGAAGCCCAGCCCGACGATCACCCCGATGAAGAGTGGGAGTTTTCTGGTGATCACGGTGGCGAAGTCGTCGAAGATGGCGGTCTGCCCGCCGACGAAGACCCGCAGGGTGTGGCCCCGCTCGGCGGCGGGGATCACGCGGTTGCGGAGATCGTCGATCAGGTCGTTGGTCCGTACGTCCTGCGGCGCCGTCGTCGGGATCACCTGGACCACCTGGACCGGGGCGTCCGGCCGGGACGGCACCGGCGCCACCTGGGCCACGCCCGGCGTCTGCCGCACGGCCTGGGCCAGCGCGTTCAGCGCCGACTGGTCGCCGGGGGAGCGCACCTCGGCGACGAGTTGCAGGGGGCCGTTGAAGCCCGGGCCGAAGCCCGCGGCGAGCAGGTCGTACGCCTTGCGGGTGGTGGTGCCGGCCGGATCGTTCCCCTGGTCCGAGGCGCCCAGGTGCAGGGCGAACAGGGGCACCGAGAGCACGGCCAGGATGACCAGCGCCACCGGCGTGAGGATGGCGGGATGTCGCCGTACGAAGGCGGACAGGTCCGACCAGAAGCCCCGGGTGTGCACCTCGTGCGGGCCCTCCTCGGCGAGCCGGCGCCGCTCCCGACGGGTCAGCACCCGGGTACCGAGAAAGCCCAGCAGCGCCGGGAGCAGGGTGACCGCCGTGAACATGGTGAAGAGCACCATCACCGCGGCGGCGATGCCGATGCCGGTGAGGAAGCTGAGCTGCAACACCAGCAGCCCGAGCATCGCCACGCAGACCGTACCGCCGGCGAAGAGCACGGCCCGGCCGGAGGTGTTGAGCGCCTTGACCACGCACTCCTCGACCGCCAGTCCGGCCCGCAGCCCGTTGCGGTGTCGGGTGACGATGAACAGCGCGTAGTCGATACCGACGCCCAGGCCGATCAGCGCGGCGACGGTCGGGGCGATGTCGGCGATGGTGAGCAGGTGGCTGAGCAGGCCGATGGTGAGCGTGCCGGCGGCCAGCGAGAGCAGCGCGACCGCCAGCGGCAGCAGCATCGCCAGGATCGAGCCGAACGCGATCAGCAGTACGACGGCGGCGGCCAGCACTCCGACCAGTTCGGAGATCGAGGTGGAGACCTGGTTGATCCGCTGGATCGGGCTGCCGCCCAACTCCACGTCGAGCCCGGGGGCGCGGGCCCGCTCGGCGGTGTCGATCACGTTCCGGATGTCGCCGGTCTTGATCTGCTGGCCGTGACCGGCGAACGTGACCGTGGCGAAGGCGGTACGCCCGTCCGGGCTGATCTGCGCCGCCCCGGCCGGCTCGTACGGGCTGCCCACCGCCGAGACGCCCGGGGCGTGCGACACCTGGTCGAGCATCCCGCTGATCCGCTGCCGTACGGCCGGGTCGCGCACCGTACCGGAGTCGACGTGCCAGACGATGTTGGCCGACTCGCCCGCCTGGGCCGGTGCCGCGCTGCTGAGCAGTTGCAGCGCCCGGGTCGACTCGGTGCCGGGCAGCGAGAAGTCCGTCGAGTAGGCGGTGCCGAGCGTCCGCTGGGCCAGGAAGATGCCGACCACCGCCAGGATCCAGAGCAGGAGCGTGAGGAGGCGATGGCGGAAGCACCACCGGGCGAGCCTGGCCATCCACGTCCCCCGTCACGGTCGAACGGCCGGACGCCACGTCGGAACCGTGGATCCTGACCATGCCGCGCCGCGCGGCAGCACCGCGCGGCACCCGGGGGGACACCCCACCATAGCCGTGGATCATGGGCCTGTGCGGCGGGATATATCCGTATCTAACCGGGATTCGAGGGCCGCGCTCGCCCGCGATCGCCGTGCGCGCCGTGCGCCGTGGCCCTGGGCCCTGGGCCTGGCTGGGCCCTGGGCTCGGGTTGGCTGGGCTCGGGGCGCGGCGCTGGCCGGTGTGGGGTGCTCAGGTCGGGGTTCGGGTCAGTGCAGCAGGTGGGCGCGGAGCGAGGCCATCTGTTCCGCCGACAGGCCCGCGTCGAGCAGGTAGCGCTCCACCGAGCCGTGCCGCTCCCGCAGCTCGGCCAGGAAGAGCAGCATCGCCTCGACCGGCGAGGCGAGGAACGGCGGCGGTGGCGGCTTCTCGTCCGGCAGGAACTGGGCGACCCAGGCACCGAACTTCTCCGACGCCGCCGTGCTCAGCGCGTAGTCCCGGGCGATCTCGGCGTCGTCGACGCCGAGCAGCGACAGCGTCAGCGCGCAGACGACGCCCGTACGGTCCTTGCCGGCGACGCAGTGCACCACCACCGGGGCGGCCCGCTCGTCGGCGATCATGCCGACCGCCCTCGCCAGCCCGCTCGCGCCCGTCTCGGCCAGGTCGAGGTACCGGTCGGCGAGGTAGCGGGCGAGGCTCTGCCGTTCGTCGTACGGGACCTCGTCCCACTCGCGGTGCTCGGGGTGGATGTGCACGTAGCTGAGCCCGTCGTACGCCGGCACCCGGCCGTCCCGCTCCACCTCGTACGGGCGGCGCAGGTCGATCACCGTCCGGATCCCGAGCCGGACGAACGCCTCCCGGTCGACCTCGTCGAGCCGGTGCAGCGAGTCGGAGCGGTAGAGCCGCCCGGAGCGGACCCTGCGCCCGCCCAGACCGGCGTGGCCGCCCGCGTCACGGAAGTTGAATATGGCCGAGAAGGTGATCGAGGTGTTCTCCCGCGCGGCAGCATCCACCCGATCACCCTAACCAGCGCACCCCCGCCGATCCAGCGTGGAGCACGGGGTTGTGGATCTTCCGTGCCCCACGCCGACCGGCGGGGGTGGGCGGGACGCGACCACCGGGGGCCGGCCCGGTCGAGGACCGGACCGCCCCGGCGCGGCGCTACATCAGGCGACCGGGCGGCGGGAGCAGACCTCCCGTGCCGTACGTGTCGCCGTAGTAGCTGCCGAGCTTGTCGCGGTACGCCGGGTCGCCGTACGCGGCCTCGTCGAACTCGGGCGCGGCCTTGATCTGGTCCTTGCTCCGGTCGACGTAGACCTTGCGGTCGTCGTGGTCGACGTGGTTGACCACGCCCGCCGGCAGCATGACCTTCTTGCCGAAGATCCACGGGCCGGTGTCGATCACCAGGTAACTGGCGTTCAACTCCTGACTCGTGCTGTCGATCTTCCCGATGCCGCCGTCGGTCGCCTCCACCTTGTAGCCGGCCAGGTCGGTGCCGGTCACGCCGGCGTCGTCCCGGTAGCTCCAGGGATCGAAGGCGCTCATGGGTTCGCCCGTCTGGGCGCCCGGACCGCTGGAGATCGTCGGATCGGGGGTCGGCCGAGGATCGAGCCGGTCCATTGGCTATCACTCCTCTTCTCGACGTCTACTGCTGTCTATGGAACCTGCTACCCCGCGTTCGTGATCCATACACACTTCCCTGTCGATCATGGAGTTATGGTCGCCAACATGTCGTCATTGGCGGCTTTTGTCCGAGTCGCAACTCGAGCACCGACAGGGGAGGGCGGGAGGACGTGGGTGTGTCCCGGGATGTGGGCGGATGCTCCCAAAACTGGGGGGAGGGTGGCAGAGTACTGATCGTGACTCGCCACGTACTCATTATTGGCAACTAGCGCGCCGGCTGCCCCTCACGCCGAGCGCGCAGACCTCCCGCATCCGCGGGGGGTCATTTTGTTTGTCCGGCCGGAAAAGGCGACGGCCGGGCGGACCGGGCCGGTCCGGTCGGGGCGACGACCGGGTCCCCGCGCCGTTTCCGAAGGGATATCCATGACTTTTCAGGTGTACGACACGACGCTGCGCGACGGGGCACAGCGTGAGGGGATCAGCTACTCGGTGGTCGACAAGCTGGCGGTGGCCCGGCTGCTCGACGAGTTCGGCGTCGGCTTCATCGAGGGGGGCTGGCCGGGGGCGATGCCGAAGGACACCGAGTTCTTCCGGCGCGCCCGCAGCGAACTCGACCTGCGGCACGCGATCCTCGTCGCCTTCGGCGCCACCCGCAAGGCCGGCGTCGCCGTCGCCGAGGACCCGCAGGTCCGCGCCCTGCTGGACGCCGAGACCCCGGCCGTCTGCCTGGTGGCCAAGTCCGACCTGCGGCACGTCGAACGGGCGCTGCGGACCACTCCGGCGGAGAACCTCGCCATGGTCCGCGACACGGTCGCGCACTTCGTCGCCGAGGGGCGCCGGGTCTTCCTCGACTGCGAGCACTTCTTCGACGGCTACGGGTTCGATCCCGCGTACACCTCCTCGGTGGTCGCCACCGCGCTCGACGCCGGCGCCGAGCGCGTGGTCCTCTGCGACACCAACGGGGGGATGCTGCCGTCCCGGGTGACCAGCGTGATCGGCGAACTGACCGCGCGGTTGGGCGTACCGGCCGATCGCCTCGGCATCCACTGCCAGAACGACACCTCCTGCGCGGTCGCCAACACCATCGCCGCCGTGGAGGCCGGGATACGGCACTTCCAGGGCACCGCCAACGGGTACGGCGAGCGCCCCGGCAACGCCGACATCTTCGCGGTGGTGGCCAACCTCCAGCTCAAGCTCGGGCTGCCCGTCCTACCGGAGGGCTGCCTGGAACAGATGGTGCGCGTCTCGCACGCCATCGCCGAGATCGCCAACATCGCCCCCGACACCCACCAGGCCTACGTCGGGGCCGCGGCCTTCGCCCACAAGGCGGGACTGCACGCGAGCGCGATCAAAGTCGATCCGCTGCTCTACAACCACGTCGATCCCGGCGTGGTCGGCAACGACATGCGGATCCTGGTGACCGAGATGGCCGGCCGGGCCAGCATCGAGCTCAAGAGCCGCGAGCTCGGCCTGGACCTGGCCGGCCATCCGGAGGCGCTGTCCCGGATCACCAAGCGGGTCAAGGACCTGGAGGCGGGCGGCTGGTCCTTCGAGGCGGCCGACGCCTCGTTCGAGCTGCTGGTCCGCTCGGAGCTGCCGGGCGGGGAGACGCCGCGGCCGTTCTCGCTGGAGTCGTACCGGGTGCTGGTCGAGCACCGCGAGGACGGTGCGGTGGTCTCCGAGGCGACCGTCAAGATCCGCGTACGCGGGGAGCGGGTCATCGCCACCGCGGAGGGCAACGGTCCGATCAACGCGCTGGACGAGGCGCTGCGGGTCGGGCTGTGCCGGCACTACCCGGAGCTGCGCACGTTCGAGCTGGCCGACTACAAGGTGCGGATCCTGGAGGGGAGCACCGGCACCGGCGCCGTCACCCGGGTGCTGGTGGAGACGGACGGCGACGGGCGGGGCTGGACCACCGTCGGGGTGCACCCCAACGTCGTGGAGGCGAGCTGGCAGGCGCTCGTCGACGCGCTGACCTACGGGCTTGCCCCGGCCACCGCCGAGGTCTGAGGGGCGGCCCCCTGCCGGCGCTTCCGCCGCGACAAGGGGCCCGTACCGGCCGAGGCGGGGGAGCATCCCGCTTGGGCGGTCCAGCCGGCCGGTCCCGGCCGCCGGCCGCTCAGCCCGGCCGGTTCCGGCCGCCCGCCGCTCAGCCGGCGGGCAGGGTCAGCTCAGCGAGGACCGGCCGGTGGTCGCTGCCCGCCGGCGGGTGCACCGCGACGCGCCGTACCCCGATCCGCCGGTCGACCAGCACGTGGTCGATGGTCACCGGCGGGATCGGGTCCCCGTCGTACGGGCCCCAGGTGCCGGCCAGCCCGGCCCCGGCCGTCGCGGCGGCGTCCGCGTACCCGGTGTCCAGCAGGTCGCGCAGCGGGGCGTGGTCGAGCGTGGCGTTGAAGTCGCCGGCCAGGATCCGCAGCGGCCCACGCGGCGTGGCGGGCGGTTCGGCCCGCAGGTCGTCGCGCCAGTCGTCCAGCATCGCCAGGCTGTAGGGCGACGCCGGGTGCACCGACTCGACCAGTACGGCCGGCGCGCCGGGGACCCGCAGCGTCCCGTACGCCTGGGTGAAGCCGCCGGCGTTGCGCCGCACGCCGCCGTCGGTCAGCGGGTACCGGCTGTACAGCGCCGACCCGCTGGCGTCGGCGACCGGGTTGAGCTGCCGGTAGGGCAGCAGCGTGACCAGGCCGAGCCGGTCGAGCGCCGCGCCGGTGCCCGGGTCGAACTCCTGCAACGCCAGCACGTCGACCCGGGCGTCGCGTACCAGCCCCACCAGGGCCGCCGGGTCGCCCGCGCCGCCGAGCACGTTGGCCGTGAGCACGCGCAGCTCCGGTCCGGAGGCCACCGTCCCGTCGTCCGCGATCGCGCGCGGCGCGACCGCGCCCACGAGCGCCAGCGCCGCCAGGGTCGCGAGCGCCGCCGGCCCCCAGCGCCGCAGCGCGAGCGCGAGGACGAGGGGGAGCGGGCTCGCCGCCGCGGCGTACGGGGTGAAGGCCACCAACTGCACCAGCGGACCGCGCTCCAGCCCGCCGAGCCGGACGACGGCCCAGAGCGCCAGCGGTGCCACGGCGAGCCAGCAGAGCAGGGTGAGGACGGGGCCACGGCGCCGGGCGAGCCGTGGACCCGCGAGGGTCTGGGTGCTCATGGCCGAACGCTAACCAGCGACCACGGCGGTTTCGTGGTGATCCGGTGAAGGTTTCCGGTTCCCGGCCGGCAACGCCGTTTGTACCGCCCGGGCCGCTCCGGTAGCGCCTGGGCCGCGCCGTACCCGCTGTGCACGCCCGTACCCGGTGTACGTCTGCGCTGGTGGTGCGCAAACGCGTCGCCGATTCACCTCCTGTACGAGGCATACCGGAGAAGTCTTCGGGAACCCGGCCGCCGCAAAAGGTACGAATCGTACCGAACCAAGTAGCGGAGGTTTTCATGTCGAACACGGGAAGAGCGGGTTACGCCGCTCGTTTCGGGCTTGGAATCGTCGCCGCCGTCGCATTGGGGCTCGGTGGGGCAAGCATCGCAAGCGCCGCGGAGGACCCGCCGGACGGTGCCGATCGTCGCGCCGACAGCAGCTCGTCCTGGAGTCAGGAGGGCACCGGGACCCAGAGCGGCGAGGCGAACGGCGAGTCGAAGAGCAGTTCGAGCGGTGACTGGAGCGGCGACGCCGAAGGGCAGCGCAAGGACGGCTCCGCCGCCGAGAAGCGCGGCGGGGAGGAGTCGTCCCAGGGTTGGGGCGACGGCTCGTCGGAGTCCTCGGCCGCCAGCCAGCCCCAGGCCACCGCCAGCCCCTGCCTCGGCGGTACCGACAGCTCGTCGACCAGCAGCGATGGCTCGTCGAGCGGCCAGGACGACTCCTGGCAGGACGAGGAACAGAACTGGTTGCAGGGCGGCAACGGTCCGGAGCAGTCGGCACAGGGCGACAGCGGCCCGGCGGAGTCGGCGCAGGCCGACAGCGGCCCGGCGGGGTCGACGGAGGCCGGCACCGGCCCGGCGCAGGGCGCCGACGCGGGCTCGACCACGGGCGACGACGCGGGCACCTCGGGTGCCGGCGGCGGGCTGAGCATGCACGGCGACGAGGACTCCGCCCGGGAGGAGGACGAGAGCTACTCGGACGGCGGCTCCTCGCGGGGCGACGACGGGTCCTACCAGGAGCGTGGTGACGAGGGGTCGTACCAGGAGCGTGGCGGTGACTCGTCCGCGCGCGGTGGTGAGGAGCGGGACGGCGGCGACAGCGGCTGCCCGGGCGACCACGACGGGGACTACTCCGACGGTGGCGACAGCCGGTCCGCGGACCGCGACGAGAGCTGGCCGGACCAGGAGGACGCCTGGTCGTCGGAGGAGAGCGGGTCCGAGGGTCAGGAGGACGCCCGGTCGTCGGAGGAGAGCGGCACCGAGGGTCAGCAGGACGCCCGGTCGTCCGAGGAGAACGGGTCCGAGGGCCAGGAGGACGCCCGGTCGTCCGAGGAGAGCGGCGACCGGTCCTCGAAGGAGGGCGAGGAATCGTCCGCCGGGCGGGGCGCGGGCGCGCCGGCGAGCCGGGCGGCCACCCTGTCCCGGCTGCTCGACAAGCCGGTGCACGTGGAGATCCTCAACCCCGAGCGCAACGACAACGTCGGCGTGGCCGGCCTCGGCTGGGTGGTCAACCTGCGGGTCTCGTACACGGGCGAGGACGGCCTCGAACGCGCCGGGTTCACCGCGCCGCAGCTCACCGGGCCGGAAGGGCATGACGACGTCGCCCCGTCGCCGGACACGCTGTTCCCGGGCCGGTTCGGCACGGGCCGGGACGACCGGCTCCCGGGCCTGGTGGCGCTCGTCTCCACCAACGAGGACGGCGCCGGCACGAACGTGGCGAACCTGTTCAACCTCACCGGCGTGAACCACCGGGGGGCGGAGTTGGCCGAGATCGTCGGCGACTGGATCGTCGGGGAGGCCGCCTTCGGCAAGGACGTGCGGTCGGAGCTGACCGTCGCGGTGGTCGACGACCTCGACCACAACGGCGTCTACGACGACGCGCCGGACGAGGTCCCGGACGCCAACGACGACGGCCGGATCGACGTCACCGACCTCGAACGGCTCGGGCTGGCGTCCGAGGTCGCCACCGTGCAGTTCCACATCAACGCCGACGAGATCTGATTCGTACGGCAGACCGACCGGCGTCGCGACGGCGATGCCGAACGGCGGGCGGCCGGGGTCGACGCGAGGTCACCCCGGCCGCCCGGCGTCCGTGTGGCCGGGTCCGACGGACGTGCGAACCCGGCCGTCAGCGGTCAACCGGCATGGTCGCCGGGGTGGTGCCTCCCTCCGCCGAGCCGGCCGCCTCGCCGCTGCTAGACCCCGCGCCGGTCGACCCCGCGCCGGTCGTCGGCTCGGCCGCGGTCGGTGCCCCGGCCGGCTCCGCTGGGAGCGGTTCGGCCGCGGTGGGCTGGGCGGCCGGCGGCGCGGCGGGCATGGGTGTCGCCGGCGGTACCGGTGCCGCGGCGGGCCCGGCCCACGGCGGCCCGTACCGCGCGGCGGGCGCGACGGCCGGCGGCGGTGCGGCTCCGGCCGGAGTGGGCAGGGCCGACGCCGGTTCCGGGCCGCCGAGCCGCTCGAAGAACCAGCCCACCAGCAGGCCGATCAGGAGGACGATGGTGGGGAGCAGGGCATCCCGCGCCCACTCGGGCGCCTCCGACTGGAACAGCTCGAACTGGACCAGGACGATCAGGAAGCAGGCCAGGATGGTGCCCGCGACCCCGCCGCGCCGACCGAAGACGCTGACCCCGCCCAGGAGCGCGGCGCCGACGGCGAGCGGGAGCAGGGTGTCGCTCAGGTAGCCGGCGGTCGCCAGGTGCCAGGCGGTCACCACCCCGCCCAGCCCGGCCACCAGGCTGGAACCGCCGAGCCCGACGAGGCTCCCGAGCAACCGGTACCGGCCGCCGCGGGCCGGGCCGGCGGCGGTGCGGTTGGCGCCCAGCGTCCGGCGTACCTGGGGGACGAGCCAGAGTCCCCCGCCGGCCAGGGAACCGAAGATGGCGAGCAACGCCCACGACGCCCCGCTGCCCCGATCCGAGTAGACCTGGCCGATGAAGAAGGCCCGCTGCGCTCCCGTCATCGAGAGCAGCAGCGCCTGGCCACCGACGGCACCGGCCAGCGACACCGCCCAGGCCGGTGCGGAGGTGAGCCCGGTGACCAGACCGAGGAACAGTCCGATGGCGAGCGTCGTGAGCATCGCGACCAGGCCCGCGGGCAGCCCCGACCAGCCGGCCACCAGCAGCTTGCCGAAGATCGTACCGGCCAGCGCGGCCAGGGCGCCGACCGCGAGGTTGGGGGTGGCGGTCCGGGCCGAAAGCGCGAAGGCACTGGTCACCAGCGCGAGGCTGGCAAAGTTGAACCAGAAGCCGCCCCGGGCGCCGAAGGGGTCGCTCCCCATGGCGATCACGGCGCTCAGGATGAGCCCCAGGAGGAACAGCGTCCCCTCCCACACCAGGCGGACGAGGAAGAGCCGCAGCGTACGGGGTGCGGCCGGGGCGGCCGGACCGGCGCCGGGCCAGGCTCCTGGGGGCGGTACGAACCCGCCGGGCGGTGTGGCGGCGGCGGGCGGTACCGGGACCGGCGAGCGGGGCGGCACGGTCGGCGGGGGGAGGAACGTGGACATGGCATGCTCCTGGGAAAGAGGCACGGCGGGCACCGGCGGTGACCGGCCGGGTGCCGCTGCCGGCCCCGGCCACCGGGCACTAGCGGGTGGCGCCGTTCGTGCGGCCGAGGGTCGGCGCGGAGCCCGGGTCGTTGCCGTGCCGGGTCGCGGACGGCGGCGCGGTGGCCGCGACCGCGCCCGGGGTGCGAGGTGTGCGCATGGCTCTCCTCTGTGGACCGAGGCATCCGGAGATCCTGTTGTACTGCTCCCGGCCGGCCGGCAGAATCGGATGGCGATGGAGTCGAACGCGGGTGAACACGGCTGGCGCGGCCCCGCAGCTCAGCGCGTGGCTGTTCAGTCTTCCGGTGAACGCGGCCCGGGTCCGGGCGGCTCCTCGCCGGCCCTGGCCGTCGCGCTGCGGGAACTGCGGCAGCGGCGGGGGATGACCCTGCGCCAGCTCGCCGCGCGCTCCGGATACTCGGCGAGCGCCCTCTCCACGGCCGAGACCGGCCGGCGACCGGCCAGCTGGGCGCTGACCGAGGCGTTCGTGCAGGCGTGTGGCGAGGATCCGCGGCGGTGGCGGGACCTCTGGGCGCCGGCGCCGATCGACCACGAGGCCACCCCGGCGCCGGCGTTGCCGCCGGAGCCGCTGGCGGACGGCGCCGACCCGGACCGCAGCGGCTGTGGCTACGACAAGGTCACGGTGCACGCCCGCAAGCTGGTCTGGACCGACCATCTGCCGGAGGGGTTCAGCAACGTGCACCTCGGGGCGGTGCAGCTGCGCTACTCGCCCGCCCGGGGCGCGGTTTGGGGGCGGTTCGTCGGTACGGCCGCGTTGGACCACGTCGCCGGGGGCGGCCGGGTCGACGTGGAGATCGGGGTGCACCGGGTCGACGACGACGCCCGTACGGTCTTCCGCTGCGGGTACTGCTTCGACGTGCACTGGAGCGACATCCTGCTCGTCAAGGGTTCGGCGGTGTACGCGCGCGCCGTGCTCATCCTCGACGGCCGCCGTATCGCGGAGAGCGAGACCGACTGGTTGCGGCTTTCGCCCGTACGCTGATCGCCCGGCCCCACCCACGGGCGGGCCCGCCGGGGCCGGCGCGGCCGGTGGTGGACCTCTCGGCCGGGGCCCCGGCCGGTCGGGAAAATGTGAAACGTCTGCCATGTTTGGCCCCCGCGAGGCGGGGAAGCAAGCAACGTGACGGACATGTCGGACACCCGCATCAGTGGGCCCAGGCCGGTCGAGACCACGTCCACCGGCTCCGCCCTGGAACAGACGTTATTCGAGGTCAAACGCGTCATCGTCGGGCAGGACCGGCTGGTCGAGCGGCTGTTGACCGCGCTGTTGGCCGACGGGCACTGCCTCCTGGAGGGCGTGCCCGGCGTGGCCAAGACGCTCGCGGCGCAGAGCCTCGCCACCGCCGTCGGCGGTACCTTCTCCCGGATCCAGTTCACCCCGGACCTGGTGCCGTCGGACATCGTCGGCACCCGCATCTACCGCGCGTCGAAGGAGGACTTCGACGTCGAGCTGGGGCCGGTGATGGCGAACCTGGTCCTCGCCGACGAAATCAACCGCGCCCCGGCGAAGGTGCAGTCGGCGCTGCTGGAGGCGATGGCCGAGCGCCAGGTCTCCATCGGCGGGCGGAGCTATCCCGTACCGGAGCCCTTCCTCGTCCTGGCCACCCAGAACCCGATCGAGTCCGAGGGGGTCTACCAGCTCCCCGAGGCGCAGCGGGACCGCTTCCTGATGAAGGTGACGGTCGACTACCCGAGCGACGCCGACGAGCTGGCGATCCTCTACCGGATGAGCGCCGACCGGCCCCGGGCCCGCCCGGTGCTCGAACCGGGCCGGCTGCTCGCCCTGCAACAGCAGGCCGCCAACGTCTTCGTGCACCACGCCATCGCCGAGTACGTCGTCCGACTGGTCCTGGCCACCCGCGACCCCGCCCGGTTCGGGCTGCCGGACATCGCCGGGCTGCTCGCGTACGGGGCCAGCCCGCGCGCCACCCTGGGACTGGTCTCCGCCGCCCGGGCGCAGGCGATGCTGCGCGGCCGGGACTACGTCCTCCCCGAGGACGTGCGGGAACTCGCCGTGGACGTGATGTCCCACCGGCTGGTGCTCTCCTTCGACGCGGTCGCCGACGGGATCGCCGCCGAGCAGATCATGCGCCGGCTCGTCGAGGCGGTACCGCCGCCGCGCGTCGCGCCGATCCAGGACGAGCGGCAGCCCGGACTGGCGGTGGCATGAGTACGCGCGGAGACGGCGGTACGGCTACCCGCCGGGAGGTCGTGGCGTGACGGCCGGTGGCGCCCGGGACCGGCGGCCCGTCGGCGTGGACCGGGACCCGACGCTGCGCGAGCTGGCGCCGGAGCACCGGCTGCGTCGGCTGGAACTGGCCGTCACGCGCCGGCTCGACGGGCTGCTGCACGGGCAGTACCAGGGGCTGCTGCCCGGCTCGGGCAGCGAGTTCGCCGGCAGCCGCGAGTACCGGCCCGGCGAGGACGAGGTACGCCGGATGGACTGGGCCGTCACCGCCCGGACCGCGCTGCCGCACGTACGCGAGGTGGACGCCGACCGGGAACTCTCCACCTGGCTGCTGGTGGACGCCACGGCGAGCATGGACTTCGGCACGGCCGAGCTGGAGAAGCGGGAGCTGGCGGTGGCCGCCGTCGCCGCGGTCGGGTTCCTCACCGCCGGCGCCGGCAACCGGCTCGGCGCGTACCTGCTCGGGGGCGACGGCGTGCGGCGGTTTCCGGCCCGGGGCGGGCGCCAGCACCTGCTGAGCCTGCTGCGGGCGCTCATGGCGGCCCCGCGCGGCGGTACCGCCGGTACCGCGCCCGCCCGGGCGACCGGGCCCATGCCGGCGGCCGCGAGGGCGTCCGGACGCATGCCGACGGCCGGCCCCGCGCCCATGCCGGCGTCCGCGCCCGCGCTCGCCGACGCGCTGGACGCGCTGCGCCGCGCGGTGGCCCGGCGCGGGCTCGTCGTGGTGGTCTCCGACTTCCTCGACGGACTGCCGGAGCGGGAGACGGGTATCCCCGCCTGGGAGGTGCCGCTGCGGCGGCTCGCCGCGCGCCATCAGGTGCTGGCGGTCGAGGTGACCGACCCCCGGGAGTGGGAGCTGCCGGACGTCGGGGTGATCACCCTGGTCGACCCCGAGAGCGGCCGGCGGCGCGAGGTCGACAGCGGCGACGCGCGGCTGCGGCAACGGTACGCCGAGGCGGCGGCGGCCCAGCGCGAGGCGGTCCGGCGGTCGCTGCGCCGGGCCGGCGCGAACCACCTGCCGCTGCGTACCGACCGGGACTGGACCGCGGACATCGTCCGGCACGTACACGCGCAACGCCGGCTCGCGGGCGCCAACCGGTCCCGGCAGCCGGTGCACGTCGGTGGGGGAGGTGGAACATGACCTGGCAGTCCCCGTGGCGGCTGCTGCTCCTGCTGGGCGTCGCCGCGCTCGCGGTGGCGTACGTGGTCGCGCAGCGCCGGCGCAGCCGGTACGCCGTACGCTTCACCAACCTGCGCCTGCTCGACCGGGTCGCGCCGGAGCGCCCGGCCTGGCGGCGGCACGTACCGGCGGGCCTCTTCCTGGCCATGCTGGCGCTGCTGGTGGTGGGCTTCGCACGACCAACCGCCGACGTACGGGTACCGCGCGAGCGGGCCACCGTGGTGGTGGCGGTGGACGTCTCCACCTCGATGCTCGCCAACGACGTGGACCCCGACCGGCTGGAGGCGGCGAAGGCCGCCGCGCACCGGTTCGTGGACGCGCTGCCGGACGAGTTCAACGTCGGGCTGGTGGCCTTCGCCGGCAGCGCGGCCGTGCTGGTCCCGCCGAGCACGGACCGCTCGGCGCTGCACACCGGGATCCGGCGCCTCGCCGAGGGCAGCACCGGGGTGCAGGGGACCGCGATCGGCGAGGCCATCAACACCTCCCTCGTGGCGGTGAAGAACATCGACAGCCGGGCGGCGAAGGACCCGCCACCGGCCCGGATCGTGCTCCTCTCCGACGGCGCGAACACCTCGGGCCGCGACCCGATGGCGGCGGCCTCCGACGCGGTACAGGCCAAGGTGCCGGTGCACACGATCTCGTTCGGCACGCCGGGCGGCTACGTGGACCGGGGCGGCCGGCCGATCCGGGTGCCGGTGGACGGGCAGACCCTCAAGGCGGTCGCCGACGAGACCGGCGGCGGGTACCACGAGGCGGGTACCAGCGAGGAGCTGCGCGCGGTCTACGAGGACATCGGCACCTCGGTGGGGTACCGCACCGAACGGCAGGACATCTCGGCCCGGTTCATCGGCTTCGGCCTGCTCCTGGCCCTGGCGGCGGCGGCCGGCTCGATGAGGTGGTTCTCCCGGCTGCCCTGAATTGCGCACCGAGTGACCAGCAGCAACCGAGCGGACGAGGAGCGTGAACGATGGCAACACAGAGCGGCCTCGGCGAACCCCGCGGCCCGTGGTTCATCTCGCCGGACCTCGAACCGGGCGGCGCCGGCCGGCCCGACGCGGGGGCGTACGGCCCGCTCGCCGCGGCGAGGGGCGCGCGGTGGCGGATGGCCCTGCTGGCCACGCTGGCGGTGGTCGCCATCTCCGCCACCTCCGGCGCCATCGCCGGTGACTGGGCCTCCAGCCAGGAGAAGCCGGGACCGGCGGCGTCGGCCGCGGCACCCGTACCGGCCGACATGGTCGCGGCGGCGGCAGCGGCCGTACCGGGGGTCGTGTCGATCACCGTGAACGGCTCCGGCGGTACCGCAACGGGCTCGGGCTTCGCCCTCGACGACGTGCAGCACGTGGTGACCAACGACCACATCATCGCCCGGGGCAACGGCTCCTCGGTGATGGTGCAGACCCCGGACGGCCGTCAGATGGCGGCGCAGGTGGTGGGGCGCGACCCGAGCAGCGACATCGCGGTGCTGCGGGTACCGCCCTCGGCCGGGCTGGCCCCGCTGCCGCTGGCCAAGCCGGGGGCGACCCGGGTGGGGGAGCCCGTGCTCGCGGTCGGCTCGCCGCTCGGCCTGCCCGGCACGGTCACGGCCGGCATCGTCAGCGCCCTGGACCGCCAGGTCAAGCTCGGCAACAGCCGGCACTCGGCGGTGCAGACCGACGCGTCGATCAACCCGGGCAACTCCGGCGGGCCGCTGGTCAACGCCCGGGGCGAGGTGGTCGGGGTGAACACCGCCATCGCCACCATCGACGGCAGCGGCTCGATCGGCATCGGCTTCGCCATCCCGATCGAGCAGGTCCAGCAGGTCGCCGACACGATCATCGGTAAGGGCGGCTGACGGTCGCGCGCCGCCGCCGGTCGCCGCCGCCTGCCGGCGCTGGCCGGCCCAGCCGCCGCAGGTCCGACCGCGTCGAGCGGCCGAGCCGGGCGCGGGCCACAATGCCAGCATGAGCAGCGAGCCCGGCGCCGGCGACGAGACCGTACCGCCCGGCACGGCCTCGGGCGCGCCGTCGCCCGCGGCGTCCGGGCCGGCGTCGGGGGCGGGGCCGACCGTACCGGCGTGGCGGCGGCCGCACCGCGGCGAGCACCGCTGGCCGGTGGTGGTGGCGATCCTGGTCGCCATCGCCCTGCAACTGGCCACCCCGCAGAAGCTGGCCTTCGATCCGAAGTGGCTGCTGCCCGCGGTCGAGGGGCTGCTGCTGGCCGTGCTGCTCGCGGTCAACCCGTTCCGGATGAACCGGGAGTCGTCCGTGGTACGGGTGGCCGAACTCGCGCTGGTCGGGGTGGCCACGGTGGCGCTGTTCTGGTCCGCCGGCCGGCTGATCGTGCTGCTGGTCCTCGCTGGGACGGAGACCCGCACGCCCCCGTCGGCGGTACTGGTCAACGGGGCCACCATCTGGTTGACCAACGTCCTGGCCTTCGCGCTCTGGTACTGGCAGCTCGACCGGGGTGGGCCGGCGGCGCGGGCGAACGTGCGGCGGCCGTACCCGGATCTGCTCTTCCCCCAGATGACCGCGCCCGAGCTGGCCCCGGCCGACTGGCGACCGGTCTTCCTGGACTACCTCTACCTGTCGTTCACCAACTCGACCGCGTTCAGCCCGACGGACACGCTGCCGCTCGCCCGCTGGGCGAAGGTCGCGATGATGCTGCAGTCCGCGGTGTCGCTGCTGGTGGTCGCGCTGGTGATCGCCCGTGCGGTGAACATCCTGTAGCGACCGCCCGGGCTCGCGGATCGGTTCAGAGGCGGCGGTACATGACGTGCAGCCCGACGTAGCCGTCCCGCGGATGGTGGAACGCCTCCGGCACGGTGGCGAGCACCTCGAAGCCGAGCGACCGCCATAGCGCGACCGCGCGGGTGTTGTTCTCCACCACCGCGTTGAACTGCATCGCCCGGTACCCGTCGGCGCGGGCCCGGGCCACCACGTGCTCGCCCAGCGCGCGGCCGACGCCCCGGCCGGAGTGCGCCGGATCGACCATGAAGCCGGCGTTCGCGACGTGTGCGGCGGGCCCGCCGTGGTTGGGGTGCAGCTCCGCGGTACCGAGCACCGTGCCGTCGGGGTCGACGGCCACGACGGTACGGCCGGGCGGCCGCTCGTGCAGCCAGTACGCCCGGGCGCGCTCCGGGGAGATGTCGCGGTCCCAGGAGAAGGTCTCGCCGGACGCGACGATGGGACGCATGAACGCCCAGATGGCCGGCCAGCCCGCTGCGGTGGCATCCCTGATCAGCACGGGTCACAGCATGCCGTCGCGGCGGGCCGCGCGCCAACCCGATTAAATGGCGGCTTCACGTCACCCCGTCGGGCGTTAGCCTCGGTGCGTGGCCGATGACCTGTATCCGGCCGGGCGCGGGACGACGTCATGCCCCCGGTGACCATCCGCTCCGGTCTGGTGATCCCGGAGAGCGAGCTGAGCTGGCGGTTCTCCCGTTCCGGCGGTCCGGGCGGGCAGGGCGTGAACACGGCCGACTCCCGGGTGGAACTCTCCTGGGACCTGGCCGGCTCGGCGGTGCTCCCCGACGACCTCAAGGAGCGGGCGCTGGACCGGCTCGCGAACCGGCTGGTCGACGGCGTACTGACGATCGCGGCGTCGGAGCACCGCGGCCAGTTGCAGAACCGGCAGGCCGCCGAGGCGCGCCTCGCCTCGCTGGTGGGTGAGGCGATCAAGGCGCCCCCGCCGCCGCGCCGGCCGACCCGCCCGTCCCGCGCGTCGAAGGAGCGGCGGATCGCCGACAAGAAGCGGCGCGGCGAGGTCAAGCGGCTGCGCCGCGCCGACGGGGAGTAGCACCCCCGGCGGTGGGCACTCACGGCCGGCCGGTGGTGCCTGCGCTGATCGCGGCCGGTGGTGCCTGCGCTGATCGCGGCCGGTGGTGCCCGCGCTGATCGCGGCCGGTGGTGCCCGCGCTGATCGCGGCCGGCGGGAAAGCGGTGGCGGGCGTACCGGGGCGGGGCGAGACTCGCGGGATGAGCCGACCCGCCACCTTCGAGGAACTGCTCGCCGAGGGAGCGTCCGTACCCGTCGAGGGGTGGGACTTCTCCTGGTTCGAGGGCCGGGCCACCGAGGAACGCCCGTCGTGGGGCTACTCGCGGCTGCTCGGCGAGCGGATGGCGGGCGCGACGGCGGCCCTGGACGTCCAGACCGGCGGCGGGGAGGTGCTCGCCGGGATCCCGCACCCACCCGCGCTGCTGGTGGCCACCGAGTCCTGGCGGCCGAACCTCGAGATCGCCCGCCGCCGGCTGCGCCCGCTGGGCGGGACGGTGGTCGAGGCGGCCGACGACGCGGCGCTGCCGTTCGCGACCGGCTCCTTCGACCTCGTCGTCAGCCGGCATCCCGTCGTCACCGTCTGGTCGGAGGTGGCCCGGGTGCTCCGCCCCGGCGGGAGGTACCTGTCCCAGCAGGTCGGACCCGGCACCGTACGGGAGCTGGCCGAGTTCGTGCTGGGCCCGCGGCCGGTCGGGCGGGTCCGCGACCCGGGCCACGCGGTCGCCGAGGCCGAGGCGGCCGGGCTGCGCGTGGTCGACCTGCGCGCCGAGTCGCTGCGGATGGAGTTCTTCGACGTCGCCGCGGTGGTGCACTTCCTGCGCAAGGTGATCTGGATCGTGCCCGGCTTCAGCGTCGAGCGGTACCGTCCCCGCCTCGCCGAGCTGCACGAGCGGATCGGCCGCGAAGGGCCGTTCGTGGCGCACGCCGAGCGCTTCCTGATCGAGGCCCGCCGGCCCTGATCGAGGCCCGCCGGCCCTGAACCCTGATCCGTGACCTCGGACGCCGTCGGCTTCGGGAGGGGCCGGACGCCGCGGGCGCCGACGCCGGAAGGGTCAGGACCCGGGCTGGGCGAGCAGCGTCTCGCAGACGGCGATCAGGCGGACGCGCAACTCGCCGGCCCGGCGGGCCAGGTCGCGCTGGCGGGCGACGTACTCGGCCTTGCCCTCGGGGGTCTCGATCGCCACGGCGGGCTGGCCGTACGACGAGAGGTCGTACGGCGAGGCCCGCATGTCCAGCAGCCGGACCTCCCCGGCGAGCTGGAAGCAGTCCAGCGCGAGTTCACCGGGGACGGCCGGGCCGAGCTTCGTCGCCCACTTGTGGCAGTCCATCGAGGCGTGCAGGCAGCCCGGCTGCTCCAGGTCGACCTGGCTGGCCCGGGTCGGCTGGAGCCGGTTGAGGCCGACCGCCTCGGGGGTGAAGAACCGGAACGCGTCGAAGTGGGTGCAGCGGATCTGGTGCGACTCCACCACCGCGTCGGTGCCCCGCTGGCCCAGCCGCAGCGGCAGCGGGTGCCGGTGCTCGCGCTGGCGGTACACCATCGCCCACTCGTGCAGGCCGAAGCAGCCGGTGAAGGCGGGTCGGGCCGCGGTGGCGGCGAGCAGCCGGTGGATGAACTCGACGGACTCGCCCCGCTCCGCCAGGAACCGGTCCCGGTCCAGGCGCACCGCGCCGTCGGGGTCGGTCGCGTACCAGCGCCAGGCCGCGTGCGGGGTCGGTGCCTCCGCCGCCGGCTCCAGGACGGTGCCGGCGCCCGGGTGCCAGCGACGCAGCACGGCCGGGCGGGTGCCGTAGTAGTCGTAGAGGAAGTCCTCGATCGCGTGGCGCTCGCGGTTGGCCCGCCGACCGCGGTGGGCGGCGGTAAGGGCGTCGGCCCGCTCGGCGTGGGCACGGGCGCGGGCCTGCCAGCTCCGGGCGGCGAGCCGGGTCACCCCGCCCGGGTACGTGAGCACGGCCTCGCCCGCCTGCCCGCCGGCCGGATGTACCTGACTCACCGCTCCAGCGTACGGGCCGCTTCCGGGGTCGCCGGTGCGGCCCGTACCCGGTCAGACGTTGACCCGTACCCCGGCCGAGAAGACCGCGCTGCGCAGTTCGATCTGGCTCGGCGGCTCCCGCCCGGGCATGGTGAAGACCAGCGGGACGAGCATCCGTTCGCCCGGCGCGACGGGCACGGTGAAGAGGTCCCGCCCGCTGTTGACCGCCCGGGTCGCCTCCTCGTCGGCCGGGACCCAGGTGCCGCCCGGCTGGTACGCCCGTTGCAACGAGCCGTACCAGGGCTGGCTCTGCTGGCTGACGTTGTGCAGCCCGACCGTCGCCTGGCACTGCTGCTTCGCGCCGGAGCCGGTCTCCGGGCAGGCCAGCCGGTAGAGGGTGAACTCGAACGCCGACTCGCGCAGCGGTACGCCCACCCCGCCGACCTGGCTGGTGCCGACCCACGCCCCGCTGGTCGGCTGCCGGTCGGCCCTGATGGCCGAGACCCGGCTGGTGGCGGTCCAGACGGCGCCGGTCACCACACCCGCGAGGATCGCCAGCGCGGCGCTCACCACCAGCCACACCGGCGGGGTGCGGCGGTGGGTGACCAGCCGGGGCGCGGACGGCCGCGGATAGAGGGTGCCGCGCGACGCCTGGGGGTCGTAGGTCGCGACCCCGGCGCGCTGCCGGCTCTCCGCCCGGCGCAGCTTGGCCCGCCGTTGCCAGACCAGGCGCGCGAGCCCGACCAGCGTGGCGAGCACCGCGAGCCCGGCGACGATCCCGCCGATGACGGCCGGCCGCTGCCACCAGGGCGGTGCGGCGTCCGCCGGACGGTTCAGGGTGGGGTCCCAGGTGGCCGAGGCACAGTCGAAGGGCATCTGCCCACCGCCGACGAAGGCGCAGGCCGGGGCCGTGAGCGTGGCGGGACCGGGTGGCGCCGCCAGCGTGGTCGTCAGCGTCTTCGTAGCGCCCGCCGGCAACCGCAGCTGCCAGATCACCTCGGTCATGCCCCGGTCGGCGCCGCCCGCCGCGGCGGTGCCGCCCGGCGCGCCACTGGCGATTCCGCGCCCGCCGGTCGGTACCGCCCGCCCGCCGTCGCTGATCTCGGTCGCCGCCGCGCCCGCCGGCAACTCCTGCCGGACCGTGGCGTCGACGGCTCCGGCGCTGCCGTTGCGGATCTGGATCCGGTACTCGGGTGTCGCGGCCGAGACCGGCGCCACCGCGACGCTGACCAGCGGGGGCGGGAGCGGGGGCGCGGCCAGGCCGAGGCTCGGTGCGGTTCCGGCTCCCACCGCGGTTCCGGCTCCCACCGCGGTTCCGGCTCCCACCGCGGTTCCGGCTCCCACCGCGGTTCCGGCTCCCAGCGTGGCTCCGGCTCCCACGGCGGCGGCGAGGAAACCCGCCGCCACCAGCGTGTGCTTCCGGGTCGATGCAACCATGAGAATCGAGACCTCCCAAGCCGCACGCTAGGAGCGGCGCGTACCCGGACGGGTCGGAAGTATCGAACTCGGCCGCCTGCGCGTACCCCTGCGGTAGGGTGCCGGCGCGCCGGCACCGGCCGTGACGGACGCGCTGGTGGGGATAGATTGGCCGGGTGCGTATCGCTCGTTTTGCTCATGCCAAGGGAATGTCGTTCGGCGTCGTCGAGGGGGAGCCGGACGCCGGCCCCGAGGGCCTCACGATCGCCGAGATCGAGGGCCACCCGTTCGGGGAGATCAAGCTCACCAACGCCCGCTGGGCGCTGGCCGACGTGCGGCTGCTCTCGCCGATCCTGCCCAGCAAGGTCGTCTGTGTGGGGCGCAACTACGCCGAGCACGCGGCGGAACTCGGCAACGAGGTTCCGGCCGAGCCCCTGCTCTTCCTCAAGCCGTCGACGTCGGTGATCGGTCCCCGGGACGCGATCCGGCTGCCCGTGCAGTCGAAGCAGGTCGAGCACGAGGCCGAACTCGCGGTGATCATCGGCCCGCCGGGCGCCCGTCGCGCCGACCGGGCCGCCGCCCAGCAGGCCGTCTTCGGGTACGCCTGCGCGAACGACGTGACCGCGCGGGACCTGCAGCGGTCGGACGGGCAGTGGACCCGGGCCAAGGGCTTCGACTCGTTCTGCCCGCTCGGCCCGTGGATCAGCACCGGCCTGGACGTCAGCGACCTGGAGATCCGGTGCGAGGTGGGCCGGAACCCGGACGAGATGGAGGTTCGCCAGCTCGGGCGGACGAAAGACCTCATCTTCGACATCCCGACCCTGGTGTCCTACATCTCACACGTGATGACCCTGTTGCCCGGAGATGTGATCCTGACCGGGACCCCGGCGGGGGTTAGCCCGCTGACCGACGGGGATACCGTGACGGTGCGTATCGACGGCATCGGGGAACTGTCGAACCCGGTGGTGACGCTGGCCTGACCGTGACGGTGACCTCACCGTCCGGCGTCTGGCGCAGCTACGGCGCCTGCCGCCGACCCGATTTGGTCGGCGGCAGCGGGTCCGGTAAAGTTCTTTCTCGGCGCCGAAAGGCACCAATGGGGTATGGGGTAATTGGCAGCCCAACTGATTCTGGTTCAGTTAGTCTAGGTTCGAGTCCTGGTACCCCAGCTGCCGATGTCCACAAAGACATCGGAAGTTGGTCTCTGGTAGAGTCCAGCGGCGCCGCCCGAGAGGGTGGAGCTGGTAGGCAAGACCCGCAAGAGGGCACCACGGCAAGATCTAGTAAGCTGGCAAGGCAAGCAAGACCGAGCACCACCAAGGAAAGTCCTGGCCCCGTCGTCTAGCGGCCTAGGACGCCGCCCTCTCAAGGCGGTAGCGCCGGTTCGAATCCGGTCGGGGCTACAGCACGACGACCCGCGTCACTCCGGTGACGCGGGTCGCTCTCGTTTCTGCCTTTACCCGCCGTACGCCGTCCCATGCGCGCCGATTCGCGGCGAAGCACGCGTCGATCTAGGGCAAATCTGAGTGATTGGAGATCAACTCACCCGGATTTGCCCTAGATCGGCGAGGCTGGGGGGTTTTACAGGCCGCTCAGGCGCTGGCCGGCTCGGACGACCGCCATGGCGTGCCGCTCGCCGGGTCGGCGACCGAGCCGTTCGATCGGGCCGGAGACGCTGATCGAGGCGATCACCCGGCCGGTGCGGTCCCGGATCGGCGCCGAGACGCTCGCCACCCCCGGCTCGCGTTCGGCGACGCTCTGCGACCAGCCCCGGCGCCGCACCTCGGCGAGGGTACGACCGGTGAACTTGCAGCGGGGCAGCAGCGGCATGACCGCCTCCGGCGGCTCCCAGGCGAGCAGCACCTGTGCCGCGGAACCGGCGGTCATCGGCAGCACCGAGCCGACCGGCACGGTGTCGCGCAGCCCGCTGGCCCGTTCGGCGGCGGCGACGCAGATGCGCTCGTCGGCGCGGCGCAGGTAGAGCTGGGCGCTCTCGCCGGTGGCGTCCCGCAGCGCGGCGAGCAGCGGTTCGGCGGCGGTCAGCAGCACGTCGGGGGCGGCGTTGGCCAGCTCGCCCAGGCGGGGCCCCGGCCGCCAGCGGCCCTGGGTGTCCCGTACCAGCATCCGGTGGATCTCCAGGGCCTGCGCGAGCCGGTGCGCGGTGGCCCGCGGCAGCTTCGTGCGCTCGACGAGTTCGGCGAGGCTGGCGCCGTCGACGCAGGCGGCCAGGATGACCACCGCCTTGTCGAGAACGCCGACACCACTCATACTGTGTCCCACAAGCCGAAACATACCTCCCAGAATTTAGGATGTCCAGATGGTGGGAGTCACTTCCAAACCAACATCGCCCAGGACCCTGGCCGAGAAGGTCTGGGACGCTCACGTGGTGCGATCCGCCGATGGTGAGCCGGATCTGCTCTTCATCGACCTGCACCTGCTGCACGAGGTCACCAGCCCGCAGGCCTTCGACGGGCTGCGACTGGCCGGCCGCCGGGTGCGGCGTACCGACCTCACCCTCGCGACCGAGGACCACAACACGCCCACCGGCTACGCCGACCCGGCGTACCGCGAGCGCCGCGGCGACCTGCTGACCATCGCCGACCCGACCTCGCGTACGCAGATCGAGACACTGCGCCGCAACTGCGCGGAGTTCGGCGTCAAGCTGCACCCGCTCGGCGACGACAACCAGGGGATCGTGCACGTGATCGGCCCGCAGCTGGGGCTCACCCAGCCCGGCCTGACGATCGTCTGCGGCGACTCGCACACCGCCACGCACGGCGCGTTCGGCGCGCTGGCCTTCGGCATCGGCACCAGCGAGGTCGAGCACGTGCTCGCCACCCAGACGCTGCCGCAGGCCCGTCCCAAGACCATGGCGGTCAACGTGACCGGCGAGCTGCGCCCCGGCGTCACCGCGAAGGACCTGGTGCTGGCGCTCATCGCCCAGGTCGGTACCGGCGGCGGCCGCGGCCACATCGTGGAATACCGGGGCGAGGCGATCCGCAGGCTCTCCATGGAGGGGCGGATGACCATCGCCAACATGTCCATCGAGTGGGGCGCCAAGGCGGGCATGATCGCGCCCGACGAGACCACCTTCGCGTACCTCAAGGGCCGCCCCAACGCCCCGCGGGGCGCGGACTGGGACGCCGCGCTGGCGTACTGGCGCACGCTCCCCACGGACGAGGGTGCGGTCTTCGACACCGAGGTGACCCTCGACGCCAGCCGGATCAGCCCGTTCGTCACCTGGGGCACCAACCCGGGCCAGGGCACGGCGCTCGACGCCGCCGTGCCGGACCCGGAGGAGTTCGGCACCGACGCGGAGCGCACCGCCGCCCGCCGCGCCCTGGAGTACATGGACCTGCGGCCCGGCACCCGGCTGCGGGACGTGCCGATCGACGTGGTCTTCGTCGGTTCGTGCACCAACGGCCGGCTGGAGGACCTGCGGGCCGCCGCCGACGTGCTGCGCGGCCACAAGGTCGCCGACGGGGTACGGATGCTCGTCGTACCCGGCTCCGCCGCGGTACGCGAGGCGGCCGAGCAGGAGGGGCTGGACAAGGTCTTCGTCGACGCCGGCGCCGAGTGGCGCTTCGCCGGCTGCTCCATGTGCCTGGGCATGAACCCGGACACGCTCACCCCGGGGCAGCGCTCCGCCTCGACCTCCAACCGCAACTTCGAGGGCCGGCAGGGCCGGGGCGGGCGTACCCACCTGGTCTCGCCACCGGTCGCCGCCGCCACCGCCGTGGTGGGCCGGCTGGCCGCGCCGGCCGACCTGTGAGGGGCTGACACCTGATGGACAAGTTCACCGTGCACACCGGCACCGCCGTACCGCTGCGCCGTTCCAATGTGGATACGGATCAGATCATTCCCGCCGTGTACCTCAAGCGGGTGACCCGTACCGGATTCGCCGACGGTCTGTTCAGCGCCTGGCGCGAGGACCCCGAATTCGTGCTCAACGATTCTTCTTATTCTGGGTCGTCGATTTTGGTGGCCGGCCCGGAGTTCGGCACCGGGTCGTCGCGCGAGCACGCCGTGTGGGCGTTGCGCGACTGGGGCTTCCGGGTCGTGATTGCCCCTCGCTTCGGGGACATCTTCCGTGGGAACGCGCTCAAGGAGGGCCTCCTGCCGGTCGAGCTTGAATTGAAGGCCGTCGAAGAAATCTGGGATCTGGTCGAGGCGGACCCGGCGGCGCCCGTCACCGTCGATCTGACCGCCCGCCAGGTCCGGGTCGGGGACTCCACCTGGAGCTTCCCGCTCGACGACTTCAGCCGTTGGCGCCTCATGGAGGGCTTGGACGACATTGGACTGACCCTCCGGCATGAGGCGGACATCACGGCCTTCGAGCGCCAGCGGGCCCCCTTCCTGCCCCTCGTGGGATAGCCCGTACGCCAGCACCGGAGCGCTTTTCGCCCCCATCGGCCCCGCCGGTGGGGGCGAATCCGTTACGACACAACGGCTTTTTTCGAGCAGATGTTTGTGTCCCGGTGGCACAGGGCATACCGTGCGCGCAGAATGGCTCGCGTTGAGTCCAGTTGCACATACGGGAGGGAAGTCGTGAACAAGGCCGAGCTCATCGAGGCTCTCGCCGCGCGTCTGGGGGATCGGAAGACGGCGACGACGGCGCTCGACGCGGTCCTCACCGAGGTTCAGGCCGCGGTCGCCAAGGGGGACCGCGTGGCGATCACCGGTTTCGGAGTGTTCGAAAAGCGTGTCCGGGGAGCGCGAACAGCGCGCAACCCCCGTACGGGCGAGGCGGTGAAGGTCAAGAAGACGTCGGTGCCGGCGTTCCGGCCGGGCGCCGGCTTCAAGGACATGGTCGCCAGCGGCCGGGCGCCGAAGAGCACCACCGCCGCGAAGAAGACGGCGGCCGCCACCGCGACCGCCACCAAGAAGGCGGCCCCCAGCAAGAAGGCCGCTCCGGCCAAGACGACCGCCACCAAGGCCGCCGCGGGCAAGAAGACCGCCCCGGCGAAGAAGACCGCCACGGCCAAGAAGACCACGGCCGCCAAGACCACGGCCGCCAAGACGACGGCGCGGGCCAGCGCCGCGAAGAAGGCTCCGGCGAAGAAGGCGCCGGCCAAGAAGGCGACCACGCGGCGCTGACGCCGCCGCCGTACACCGCACGACGGGCGCTCTCCGGTACCGCCGGGGGCGCCCGTCAGCGCTGTCCGGGGCCCACCGCACGCGCCGGCCCGAGCGTCAGAGCGGGTCGGCGCCGACCAGCCGGTCCCCGGCGAACGCCAGCAGCCAGGCCCCGCCCTTCGGGGTCGGGTAGTCCTCCGGCGTACCGCCGAACCGGGCCAGCGCCACCGGGATCACCTTGCCCTGGCTGCAGACCGCCGCCGGGGCGCCGGTCAGGGCCAGCTCGGCCAGGCGCCCCGCGGCGGCCAGGGCGTTCTCCTCCAACTCCTGCCCCGGCTTCGGCTCGTCGAAGGCGGAGTCGACCTCGATCGGCAGGTCCAGCAGGCCGGCGAGCGGGTCGAGGGTCTGTACGCAGCGCCGGGGCGAGGCGGAGAGCAGCCGTCCGGGCCGGGTCAGCGCCAGCAGCGGGGCCAGCGCCCGGGCCTGGTCGAGCCCGGTCGGATCGAGCGGGCGGGCCGAGTCCGGCCCGGACCAGGTGGCCCGCTTGCCGGCCTGGGCGTGCCGTACCAGGGTCAGCACGGCCGTGACCGGTGGCAGCTCGGCGAACTGGCGCAGCACCCCGGCGTCGTGCGGGTAGCTCACCAGCTCGGCCGCCTCGGTGGCGGGCAGCCAGCGCATCCCGTCGACCTCGGTGTCCGGCTGGAAGCCGCCCGTGCCGACCGCCACCATCGACCAGAAGTCCACCACCTTGGGCCGGCCGTCGCTGCGGTAGCCGATCGAGCGCAGGCGCACCTGCGGCACGGCCCGTACGCCGGTCTCCTCCGCCACCTCGCGTACCGCCGCGGCGAGCGGGCGCTCGCCCGGGTCCAGCTTGCCCTTCGGCAGCGACCAGTCGTCGTAGCGCGGCCGGTGCACCACGCAGACCTCGACGCCGACCGCCGCCGGTCGCCACACCACCCCACCCGCGGCCCGGATGGGTGTCACGGTAGCCACTTCGTCCGGCTTCCCTTCGTCGCCCGCCGCCAGGCCGCCGGAAACTCGGCCCGGGCCGCGGAGATGGCCGCCCGCTCCCGCTCCATCAGCCGCCCCGCGGTGACCGCGAGGGTGTGGTCGGACGGTTCGGCCCGGGCGATGTCGAGCCAGGTCTGCGCGGCCACGGCCGCGTCCTGATGCTCGCCGAGCAGATTCTGCACCCGGGCCAGCGCCCGGGCGAGCTTCGGCGCGCCGCCGCCCAGCACCGGGGCGACCGCGTCGACGGCGTACCGGGCCCGCTTGCCGGCGATCCGCACCGCGTGCCACCGCTCGTCGGGGCCGAGCGGGTCGAGGTCCGCCGCGCCGCCGTGGCTCCGGTCGCCCAGCACCAGTTTCCGCCACGGCCGGGCCACCAGCCGGGGCAGCACCTCCGTGGCCGGCCCGCCGGTCGCGGCGGTCAGCCGGGGCGCCCGGGCCGCCGTCAGCAGGATCTCCACGAGCGCCAGGTAGCGCGGGGAGCGCAGCGCCTCGGCCACGGCGGCCAGGGCCGCGGACTCGCGCGTGGCCAGCGCCGCGTCGAGGCGCTCCACCGCCGCGGGGTCGAGCGGGCAGACCGGGTCGGCGGCGGCCGTGCGGCGTAGCCGGGCCCGCAGCACCTCCGCGTCGCGGGCCGCGCCCAGCACGCCCGCCAGCCACCTCAGCTCGTCGCGCAGCGGCCGGGCCCACTCCGGCTCGACCAGCGCCGCGAACGTGCGCAGGTCGCTGCGGAGCCGCCGGCACCCGACCCGCATCTGGTGCACGGCGGTGTCGCCGTCGGGCAGCGGCTCGCCGAGCCGTACCAGCGGGTCGTGGGTGAGGATCCGCCACACGCCGTGCCGGATCGCGGCGGCGACCACGTCGGCGGCGGTCGGCCCGGCCGGGAGTTCGCCGGGCTCGACCAGGTCCGCCGGGCCGGCGGCCGCCTCGCCGAGGGCACGGACGTGCTTGGGTACGAAGCCGCCGCCGGTCGCGCCGGCGTCGCGCAGCACCGCCTCGACCCGGTCGAGCAGGTCCCGCCCGCCCTCCTTGCGCTCCACCTCGATCTCGCGGAACTCCGCGGTGACCCGCTTGCCGTCGAGCACCGCGACGGCGTCGTCGGCCAGTTCGGCGAGGAGCCGACCGCCGCCGTCGCGCAGCTCGTACGCGTGCCGCACGGTGCGCACGACGGCGGCCGGGGCCAGGTCGGCGTCCCGGCGGTAGACGGTGACCAGGCCGGCCAGCTCGGCGGGGATCCGGCGGGCCTTGCCGGCGCGAGAGATCTCGTGCCGCACCCCGGGGACGTCGCCGGGCAGCTTCGCCGTCCACGGCAGCTCGTCACCCTTGCGGTGGCGCAGCGAGACGCCCGCCCGGGCCAGGCGCAGGTCGGCGGTGTCGAAGTAGGTCGCGGTGAGGGTGACGGGCGGCAGGGCCACCACCCGCCCGCCGTCGGGTACGGCGCCGGCGAGTTCCGGCAGGACGAATCCGGTGGGGACGTCGTATTTGCGCTCCTCCTCCATCATCCGACCCAGGTTATCCCGGCCGGCTGAGCCCGGTCGTGGGCCGGCTCAGCCGGCGGAACCGCCGACCCGGCGCAACAGCGCCTCCTGCAGGTGCACCAGCGGCTGCTCGGAGGTACCGACCCGGCGGGTCCAGGTACCGTCGCCGTGCAGCTCGAACGCCTCGATCTCCGGGCTCATCGCAATGGTCATCACGTAGTCCAGCTCGGCGCGGGCGACCGGGTCGGTGACCTGCACCAGCGCCTCGACCCGGCGGTCGAGGTTGCGGTGCATCAGATCCGCCGAGCCGATCCAGAACTCGGCCGGACCGCCGCCCGGTGCGCCGTCGCGGGCGGGCGTACCGTTCGCCGGCAGGCTGCCGTTGCCGAAGCGGAAGACCCGCGAGTGCTCCAGGAACCGGCCGAGCACCGAGCGGACCCGGATGTTCTCCGACAGCCCCGGTACGCCCGGCCGCAGCGTGCACATGCCCCGGATGAGCAGGTCCACGTGCACGCCGGCCCGGGAGGCCCGGTAGAGGGCGTCCACGATCTCCTCGTCCACCAGCGAGTTGACCTTGATCTGGACCAGCCCCGGCACGCCGAGCCGGGTGTTGGCGATCTCCCGCTCGATCCGCTCGACGATCCCGCTGCGGATGCCCTGCGGCGCGACCAGCAGCCGCCGGTACGCGGTCTGCCGGCTGTAGCCGGTCAGCACGTTGAACAGGTCGGTCAGGTCCGCGCCGATCTCCGGGTCGGCGGTGAGCATGCCGAAGTCCTCGTAGAGCCGGGCCGTCTTCGGGTGGTAGTTGCCGGTGCCGATGTGGCAGTAGCGGCGGATGGTGTTCCCCTCCTGGCGTACGACCAGGGCGGTCTTGCAGTGCGTCTTCAGACCGACCAGGCCGTAGACCACGTGGCAGCCGGCCCGCTCCAGCGTCCGGGCCCAGCCGATGTTCGCCACCTCGTCGAAGCGGGCCTTCACCTCGACCAGCACCACCACCTGCTTGCCGGCGGCGGCCGCGTCGACCAGCGCGTCGACGATGGGAGAGTCGCCGCTGGTCCGGTACAGGGTCTGCTTGATGGCCAGCACGTTCGGGTCGGCGGCGGCCTGCTCGATGAAGCGCTGCACGCTGGTGGCGAACGAGTGGTACGGGTGGTGCACCAGGATGTCGCCGTCGCGCAGGGTGGCGAAGACGCTGCGCGGTACCTCGCCCTCGATCAGGCGCGGGTGGGTGGCCGGCACGAACGGCAGGTCCTTCAGGTCGGGCCGGTCCGACTCCTCGTAGACCTGCCAGAGCGAGGAGAGGTCGAGCAGCCCGGGGACCCGCAGCACGTCGTGGCTGTCCATGTCCAGCTCGCGGGTGAGCAGTTCGAGCACGTGGTCGGAGATCGAGGCGGCCACCTCGAGGCGTACCGGCGGGCCGAAGCGGCGGCGGGCCAGCTCGCGCTCCAGCGCCTGGAGCAGGTCCTCGTCGCGGTCCTCGTCGACCTCGACCTCGGCGTTGCGGGTGACCCGGAACAGGTGGCACTCGACCACCTCCATCCGGAAGAAGAGCTGGTCGAGGTGGGCCGCGATCAGGTCCTCCACCGGCAGGAACCGGGCGCCGGGGCGGTCCTGCTCGACGCGGACGAAGCGAGGCACGTTGTTCGGCACCTTGACCCGTGCGAACAGCTCCGGGCCGCCCTCGCGGTCCCGTACCGCCACCGCCAGGTTCAGCGACCGGCTGGAGATGTACGGGAACGGGTGGGCCGGGTCCACGGCGAGCGGGGTGAGCACCGGGAAGATCTTGTCCCGGAAGTAGCCGCGCAGCCGCTTGCGCTCGGCGTCGTCCAACTGGCTCCAGCGCAGGATGTGGATCTCCTCGGCGGCCAGCCGCGGCTGCACGTCCTCGACGAAGCAGCGGGCGTGCCGGGCGACCAGGTCGGCGGTCCTCTCCGCGATCAGCTCCAGCTGGGTACGCAGCGGCAGGCGGTCGCCGCCGCGTACCGGCAGCCCCGCCTGGAGCCGGCGCTTCAGCCCGGCGATGCGGACCATGTAGAACTCGTCCAGGTTGCTGGCGAAGATGGCGAGGAACTTGGCCCGTTCCAGCAGCGGCGTCGCCGGGTCCTCGGCCAGGGCCAGCACCCGCGCGTTGAAGTCGAGCCAGGAGAGTTCCCGGTTGAAGAAGCGGTCCTCCGGCAACGGCTGCGCCGCCCCGGGCTCCTCGTCCCGGGGCGGAAGGGTCGACCGCGCCCCCGTCGCACGCTCGGGCGTCGCCGGGTCGAGCGCCGACCGGTCGAGCGTCGCCGGATTGAGCGTCTCGACCGGGTCCTGGTCCTCCGTGGTGTCCAGCGGCTCGACGAAGTGCTCCGCCCGTACGGCATCCCGGGTCTGCTCCGGCTGCTCCGCCCGTTCCGCCCGGGCGGCCCGCTGCGCCGCCGCCACCTGCCCGACCGCGGTGTCCCGCTCGGGGGTGGCGCGGGCCGCGCCGGAGCCCGCCGCCGCCTCCTCGGCGGCGAGCGCCCGCTCGGTGGGCGGTTCCGCCGGGTTCGGCTGCTCGCCGGAGCGCGGTCGGTCGCGGTCGGCGCGGACGAACCGGCCGTCGGTGCCGCGCGGCCGTCCGTCACCGTTCACGCCGGTACCGCCGTTCGCGCGCGGGCCGTCGTCCGGCTGCCGGTCGCGGTGGGCGTCGGGCTCGCCGGTACCGCCGTTCGCGTCCCGGCCGGTACCGGGCCGGTCCGACCCGGATCGCCGCTCGGCCTCCGCTCTCTCCCGGGCCGTGGCGTCCCGCTCCGGAGCCGTGGTGTCTCGCTCCGGAGCCGTGGCGTCGGAGCCGAGCGGGTCGCCCGGGGCGTGGTGTTGGCGGACGGGGCGGCGGCCGGGAGGGGTAGTCACCCGCCAATAATCACCCGAGTCGGGTGAACGTAAAATGAACTTCGCAGTGGTGGGTCAGTGGAAGGTGGGCAACGTCAGCCGGACGACCTCGCCCGAGGGTGCCCGGTCGAGGCGTACCCGCTGACCGAGCCGGAGCAACCGCAGCCCGGAGGCGTCGAACGCGGCCGCCGGGAAGGCGACCTCGGTACCGTCGTCGAGCAGTACCGTGCCGGCCCGGCTGTTCGGGTCGAACGTCGCCACGGTCCCCTGCATGCCCAGCACGGTACACCGGCGGTCGGGCGGCGGGCGGCACGCCGGTGGGCGCCGCACGCGTGGGCGGTGGCGCGGGCGGGTCAGTGTTCGGCGGCGCCCGCCGGGCAGAGCGCGCCGACCAGCGCGGCGGTGTGCCGACCGAGCCCGAGGGCGCCCGCCGCCGCCAGATCCGCGGCGGTGTCGACATCGCGGCGCAGCGTCGGCCAGGCGCCGGTGAGCGCGAACGCGCCGCTGGCCTCGTGCGCCGCGGCGGACGCCGGACCGAAGCGGGGCTCCAGCGCCAGCCCGGGCGGGGCCGTGAGCAGGGCGGTACCGGTACCCGGAGCGTCGGCGACGAAGCACCGCGCCGGCGTCGGGCGCCCGGCCGCCGCGACCAGCGCCTCGGCCAGTTCGGCCGGCCGCAGCGCGGGCAGGTCCGCGGTGAGCGCCGCCACCCAACCGTCCCCGGCGTGCCGGGCGCCGAGCCGGAAGGCCGGATTCAGCCCGCCGCCGGACGGCTCGGCGACCACCCGCGCGCCGAGCGGGCGGAGCGCCTCCCCGGCCTCCCGGTCGTCGGTCACCACCAGCACCTCGCCGACCGGCTCGCTGGCGAGCACCGCGGCGACGGTGTCCTGCGCCAGCGCGAGCGCCAGCGTCTCGTGCCGTACCCCGCCGAGCGCACCGCGTAGCCGGCTCTTGGCCATGGCGAGCCGCTTGACCGGCACCACCACCGTCCAGACCGCTTCCCCCACGCCGCAATCCTGCCAGGCCCGTACCGGCTCGGCCGTAGACCGTCCGCGCTCCGACGGCGGCCCGCGTACCGCGCTGTGGCCGGCGGACACCCTGCCTGGCCGCCCCGGGGGCGAGCAGGCATGATTTCGCTGCGGGCGTCGGATGGCGCGGTGGCGCCGGGTGACGGCGCGGTAGCGACGAGGAGGAGCCGTGACACGGCGCAGGCTGGGATTCACGCGACGGTTCGCGGTGTCGGTGGTGAAACCGATACTCACCGTCTGGACCCGGCGTACCTGGCGTGGCATGGAGCACCTGCCCCGCACGGGCGGCGTCATCCTCGTACCGAACCACATCTCGCACGCCGACCCGCTCGTCTCGGCCCACTTCATCTACGACGCCGGCCGCTGGCCGCAGTACCTCGCGAAGGCCAGCGTCTTCCGGGTGCCGGTGGTCGGCGCGATCCTGCGCCGGGCCGGACAGGTACCGGTGGAGCGCGGCTCGGTCGACGCGGCCCGTTCGCTGGAGACCCTGGTCACCGCCGTCAAGGACGGTGGCGCCGTGGTGATCTACCCGGAGGGCACCACCTCGCGGGAGCCCGACCTGTGGCCCATGCGCGGCAAGACCGGGGCGGCCCGGGTGGCGCTGGCCACGGGCGCGCCGGTGATCCCGATCGGGCTCTGGGGAGCGCAGGAGATGTTCGACGCCCGGACCAAGCGCTTCAGCCTCCGCCCGCGAATCCCGGTGACCGTCGTCGCCGGACCGCCGGTGGACCTGCGTCGCTGGGCCGGGGCGCCGAACACGCGGCAGGTGCTCGAGGAGATGACCGAGGAGATCATGCTGCACGTGCGCGACCTGGTGGCCGAGATCCGTGGCGGCACCCCGCCACCGCTCTGGTCTCCCGCCCGCCAGAACGGCGAGGCCCGCCAGAACGGCGCGGCGCCCGCTGGTCAGGACGGCGCGGCGCCCGCTGGTCAGGACGGCGCGGCGCCCGCTGGTCAGGACGGCGCGGCGCCCGCTGGTCAGGACGGCGACCGGGGGACGAACGGTGAGCTGCGGTCGGGCGGTGAGCGGTGAACGGGCACGTAGCGGTGCTCGGCGCCGGCTCCTGGGGCACCGTCTTCGCCAAGATTCTCGCGGACGCGGGCCGGGACGTACGGATCTGGGCCCGCCGGGAGCGGGTCGCGGCACAGATCCGGGACACCGGTACGAACCCCGACTACCTGCCCGGGCTCCGGTTGCCCGAGCGGGTCACCGCCACCAGCGAGGCGGCCAAGGCGATCAGCGGGGCCGAACTCGTCGTGCTGGCCGTACCGTCGCAGACGCTGCGCGGCAACCTCGCCGAGTGGACCGGTTACCTGGAGCCGGACGTCACGCTCGTCTCGCTGATGAAGGGGATCGAGCTGGGCACCACCAAGCGGATGAGCGAGGTGATCATGGAGACCACCCGGTTCGCGCCCGAGCGGGTGGTGGTGATCTCCGGCCCCAACCTGGCCCCGGAGATCGCCCGTGAGCAGCCGACGGCCACCGTGGTCGCCTGCACCGACGACGCGCGCGCGATCCAGGTGCAGCGGGCGATCACCACGCCGTACCTGCGGCCGTACACCAACGACGACGTGATCGGCTGCGAGCTGGGCGGGGCGGTCAAGAACGTCATCGCGCTCGCGTACGGGATGGCGACCGCGATGGGGCTGGGCGACAACACCAAGGCCACGCTGATCACGCGCGGGCTGGCGGAGACCGCCCGGCTCGGCGTGGCGCTCGGCGCCGACCCGCTCACCTTCGCCGGCCTCGCCGGCATGGGCGACCTGGTCGCCAGCTGCTCCTCGCCGCTGTCGCGCAACCGCACCTTCGGCGAGCACCTGGGCCGGGGCGAGACGCTGGAGCAGGCGCAGGTCGCCACCCGGCAGACCGCCGAGGGCGTGAAGAGCTGCCTGTCGATCCGGGACCTGGCCCGCCGGCACGGGGTCGAGATGCCGATCACCGAGCAGGTCGAGCTGGTCTGCCACGAGGGCGTCAAGCCGGAGGTGGCGATGGCGGCGCTGCTGGCGCGCTCGCCGAAGCCGGAGTGACGCCGTGACCGAGGAGGTGCCGTGACCGAGGAGGCCGTGACCGAGGAGGTACGGATGTCCGACGAGCCGAGCTACGGCGACGGTACGCGTTGCGTGCACGCCGGGCTGCCGGAGCCGCGTACCGGGGAGCCGTTCCTGCCCGGGCCGGTCTTCGCGGCCCCGTACCACCTGGATCCGGAGCGCGGGCCGGAGGCGAGCCCCAACGGGTACGGCCGGCCGGACAACCCGACCCGGCGGCTGCTGGAGGCGGCGATCGGCGAGTTGGAGGGCGGGGAGACCCTCGTCTTCGCCTCCGGGCAGGCGGCGATCACGGGACTGCTCCTCGCCGTGCTCCGGCCGGGCGACACGGTGCTGCTTCCCGCCGACGGTTACTTTCCCGTCCGGGCGTTCGCCACGTCCACGCTCGCCTCGATCGGGGTGACCGCGCGGTTCGTACCGACGGCCGGGCCGTACCCGTCGCTCGACGGCGTGCGCCTGGTGCTGGTGGAGACGCCGGCGAACCCGGGACTGGACGTCTGCGACGTCGCCGGGCTGGCCGCCGCCGCGCACGCCGCCGGCGCGCTGCTCGCCGTGGACAACACGGCCGCCACGCCGCTGGGCCAGCGCCCGCTCGATTTCGGCGCCGACCTGGTGGTCGCGTCCGGTACCAAGGCGCTGACCGGCCACTCGGACCTGCTGCTCGGCTACCTGGCCACCCGCTCGGCGGAGCTGCTCCAGGCGGCCCGGGACTGGCGGACCACCACCGGGTCGGTACCGGGCGCCTTCGACGCCTGGCTCGCGCACCGGTCGCTGGCCACACTGGACCTGCGGCTGGCCCGCCAGTCGGCCAACGCCGAGGCCGTGGCCCGGGCGCTGCGCGACCGTACCGACGTCGCGGCCGTACGCTGGCCCGGCCTGGCCGACGACCCGGCGTACCCGGTCGCGAGCGGTCAGATGCGTCGCATTCCCGGGATCGTCTCGTTCGACCTGGGCAGCGCCGGGCGGGTGACCCGGTTCCTGCGCGCCTCGCGGCTGATCTTCGCGGCCACCTCCTTCGGCGGGCTGCACACCAGCGCGGACCGGCGGGCCCAGTGGGGCGACGACACGGCGCCCGGCTTCGTCCGGCTCTCCTGCGGCATCGAGGACCCGGCCGACCTGGTCGCCGACCTGACCGCGGCCCTGGACGACGCCGCGGCCGCCTGACCGAGACCGCGGCGACCGCCCGGCGGCGTGGTCGGTTGGCGGCGGACACCCGGGGGAGCCGACGGGGCGGGCCGTGACTCGGGTCCGATGTGACGCCTCGACCTCGACCTCGACCCGTACCCGCCCTCGCCCTGGTGTTGCCCCTGTTGACCGCGCTGGCCGGCGCCGGCTGCGACGCCGCCGGCCCCGTGCCGCCCGTCCCGGAGCGCGCGACCGGACCGGCCCGCGCCGGCGCTGCCTCCACTTCGCCGGCCACCGGTACGCCCGAGGGGGCGGCCATCGACTGCTCGGCCAGCATCGACCGGCTCGACGCCCCGCCGCCCGGCTTCACCGTGCTCGCCGGGGCGGTCGCGCTGTCGACGCGTACCGTGCTCGCGGCCGGACCGGCGGGCGAGCCGGACGGGTCGCTCTTCGCCAAGTCCGGGCTGGTGGTGCGCGCGGATGCGGCGGCGGAGTTGGAGGTCGACGCGCCGACGGCGGTCCGGGCGCGGATCGGCTGGGGCGGCCCGGCCGAGTTCGACACGCGGACCCGGCTGACCGGTTGCCCCGACCGGAGCGGCTGGCTGGTCTTCGCCGGCGGGTACCGGGTGGCGCGCCCGGCGTGCCTGACCCTGGCCGTACGGGCCGACGGCCGCGACGAGCGGGCCCGCGTGCCGGTCGGTACCGGCTGCTCGTGACCGGGTCGACGGGGCGCCGCCGGTGGCGCGCGGCGGCGGTCGCGTTGTGCGGAGCCGGTGCGCGGGCCCCGGGTAGCATGCGGGGTCTCGCGGCACGGAGGTGCGAAAGCGGATGGGAAGTTCGCAGCCACCGGTCGGCGAACCGGGTCTGCCGGTCGTCGTCGGTCTCGACAACGGCGGGAACAGCAACAACGCGACCGTGTTGGACGTCTCCGGGCGGTTCCTGGTGGACACGCTGGTGGAGAGCCCGAGTCGGGTGCAGGAGGGGCCCGACGCCGCGGTGGAGGCTCTGGCCGAGGCGTTCGAGCGGGTGCTCGCGAGGACCGGTACGCCACGGACGCTGGTGCGCGCGGTCGGCCTCGACACTCCCGGACCGGCTAGCGCGACCGGAGTCATCTCGTCCAAGGGCTCGACGAACTTCTCCCAGCCGCCGTGGCGGGGCTTCGACATCCGTACCGCTCTGGAGCGGCGGCTCGGGCTGCCGGTCGTCTACCACAACGACGGCAACGCCGCCGCGCTCTACGCCCACCACGTCTACTTCGGCGACGCCGCCGGTGCCCGCTCGTCGGTCTCCGCGATCGTCGGTACCGGCCTGGGCGGCGGGGTGGTGGAGAGCGGGCGGGTGGTCTCGGGCGCGGCCGGGATGGCGGGCGAGTTCGGGCACATCACCATCCCGATGGAGGGGCTGCTCGGTGACGGACAGGCGCTACCGGTCTGCGGCTGCGGCTTCGCCGGCGACGCGGAGAGCGTGGCGTCGCTGACCGGGATCGAGCGCAACCTGCTGCCGTACTGGTTGACCCGGTACGAGGGACACCCGCTGGCGAGCGCCGGTTCGGTCGCCCGGGCCGCCAAGCTGGTCCGCGGGTACGGCGTGGACGGCGACCAGCTGGCGCGCGCCATCTTCGAGCAGCAGGCGATGGCGCTCGGACGCCTCTTCACGATCGCGGCCAACTTCACCGATCCGCACGCCTACTTCGTGGGCGGCGGCGTGGTGGAGGCGACGGCCGAGTTCGGCCAGTGGTTCCTGGAACGGGTGCGGGAGCACACGATCCTGCGCGAGGAGCAGGCGGCGGTGGCGACGTTCGCGCTGGTGCCCGATCTGGACATGGCCGGGGCGCGCGGGGTCGCCATCGCCGCCCTGACGTCGATCCGGTCCTAGGCCGTCCGCGCTCCCGCCGGTCGTCGTCGGTCGCCGTCCGCCGCGCGGGCCGTCGGTCGCCGCCCGCGTCCGCCGCCCGCGCCGTCGGGCGGCGGCGGGAGCGGGGCGGTCAGGGCCGGGCGGGCACGGCGCCGGCGAAGGCCGCCCAGGCGGTCGGGGAGAAGACCAGGACGGGACCCGCCGGATCCTTGGCGTCGCGGACCGCGACGGCGTCCGATACGAGGGCGATCTCGACGCAGGCCCCCTGGTCGCCGCTGTAACTGCTCTTGTACCAGGTGGCATCGGGCGGTACGGGGTGACCAGACATGTCACTGTCCCTTCAGGCGATCGAAAATCAGGTCCCGGCTCTTGTCCGGGCTGAGTGCCACGGCCCGTAGGTGTTCCATGATCTTGACGCAGGTGCGGAGCTCGGCCGGGCGGTCGATGATCATCTGACCGGCGACGGTCTCGACCGAAGCGATCATCGGATCCTCCGGGTCGGCGAACTCCAGCAGGTGCAGCGAGCCCCGGGTGCCGCGGTGGTAGCCCGCGGAGAGCGGGATCACCTGGACCGTGACGTTGGGCAGCTCAGAGGTCTTGAGGAGGTTACGCAGCTGGGCCTCGGTGACCGACTGCCCGCCGACCGGCCGCAGCAGCGCGCCCTCGTCCACGATCGCGTCGAGGATCGGTGGGTCGTTCTCGGTCAGCCGCTTCTGCCGGTCCCGGCGGATCTGCACCCGCTGCTCGACCTCCTCGTCGGAGAGGGTGTGCGGGCCGCCGCGCATCACCGCCCGTACGTAGTCGGCGGTCTGGAGCAGGCCCGGTACGACCGAGGGCTCGAAGTTCGCGATCGCGGTGGCCTCGGCCTCCAGGGCGATGAAGTCGATGGTCTTGCGGTCGAGGATGTACGAGTAGGACACCCACCAGCCCGGCTTGCGGGCATCCTTGGCGAGCTGCACCAGCGCGTTCAGCTCCTCGCCGCCGACGCCGTAGAGGAGCAGCAGGCCGCGTACCGTCGCCGGCGCGACCAGGGTCTGGGCGTTCTCGTACCGGGACAGCGTGCTCCGGGTGCTGTTGATCTCCTCGGCGGCGCGCTCCAGGGTCAGCCCGGCGTTCTCCCGGTGCGAGCGCAGGGCGATGCCGAGGCGACGGGCGCGAGCGGTCTTCGGTGCCATGCATCGATCCTCGCACAGGTCTCTGGGAAAAGGTGCATGAGAATAAGCCCATGAGAGTTGCATTCATGCGTTCGCAGGTGCCAATCTGTTGTGGCGTCCTCACTGCCGGTTGTCGTGGCGACGGTGGCGGTGAGCGACGGGAGGGGAAATGAGGCGCACGGCGATCGGGTTCCCCCGTGCCCGATCGCCGTGTGGCTCCCGCCACCGGGGACCTGGAGGAAGTCGAATGACGCCGACCAGCTTCTGGCCCAGGGTTTCGCGGTGCCGCTGGTGTGCGCGGCCCGTGTTGCGTGACAACGACGGCGCCTGGATCCACGCCGATCTCGCCTACGTCTGTCGCGACCGCTCCGGCGGCCTCGCCGCCACCACGGCCGAGCCGGAGGTGGTCCGCCGTGCGCTCTGACCCCCGCGCGGCCCGCCGGTACCGCGGCCCGCTGCCGCAGCGCCCGCCCGTCCGTGACCTGCCCACGGACCGGCGCCACGCGCTCGATCCGGCGGCGGGCCGCCCGGCCGACGACCCCGTCGCGCCGCCCGGTCCCGGACCGCGTGCCGCCGGCCGTTCCGCCGACTCCCCAGGTTCTGGGTGCCTCTGCCGCGGCGGCGGTCTCCGGTGACCCGCTTCCTCGTGGTCCTCACCGACGTGCGGCCGCTGACCGCGGACGGGCGGAACGAACGACTCTCCCCGGAACGGCGCCGCCAGGTCGTCGGGGCGACCAGCCGGGAGGCGGCTGACAAGATCGCCAACGCGTTCATGGCCCTCGGCATGGTGCGGGCGGGGCGGCAGCGGGTCAAAGTGATCGCGGTGGGGCGCAAGCGGTCGGCCTGACCTGCCCTTCGCCGGGCCGGACGTCGTCCCGATTCCGGACGCTCCGATCCCGGGCCGGACGCCCCGATCTCAGGCCGTACGCCCCGATCTCGGGCCGGATCGCCCTGGTGCCCTCGGGCGCTCCGGGTGCGACTCGCTGTGACGGAGTCGGTGGCCGAGCGTGACGATGCCGCCCTCCTGCCCGGTCCCGGCGGCGAATTGGCGGTGGGCGCGTGACCTGCCCGAGATCATGGGTTTAACCTCGGTCCCGCCGGGGACGGGACCGCACGGTGGCCACGCAGAGTAGGGTCACCCCGGTGGGCGCGCGTAGCGAACACCGTGGCGGTACCCCTCTCCCACCGTTGCGGCGTAAGCAGTCGCGGAACGAAAGGTGACCCTGTGACCACCCCACGCAAGACCCGTGTGGCCGTCGTCTTCGGTGGCCGCAGTCCCGAGCACGGCATCTCCTGCGTGAGCGCGGGCAGTCTCCTCGGCGCCCTCGATCCGGACGAGTTCGAGGCCGTGCCGGTCGGCATCACGCGGGCGGGCCAGTGGGTGCTGACCGGCGGCGACGCCGAGCAGCTCGCCATCTCCGAGCGCCGGCTACCGGAGATCACCGCGGCGGCCGGCTCGGCCGTCGTACTGCCGGCGGACCCGACGGGCAACGGCCTGATGGTGCTCGACCCGGCCGAGGGTCCGCGCGCGCTCGCCGACGTCGACGTGGTCTTCCCGGTGCTGCACGGCGCGTACGGCGAGGACGGGACCATCCAGGGCCTGCTGGAGATGGCCGGCATCCCGTACGTCGGCGCCAACGTCTTCGCCTCGGCGGCGGCGATGGACAAGGAGTTCACCAAGAAGCTCTGCGCGCTCGACGGCATCCCCGTCGGCCCGTACGCGGTGCTCCGCAACGGGATGACCCTTTCCGAGGCGGACAAGGAGCGGCTCGGGCTGCCCGTCTTCGTGAAGCCGTCCCGCGCCGGTTCCTCGTACGGGATCACGCGGGTCACCGACTGGGCCGAGCTGGACGCGGCGGTGGCGACGGCCCGGCAGATCGACCCGAAGGTCCTCGTCGAGGCGGCCGTCGTCGGACGCGAGATCGAGTGCGGCGTGCTGGAGGGCGAGGTCGGCGGCGGGCCGGAGGCGTCCCTGCTGGCGGAGGTGCGCGTCGTCAGCGACCACGACTTCTACGACTTCGAGGCCAAGTACCTCGACGACTCCTGCGAGTACGACATCCCGGCCGGCCTGCCCGAGGCCGTGACCCGCCAGATCCAGGAGTACGCCTGCCGGGCGTTCAGCGCGATCGACTGCGCCGGCCTGGCCCGGGTCGACTTCTTCGTCACGCCCGAGCTGGACGTCTACCTCAACGAGATCAACACCATGCCGGGGTTCACGCCGACGTCGATGTTCCCCCGGATGTGGGCCGCGACCGGGCTGGAGTACCCGAAGCTGGTGAGCCGGTTGATCCGTACCGCGCTGCGCCGCGGCACCGGCCTGCACTAGCCGCGGCACCCGCCTGCACCAGGCAGGGCCACCGGGCCGGTCGCCCAGTAGGCGGATTCCGGCCTGCGCCGGTGGCGGCCCGTACCACCATGTAGGGGCGGACGGACGCGCCGTTCCGGGGCGGCTCCGACGGTCCGGTACGGCCGCCTACCGGACCGCGCCCGCCCGGTGGTGAGGGGACGACGTGGCAGCGCTCGTGCTGATGGTGGTGCTGGGCGCCACCGTGCTCGTCGGAACCATTCTGGGCGGGCGGTACCGGGTGGCGCCGCCCATCCTGCTCATCGGCTTCGGCGCGCTGTTGGCGCTCCTCCCGCCGCTCTCCCACGTGGTGCTGCGGCCGGACGTGGTGCTGCTGCTGTTCCTGCCGGCGATCCTCTACCGGGAGGCGCTCACCCTCAGCCTGCGCGAGATCCGCGCCAACCTGCCGGCCATCTCGCTGCTCGCGGTGGCGCTGGTGGTGGTCACCATGGTCACGGTCTCGCTGACCGCCCAGGCGTTCGGGCTGGACCCGGCGGCCGCCTGGGTGCTCGGGGCGGTCCTCGCGCCGACCGACGCCGCCGCGGTCGCCGGGTTGGCCAAGCGGCTACCGGTGCGGTTCCTCACCATCCTGCGGGCCGAGAGCCTGATCAACGACGGTACGGCGTTGGTGCTGTTCGCGGTGACGCTCGGCCTGTTCGCCGAGGGGGTCGTACCCGGGCCGTTGGAGGCCGCCGAGCGGTTCGCCGTGTCGCTGCTCGGTGGCATCGCGGCCGGCCTGCTGGTCGGCGGCGTGGCGATCCTCATCCGTCGGTACCTGGACGACCCGCTTCCCGAGGGGGCGCTCAGCGTGCTCACCCCGTTCGCCGCGTTCCTGCTCGCCGACGCGGCGCACGCCAGCGGCGTGCTGGCCGTGGTGGTCGCGGGCCTGCTGCTCTCGTACGCCGGTCCCCGGGTGATCCGGGCCCGCTCCCGGCTGCTGGCGTTCTCGTTCTGGGACCTGAGCACGTTCCTGATCAACGGCGGGCTGTTCGTGATCCTCGGGATGCAGATCCCGCGTGCCGTGCGGAGCGTGGCACCGGTGGCGGGGCGGGCGGTGGCCATCGCGCTGGCGGTGGTCGCCGTGGTCGTGGGGACCCGGATGGCGTGGATCTACCTGGCGACGGCCCTGCTGAACGTGGTCGACCGCCGCAGGTCCCAGGCCGGCCTGCGGGTCGGGTGGCGGATCCGGACGGCGGCGGGGTGGGCCGGCTTCCGGGGCGCCGTCTCCCTGGCGGCGGCGCTCGCGGTCCCGTTGACCACCGCCACCGGCAAGCCGGTCGAGGAACGTGACCTGATCATCTTCTGTACCGCGGTGGTGATCGTCCTGATCATGCTGGTCCAGGGCATCACCCTGCCCGTGGTGACGCGGTGGGCGGGCCTCGTCGGCGACGAGCGACGCCGCGACGAGGTGAACCGCGCCCGGCAGCGGACCACCGAGGTCGGGCTGGCGATGCTGCCGCAGGTGGCGGGCGAGGTCGGCGCCACGGACGAGGTCGCCCAGCGGGTCCGCGACGACTACCAGGCCCACCTCGACGAGATCCGCGCCGCGGAGGAGGACCCGGCCTCGAAGCGCGAGCGGGAGGTCGAGCGTCGCCTCCGGCTGGCCGTGCTGGAGCACAAGCGCCACGAACTCACCCGGCTGCGCAACGCGAACGAGATCGACGACACGGTGCTGCGGGACCTCCAGGCGGCGCTGGACATCGAGGAGGTCCGGCTGCTGGGGCCGACCGCCCCCGAGTAGCGCGAGCGCGGCGACCGGGGATCACCGGCGGCGGGTCGAGGTCAGCCGGTGCAGCCGTACGGCAGGGGCTTGACCGAGGGGACGGAGGAGACCACGGACTCGGAGAGCGCGGTCACGGTCGCCCACTGCGCCGCCTGGTCGTACGCGCGCGGCAGCGTCACCCGGATCGGGACCTCACGGTCGACGGTGGTGAGGACCACGGCGTCGGACTGGTCGGACGGGTACCAGCAGGTGCCGTTCACCACCCAGAGCGTGTCGGTGGGCGGGTACGAGGCCGGCGGTACGCCACAGGCCACGGTGACCGCCGGATCGCCGTACGCGGCGTTCTGCTCGGCACCGGCCCGCACCGGGCGCTGCGCCAGGTCGCGGATGGTGTCGGGGAGCTGGGAGACCAGCGCGCGGCAGACCGTGGCGGGCCGCTCCGCCAGCGGGGGCGCGGCCATCGCCACGGGCGCGGTCGACCGGGGGCCGGGGCTGGCGGTGGCGCTGGCCGACGCGGTCGGCGCCGCCGCCGGCTCGCCGGGGCTGAGGCTGACGATGGCGACGATCGCCACGACCAGCGCCAGCGGCACGGCGACGACGGTCGCCCAGAGCGCCGCCTGGCGCGTCGTAGAATCCCGCTCGACCTCGGACGTCTGCGGCTCCACCTACAGTCGCACCACCGAACACGTCAGGGTGCGGGTGATCCCCGGCACCATCTGCACCTTGCTCACGATGAGTTTACCCAGCTCATCGACCGTCTTCGCCTCCGTGAGGACGACCACGTCGTACGGGCCGGTGACGGCGTCGACCCGCACGACCCCCGCAATGTCGCCGATCGACCCGGCCACGTCACGTGCCCGGCCGACCTCTGTCTGGATGAGGATGTACGCCTGGACCACGACCCACCTCCGGTCCGCCGCCGACGAGCGGCTCGATCGTGAAAATACCGTACGGAGCGGGTCGGATCCTTATCGGTGGTCAAGGAGGGCATGATGGGCGGGCGTCGCGGGCGGATCGGCCGGCCCGGGGCAATCGAGCCTCGGGTGTTCGCCGGGCGTCGCGAGGAGGGCTCATGAGCGTTGCGGTGGTCGGCGAGTTCGGGCTGATCGGAAGGGTGACGGCCCGGCTGGGCACGGGTCGGGCGACCCTGCTCGGCCCCGGCGACGACGCGGCCGTGGTGGCCGCGCCCGACACCCGGGTGGTCGCCTCGACCGACGTGCTGGTCGAGGGGCGCCACTTCCGTCGGGACTGGTCGAGCGCGGTGGACGTGGGGCACCGGGCGGCGGCGGCCAACCTGGCCGACATCGCCGCGATGGGCGCCACCCCGACCGCCCTGCTGGTCGCCCTCTGCATGCCGCCGGACCTGGAGGCGAGCTGGGCCGAGGAGCTCGCGGACGGGCTGGCCGCCGAGGCCGCGAAGGTGGGGGCGAGCGTGGTCGGCGGCGACATGTCGGCCAGCCCGACGCTGACCATCGCGGTGACCGCGCTGGGCGACCTGGAGGGCCGGGCGCCCGTCGTGCGCGGCGGAGCGCGGCCCGGCGACGTGATCGCGCTGGCCGGTCGGATCGGGTACGCCGCGGCGGGCTACACGGTGCTCTCCCGTGGGTTCCGCACGCCGAAGATGCTGGTCGAGGCGTACCGGCGGCCCGAGGTGCCGTACGCGGCCGGGCCGCTGGCAGCCGAGGGGGGTGCCACCGCCATGATCGACATTTCCGACGGGCTCCTCGCCGACCTAGGTCACCTCGCCGCGGCCAGCCGGGTCGCCATCGACCTGACGGGCGACGCCTTCGAGGTGCCGGTGCAGATGCGGGACGCGGCGCACGCGCTCGGCGTCGACCCGTACGCCTGGGTGCTCGGCGGCGGCGACGACCACGCGCTGGCGGCGGCCTTTCCCGAGGACACCCCGCTGCCGCCCGGCTGGCGGCAGATCGGGCACGTCATCCACGGCGCCGGCGTCACCCTCGACGGCCGTCCCTACAAGGGCCCCACCGGCTGGCAGCACTTCCGCTGAGCGTGCGAGGCGGAATGGTGGGCCCTGCCGTTGAGCCGTGCGAGGCGGAACGGTGGGCCCTGCCGTTGAGCCGTGCGAGGCGGAACGGTGGGCCCTGCCGTTGAGCCGTGCGAGGCGGAACGGTGGGCCCTGCCGCCGAGCCGGCGAGGGAGTCGGCCGGGCCGTGGGCGGAGTCGGGTCGGTAAGCCCCCGAGCGCGTCGTACCCTTTACGCGTGAGTGAGCTGGAGATTCGCCTGGTCGGTTACGACTCCCCGGTCGCGCGGCGACTCGTGCGCGCGGCCCTGGCTGATCTCGGTGAGCGGTACGGCGGCAGCGGCGACGACACCCCGGTGCGCGCCGCCGAGTTCGCGCCGCCGGACGGGGCCTTCCTGGTGGCGTACCTGGGTGGGGAGCCCGTCGGGTGCGGGGCCTGGCGCAGCCACGGCGAGTCGGGCGAGGTGGCCGAACTCAAGCGGATGTACACGGCTCCCGAGGTCCGGGGCCGGGGCGTGGCCCGCGGGGTGCTGGCCGCGGTCGAGCGGTCGGCGCGGGATCACGGTCGCAAGCGGATGATCCTGGAGTGCGGCGACAGGCAGCCCGAGGCGATCGCGCTCTACGAGGCCAGTGGGTACGAGCGGATCGAGAACTTCGGCTACTACCGCGACTCGCCGAACTGCATCTCGTACGGCCGCTCGCTCTGACGCCGGCCCCCCGGGTGGCCGGCGGGTGCACCGGCCGCCCCGTGGCTTGCTCCTGGGGTTCGGTAATTGCAAAAGATTGGCGACAAGTGCCGCGCGGGGCTGGACCCGCTCATCCGGCGTAACTAGCCTCAGCCGGTATGAGTCCTTACATTGCCGATGCGGCGGCCTGGCAGGAGAGCTGGGACCGCCAGCAGGAGGCGTACCTGCCGGACCGGGAGCACCGCTTCGCCGCCGTACTCGACGCGGTGGCCGCGACGACCGAGGGCGAGGCGCCCCGCCTGCTCGACCTCGCCGGCGGTACCGGGTCGATCAGCCTGCGCGCGCTCGCCCGCTTCCCGGGCGCGGAGGTCACGCTGCTCGACATCGACCCCGTACTGCTCGCCGTCGCGGAGGCGTCGCTGGCCGGGCGGGCCGCGATCGTCAGCGCCGATCTCGGCGGGCCCGACTGGCGCGACGGGCTGCCGCACCGGCGGTACGACGCCGTGCTGACCGCGACCGCGCTGCACTGGCTCGCGCCCGAGCGCCTCACCGCCCTGTACGCCGAGATCCGCGACGTCCTGCGGCCCGGCGGCATCTTCGTCAACGCCGACCACATGCCCGACGACGCGCTGCCCACCCTGACCAAGCGGCTCACGGCTCGGGCCGAGGCGCGCCGGTCCGGGCGGTACGCGGCGGGCGCGGTCCTGTCGTGGCAGGACTGGTGGGCCCACGTCGCGGCCGATCCCGCGCTCGCCCCGCTGGTCGAGCGGCGGCGGCAGATCTACCCGACCGGGCACAGCGCGGAGTGGACCCCGCCGGTGTCGTGGCATCTGGAGGCGCTGCGGGCGGCCGGTTTCGCCGAGGCCGGGACGCTCTGGCGCGGCGGTCCCGACGCCGCGGTGGTCGGCCTGCGCTGAAGACCCACCCCCGCGCGGGCCCACCTCCGCGATCTAGGGCAAATCGCGGTGATCGGAGATCAACTAACGAGGATTTGCCCTAGATCGACGGGAGCGCTCCTAGATCGACGGGAGACGCGCCGAGCCGCCGGACCATGATGGTCCGGCGGCTCGGGGAAGCTGTACGACGAGGCGCGCGCTCAGGCGCGGGCGACCTTGCCAGCCTTGATGCACGAGGTGCACACCTGGAGCTTGCGGGTGGTCCCGCCGCCAGCGGGGGTGCGCACCGTCTGGATGTTCGGGTTCCAGCGGCGGTTCGTCCGCCGGTGCGAGTGGGACACGTTGTGGCCGAAGCCCGGCCCCTTGCCACAGACGTCACACACGCTAGCCACGGGATACTCCTGGGATCTCAATCGTTCGTGAGGTTGCCGGCGGTGTCGCCGGGGCAACCTGGCCAGGTTACCCGATGCCCCGGTCAGCCGGCCAATCGCCCCCGCTCCGCCCGCCCGCACCCGCCTCGCGGCCACCGCAACGGAGCGGCGGAGCGGCGGGGCGGCGGGGCGGGTACGGCGGGAAGGAAACACCACGGCGGGGCGATCTCCGGCGTACCGGGCGGGTGTCGGTGGGCGCCAGTAGGCTTCTGGCCGTGCTGGAGACCCTGGACGCCACCGCCGTACGCCGGTGGTGCGCCGGTGGGCTCGCGGCGCTGCGGCGGCACCAGGGCGAGATCGACGAGCTGAACGTCTACCCGGTCCCCGACGGCGACACCGGCACGAACCTCGTGCTCACCCTGGTCGCCGCGGAGCGGGCGCTGGCGGCCGAGCCGGACGGGCCGCCCGCGGGGGACCGCATCCCGGAGCAGACACCGCACGGCCGGGTGCTCCGGTCGATGGCCAGAGGAGCCCTGCTCGGCGCCCAGGGCAACTCCGGGGTGATCGTCGCGCAGATCCTGCGCGGGTTGGCCGACGCGCTCTCCGGGGTCGCCGCGGTGCGCGGCCGGGCCCTCGCGGGCGCCCTGCGGGCGGCCACCACCGCCGCCTACGCGGCCGTCGCCCGACCGGTCGAGGGCACCCTGCTCACCGTGGTCGCCGCCGCGGCCGGCGCGGCCGAGCGGCTCGACAGCGACGACCTGGCCGCGGTGACCCGGGCCGCCGCGACGGCCGGCCGGGACGCGCTGGGGCGTACCCCGCAACTGCTGCCGATGTTGGCCGACGCGGGCGTGGTGGACGCCGGCGGCCGGGGCCTCTGCGTGCTGCTGGACGCGCTGGTCGAGGTGGTCACCGGGGACCGGCCGGAGCCGCTCGCGGCCCGCCCGCCACTGACGGCCGCCCGGGAGACCGGCTCGCCGGAGTACGCGTACGAGGTGCAGTTCCTGCTCGACGCGGAGCCGGCTGCGGTCGACCGGCTGCGGCGCGACCTCGACGGCCTCGGTGACTCCCTGGCGGTGATCGGCGGCGAGGCGGCCGGCCCGGGGCGGCCGGCGACCTGGCGGGTGCACGTGCACGTCAACGACGTCGGCGCGGCGATCGAGGCCGGCGTGGTGGCCGGTCGCCCGTACCGGATCTCGGTGACCCGCTTCGCCGACGACGCCGTCCCGGTCACCCGGTCGGGCGGGAGCACCCGGCCCGGCCGGCCGGCCCGGACCGACCTCCCGGCCCCGATCGGCCCGGCCGAGGCGGAGGCAGCGGGCCCGCGCCCCGGACGGGCCGCCGTGGTGGTCGCCGCCGGCGACGGGCTCGCCGAGATCTTCGCGGCCGAGGGGGCCACGGTCGTCGCCGGCACCCCGTCGGCCGGGGAACTGCTCGACGCGATCCGGGCGACCGGAGCGGCCCGGGTGGTGGTGCTGCCGAACGACCCCGCCGCCCAGTCGGCGGCCGGCGTCGCGGCGCTGCGCGCGCAGGTGCTCGGGGTGAAGGTCCGCGTCGTGCCGACCCGCTCCCCGGTGCAGGCCCTCGCCGCGCTGGCGGTACGGAACCCGGACCGGGAGTTCGAGGACGACGTGATCGCGATGGCCGAGGCGGCCGGCGCCTGCCGGTACGCGGAGGTCTGCCGGGCCGGCCGGGAGGCGCTCACCATGGCCGGTCCCTGTCGCCCCGGCGACGTGCTCGCGCTGGTCGAGGGCGAGGTGCACCTGGTCGGCGAGGACCTGACCGGCACCTGCACGGCGCTGCTGGACCGGATGCTCGGCGGTGGCGGCGAGCTGGTCACGCTGCTGCTCGGCGCGGACGCACCGGACGGGCTGGGCGACGCCCTCCGGGAGCACGTCTCGCGGCGCTGGCCCTTCGTCGAGGTGAACGCCTTCGCGGGCGGCCAGCCGCAGCACCCCCTGCTGGTGGGGGTCGAGTGACCCGGGCGCAGAACGGCCGCGAGCCGGGCCGGTACCCACCACCGGGGAGGAGATCATGACCGAGTCGGTGACGACCGAGGACACCCCGCTCAAGAAGCTGGTCGGGGAGAAGACGGCCAAGGCGCTCGCCAGCCACCTGGACCTGCACACCGCCGGCGACCTCGTCTACCACTTCCCCCGACGCTACGACGAGCGCGGCGAGCACACCGACATCCGCTCGCTGACCGTCGGCGAGGACGTGACCGTGCTCGGCCAGGTGCAGCGCACCGCCGTACGGCCGATGCGGCAGCGGCGCGGCAACCTGCTGGAGGTGACCGTGGGGGACGGTTCGGGCGGCACGCTCACCCTCACCTTCTTCGGCAACCAGGCGTGGCGGGAGCGGGAACTGCGCCCGGGTCGCTGGGGACTCTTCGCCGGCAAGGTCACCGAGTTCCGCGGCAAGCGGCAGCTCAACAGCCCGGAGTACGTCCTGCTCGGCGACACCACCGACGGTGAGGCCGCGGCGAGCGAGGAGATCGAGGAGTTCGCCGGGGCGCTGATCCCGGTCTACCCGGCCGCCGCCGCCGTGCCGACCTGGGTGATCGCCCGATGCGTACGGGTGGTGCTCGACACCTTCACCCCGCCCGAGGACCCGTTGCCGGCGACGGTACGGGCCAGCCGAAACCTGGTCGGGCTCGGTACCGCCCTGCGGGAGATTCACCGGCCCTCCAGCAAGGAGGAGCTCTACCGGGCCCGCCGCCGGTTGAAGTGGGACGAGGCGTTCGCCGTGCAGCTCACCCTGGTGCAGCGCAAGCAGCGGGCCGCCGCCTCGCCGGCGCGTACCCGGCCCCGGCGCTCCGGTGGCCTGCTGGACGCGTTCGACGCGCGTCTGCCGTACGAGCTGACCGCCGGGCAGCGCCAGGTCGGCGAGGAGATCGCCGCCGACCTGGCCACCGCGCATCCGATGCACCGGCTGTTGCAGGGCGAGGTCGGTTCGGGCAAGACCGTGGTGGCGCTGCGGGCCATGCTCCAGGTGGTCGACGCGGGCGGCCAGGCGGCGCTGCTGGCGCCGACCGAAGTGCTCGCCGCGCAGCACTACCGGGGGATGCTCGACCTGCTCGGGCCGCTCGGCCGCGCCGGCGAACTGGACGGCGACCCGAACGGCACGAGGGTGGAGCTGGTCACCGGCTCGCTCGGGGCGGCGGCCCGGCGCCGGGCGCTGGAGCAGGTGGCCGCCGGCCATGCCGGGATCGTGCTCGGCACGCACGCGCTGCTCTACGAGGGGGTGGACTTCGCCGACCTCGGTCTGGTGGTCGTGGACGAGCAGCACCGCTTCGGCGTGGAGCAGCGCGACGCGCTGCGCGCCAAGGCGGAACAGCCGCCGCACGTGCTGGTGATGACGGCGACCCCGATCCCGCGCACGGTGGCGATGACCGTCTACGGCGACCTGGAGACCTCCGTCCTGTCCCAGCTGCCGCGCGGGCGGTCGCCGATCGCCTCGCACGTCGTACCGGCGGCGGAGAAACCCGCGTACCTGGACCGGGCCTGGCGCCGGCTGCGCGAGGAGGTGGCCGCCGGCCACCAGGCGTACGTGGTCTGCCCGCGGATCGGAGAAGGCCCGGAGGCGGCCGAGGAGGCCGGCGCCACGGGCGAGGACGGCCGGCGACCGCCGCTGGCGGTGACGGAGGTGGCGCCGCTGCTCGCCGACGGGCCGCTGCACGGGCTGCGGATCGGGGTGCTGCACGGGCGGCTGCCGGCCGACGAGAAGGACGGCGTGATGCGCTCGTTCGCGGCCGGCGAGCTCGACGTGCTGGTGGCCACGACGGTGGTGGAGGTGGGCGTGGACGTGCCCAACTCCACCGTCATGATCACCCTGGACGCGGACCGGTTCGGCGTATCCCAGCTGCATCAGCTGCGCGGCCGGGTGGGGCGGGGCGCGGCGGCGGGGCTCTGCCTGCTGGTCACCGAGGCCGCCGAGGGTACGCCCGCCCGGGAACGGCTGGACGCGGTCGCCTCCACCACGGACGGGTTCCGCCTGGCCGAACTGGACCTGGAACAGCGCCGCGAGGGCGACGTACTCGGGGCATTGCAGTCCGGTCGCCGCTCGCACCTGCGCCTGCTCTCGCTGCTGCGCGACAGCGACCTGATCCGCGACGCCCGGGTCGAGGCGCTCGCGCTGGTGGAGGAGGATCCGGAGCTGGCCAAGCATCCCGGGCTCGCCGCCTGGGTCGCCGCCCTGGTCGACGAGGAGCGCGCGGAGTACCTCGAAAAGGGCTGACCCGGGCGCGCGCGGCCCCGGCGGGGCGGCGGTGCGCGTGGGGCGGCGGCACCGGCGGAGACACCGAGGGCGCGCCGACCGGGTGGTCGACGCGCCCTCGGCGCTTGCGAACGGTTGGTGCTACCGGATCAGGCGGTGAAGCGGATCTTCCGGCGGCGGGCCACCACGAAGAGGACGACACCGATGGCCAGCAGGACCGCGGCGCCGGCGGCGATGCTGCCCGCGGCGGCACCGGTCAGCGGCAGCGTGCCGCCGCCGCCCTCGCCACCGCAGTCGGCCGACGGGCTGACCCAGGCGATCGGCTTGCTGTCGATGCCGCCGCCGCTCGGGGTGACCGTCAGGCCCTCGGAGGCCGGGAACTTGGCGGTACCGGTCTGGCCGGGCGCGACCTCGACGGTCTTGGTCTCGCCCTTGTTCGAGGTGTAGGTGACGGTGACGGGCTGGCCGTCGGCCGGGTTGGAGACCTCGACCACCAGCTCGGTGCAGGTGGAGCGGTTGCTACCGGCCGGCTGGCCCGGCTTGACGCAGTCCGTCGCGGCGTCGGGAACGCCGTTGATCAGCGGCTGCTTCTGCCCGGCCTCGGTCACCTTCACCGTGCCGGCCTGGGCGGCCGGAATCTTCACCGTCTCGTCCGCGTCGGGGCTGACCTTGACGGTCTTCTTGAAGCCCTTGTCGGTGGTGACGGTGAACTGCGCGTCCTTGGTGGCGTCCTTGGTGTTCACCAGCTCGACGGCGATGTCGCCGGTGCAGTCGGACGACATGCTGGCCTTGGGGTTGGCCGTGGCGGGCGGCGGAGTGACGACCTTGGCGCATCCGCCGCTGAGCCGGATGGAGGCGCTCTTGTCGCTGTCCTCGTTGTAGCCGTTGTCCCACTGGGACCGCACCGTCAGGGAGGCGCCCGTGGCGTTGCCGGGAAGTCGCTGCTGCTTCACCAGCGGCGTGCCGACCTTGTACGGGTACTGGCCCCGCGGGGCGACCTCGATACCCGGGATCGAGGCAGCGCTCGCGGCGCCGCCGGCAAACTGCTTGGCGTCGACCTTGGAGAGCCGGTAGTTCCGGACGCCGCTCGGCGCGTAGCTGTTGACGGTCCAGGTCAACACCCACTCGCCGGTCGCGGTCTCGCACTCGGACTTGACCTTGACTTCGCTGTGGTGCGCGCTCGCGGGGGCGGCTACGGCCAGCGCCGCCGCGAGGCCGATGAACGTGGCCCCGGCTACGGCAAGCGATCGCCGTAACGACAGCTTGGGACGGATCACGCGTACTCCTGAGGGGGATGGAAGCGTTGGGGGTACGGCGGGGTGGCCCGCGGGGGTCGCTGTCATGAGCGGCGCGACCTGCGGCGGTGCCTCCCCGATGCCGTGGCGGCCGGTGCAGGGCAGCCGGCACAGCGTTGGACCCTAGCGATAACAAAGAGATCACGACAGTCGTTAGCAGACTTTAAGGATGTCGTTGTCCATTCGAGACATTTGGTGCACCCTGCGTGTCTCGGTGATCTCGGTGCGTTGACGGAGTGTATCGGGCGCCGGGTTCCGGTGGTGTCCCGTACCGTCGCTGGCATGCAGTGGGAGTTGGGATGACCCGCATCGTCGCCGGGACGCTCGGTGGCCGACGGATCGCGGCGCCACCGGGCGAGCGCACCCGGCCCACCTCAGACCGGGTGCGGGAGGCGTTGTTCAGCGCGCTGGACGCCATGGTGGAGATCGACGGGGCGCGCTTCCTCGACCTGTACGCCGGCTCCGGCGCGGTCGGGCTGGAGGCGCTCTCCCGGGGCGCCGGGCACGTGCTGCTGGTCGAGTCCGACCCACGGGCCGCCCGGGTCGTCCGGGAGAACATCGCCGCCCTGCGGGCCGCCCCGGCCGCCCGACTGGTCGTCGGCAAGGTCGCCCAGGTGCTCGGCGCCGGTGCGGCGGGTGAGGCGTACGCCCCGGCGGGAGAGCCGTACGACGTGGTCTTCGCCGATCCGCCCTACGCCGTACCGGACGAGGAGATCGCGGCGATGCTGGCCGCGCTGGTGGACGGCGGGTGGCTGGCGGCGGACGCCGTGGTCGTGGTCGAGCGGTCCAGCCGGACGGGGCCGGTCGACTGGGTGCAGGGAATCACTGCCGAGCGCAGCCGCCGCTACGGCGAGACTACTCTTTGGTACGGTCGCCGATCATGAGACGTGCGGTGTGCCCCGGCTCGTTCGACCCGGTGACCAACGGCCACCTGGACATCATCGGTCGGGCCAGCCGGCTGTTCGACGAGGTCATCGTCGGCGTGCTGATCAATCAGTCCAAGCAGGGGCTGTTCAGCGTCGACGAGCGGATCGACATGCTCCGCGAGGTCACCTCCTGCTACCCCAACGTCCGGGTCGAGTCGTTCCGCGGGCTGCTGGTCGACTTCTGCCGCGCCCAGCGGGCCGAGGTCCTGATCAAGGGGCTCCGGGCGGTCAGCGACTTCGACTACGAGTTGCAGATGGCGCAGATGAACATCGGCCTGGCCGGCGTGGAGACGCTCTTCATGCCCACCAACCCGCTCTACTCCTTCCTCTCGTCGAGCCTGGTGAAGGACGTGGCGAAGTGGGGCGGCGACGTCTCCGCCCACGTACCGGACCTGGTGGTGCGGCACCTCCGCGAGCGCCTCGGCGCGCCGCCCGAGGGCTGAGCACCCGGTCATCCGGGCCCGGATCGCCTAGTCTTTTCTCTTCGTGGGCGCCCGGCGACCCGCCGTGTCGATGAGTCGGTCGCCACACTCGCCGCGCTCCGGCGTCGCCGGTCGCGCCGAAACCCGGCATGACGCCGCATCATGTAGGTCAGCCGACGTAACGACAGGAGTGAGGTACCGGTGGACCCGCTCGACCGCATTGACGAGATCATCGCGATGGTGGAGGCGGCCCGCTCCGTCCCCATGTCCCGCAACAACTGCATGGTCGACCGCGGCGAGATGATCGGCGCCCTGGACGAGCTGCGAGCCGAACTCCCGGCCGACCTGCGTCGCGCGGCGGCGCTGCTGGAGGAGCGGGACAAGATCATGGACGCCGGCAAGCGGGAGGCCGAGCGGATCATCAGCGAGGGTGAGGCGGAGCACGCCCGGCTCGTCTCGGTCAACGAGATCACCGTCTCCGCCGAGCACGAGGGCGCCCGGATCATCGCCGAGGCGCGGGCCGAGGCCCAGCGGCTGCGCGAGGAGGTCGACGACTACGTCGACACCGCCCTGGCCAACTTCGAGCAGTTCCTCACCCGGGCGCTCGCCTCGATCGAGCGCGGTCGGGACAAGATGCACGCCCTGCGCGAGATCGGCACGTTCGTCGGCGAGGAGGAGCGCCCGCTGCCCTTCTGAGCGCGGTGTGCCGTTCCGGGGGTCGGGGTCTCTCGGGCTCGCGGCGCCCGCCGTACCGTGGATGCCGGCCCGCGGCGCACTCCGGTCGACGGTGCGGCGCGCCCGGCCTGTACGCGGCGCCGGCCCCGGTTCGACGGTACGGCCCCAGCCCAGGTAACCTGTTTTGTCGGCCTCTACCGGCCGGAGTCTAACTATGCCCAAACACACGCCAAGCCAACTCGACCCCAGGTCGCCGCTGGTCCTCGACACGAGGGAACTGCCGCGCCGGCCTGGTGTTCTGCGTACGGTCAAGCGGGTGGTACCGGCACCGGCGGACCTCGGACTGGAGCTGATCGGCGTACCGGAGGGGGCGGACCTGAGCCTCGACCTGAGGCTCGAGTCGGTCTCCGAGGGTGTGCTCGTCTCCGGGACCGTCAGCGGTCCGTTGGAGGGCGAGTGCGGCCGGTGCCTGCGGGCCATCCACGACTCGCTGACCGTCACGATCCAGGAGCTGTACGCCTACGAGAACAGCACCACGGACGAGACGGCCGACGAGGACGAGGTGGGCCGGATGCAGGGCGATCTGATCGACCTGGAGCCGGCGCTGCGGGACGCGGTCGTGCTGGCGCTGCCGACGAACCCGCTCTGCCGCCAGGACTGCCCCGGCCTGTGCCCCGAGTGTGGGGCGCACTGGGACGACCTGCCGGCCGACCACAGCCACGACGAGGTCGACCCGCGCTGGGCGGCCCTGTCGCGGCTCAACCGCAAGGACGAGTAACGACACCGGTCCCTCCGACGGCACGGCGGAACAACACCGCCCACCGGCCAGCGGGACCGCAAGGCAAGCGAGTGAGAACCGGCCGCCGTTGGGCGCAGGCCCAGGGCCAGGCGGACCGCGATCAAAAGGAGTAAGAACCGTGGCCGTCCCGAAGCGCAAGATGTCGCGCAGCAACACCCGGTCCCGCCGGGCGCAGTGGAAGGCGACGGCGGTGGTTACTGCGCCGTGCCCGCAGTGCAAGTCGCCGAAGCTGCCGCACGCCGCCTGCTCCGTCTGCGGCACCTACAACGGCCGCCAGGTTCTCGAGGTCTGAGCCTGGATGCCGAGTGACGCCTCCGACCTCCGGTCGGGCGGCGCGCGCGCCCCGGCGATTGCCCGGTGCCCCGGCTTCCTCCGACGCCGGCCGGCCAACGGTCGGCGTACCGGTGGAGCCGGGCACCGTGCGGATCGCCGTCGACCTCCTCGGCGGGGACAAGGCTCCCGCCGTCGTGGTTGACGGCGCTCTGCGGGCGTTCGGCGCCGATCCCGATCTTCAGCTCCTGCTCGTCGGCCCGCCCGAGGCGGCCGGCGGGTTCCTCAGCGTGCTCTCCCCGACCGACCGCGCCCGGGTGACGGTCGTCCCGGCGTACGACGTCGCGGGCATGACCGACGACGCGGCCCGGGCCAGCCGCCCCGGCACCAGCGTCGCCGCGGCCGTGGCCACGGTCGTCGACGGCAGCGCCGACGCCGTCGTCTCGGCCGGCGCCACGGGCGCCACCGTCACCGCCTCCGCGCTCGGCCTCGGCCGCTGGCCGGGGGTACGCCGCCCGGCGCTGGTGGCGACCCTGCCGGCCGTCGCCGGACCGGTCGTCCTGGTCGACGTCGGCGGCTCGCTCGAGGCCCGACCCACCACCCTGGCCCGGCACGCGGTGCTGGGGGCCGCCTACACCGCCGTCGCCCACGGAACACCCGAGCCGCGCGTCGGGTTGCTCTCCATCGGTACCGAACCCGGCAAGGGGGACCGGGCCCGACGCGCCGCCGATCCCGTCCTCGCCGCCCAGGCGCTGCCGGGCGGCGCTCGCTACATCGGGCTCGTCGAGGGGTACGACGTGGCGCTCGGCGAGCGCGCCGACGTGGTGGTCACCGACGGCTTCACCGGAAACGTCCTGCTCAAGGCGATCGAGGGCGCGTACGCGCTCGCCGGCGGCCCCCCGACCAGCGGTGGCGCGCCCCGCGCCGCCGCCCTGCTCGGGGTCGGGGGCACCGTGGTGGCCTGCCACGGCGCGGCCCGCGACGACGACATCGCCTCGGGTATCGCGCTCGCGGCGCACCTGCACCGCCGCGGCGCCGTCGCCGCGATCGCCGCGTTGCTCGCCGATGCCCAGGGGCGCCTGGACGACGCGGAGCGGAGCGGGAAAGACAACTGGAGCGGGAAACTGCCATGAATCACACGAGGTTTCCGCATGACTAGTGAGAAGCGGCGGCGAGCGCCGATCGGACACCTGGAGGCGGCGTTCGGCGTCGCCCTAGAACCGGAGATGCTGGAGCGCGCGCTGACCCACCGCTCGTACGCGTACGAGAACGGCGGGCTGCCCACGAACGAGCGGCTGGAGTTCCTCGGCGACTCGGTGCTCGGCGTGGTCATCACCACCGCCCTGTTCCACAACCATCCGGACCTGCCCGAGGGCCAGCTGGCCAAGCTGCGCGCCAGCGTGGTCAACATGCGGGCGCTGGCCGACGTCGCCCGCCGGCTCGGGCCGGAGGGGCTCGGCGCGTACCTGCTGCTGGGCAAGGGCGAGGAGGCGACCGGCGGTCGGGACAAGGCGAGCATCCTGGCCGACACGCTGGAGGCGCTGCTCGGCGCGATCTACCTGCAGTACGGGCTGGACACCACCTCGATCGTGATCCACCGCCTCTTCGACCCGCTCATGGCGGAGTCGGCCGGGCGCGGCGCGGCGCTGGACTGGAAGACCAGCCTCCAGGAGTTGACCGCGGCGCTCGGCCTCGGCGTGCCCGAGTACCGGATCGACGAGGCCGGCCCGGACCACCTGAAGACGTTCACCGCCTGGGTGATCGTCGCCGGCAACCGGTACGGCGGCGCGGACGGGCGCAGCAAGAAGGAGGCCGAGCAGCGGGCGGCCGAGACCGCCTGGCGCACCCTCTCCGAGCAGCGGGCCGCCGCCGAGGCCGCCCAGGTGGCGGAGCAGGCCGCGCAGGCGGCGGAGCAGGCGAGCGGGAACGGCGGCACGCCGACCGGGAAGCCGGCCGGGAACGGGACCACCCGGGCCGGGAACGGGACCCGCGCGGCGGCGAACGGCAGCGCGCCGGCCGGCGGCCCCGGTAGCTCCGCGTCCACCCCGCCGGTCGACTCGGCGGCCACGAACGAACAGGAGCGGCCCGGTGCCTGAACTGCCCGAGGTCGAGACCGTCCGGCAGGGCCTGGCCCGCTGGGTCACCGGCCGGCGCATCGCCGCCGTCGAGGTGCACCACCCCCGCGCGGTACGCCGGCACCTGCCCGGGGCCGAGCACTTCGCCGCCGCGCTCGTCGGCCGTACCGTGCTGGACGCCCGGCGGCGCGGCAAGTACCTCTGGCTGCCCCTGGACAGCGGGGACGCGATCGTCGGCCACCTCGGGATGTCGGGGCAGCTCCTGGTCCAGCCGCCGGACGCCCCGGACGAGGTGCACCTGCGGGTGCGCTTCACCTTCGACGACGGCGGGCCGGAACTGCGCTTCGTGGACCAGCGCACCTTCGGCGGGCTGGCGCTCTCCGAGGGCGGCGCGGAGCTGCCCGCGGAGATCGCCCACATCGCCCGGGACCCGATGGACCCGGCGTTCTCGGACGCCGATTTCGTCGCCGGGCTGCGGCGGCGCCGTACCGACGTGAAGCGGGCGCTGCTCGACCAGACCCTGATCTCCGGGGTCGGGAACATCTACGCCGACGAGGCGCTGTGGCGGGCGCGGTTGCACGGGGCCCGGCAGACCGACACGCTCACCGGGCCGAGCGCCACCCGGCTGCTCGGTCACGTCCGCGACGTGCTCGGCGAGGCGATCAAGGTCGGCGGCACCAGCTTCGACGCGCTCTACGTCAACGTGAACGGCGAGAGCGGCTACTTCGAGCGGGAGCTCAACGTCTACGGGCGCGAGGGCCAGCCGTGCCGCCGCTGCGGTGCGCCGGTACGCCGCGAGCCGTTCATGAACCGCTCCTCGTACAGCTGCCCGCGCTGCCAGCCCCGTCCGCGTACCGCCGCGGCGAGGTGAGTTCCGGGCGCGGTCAGGCCGGGCAGGGGGCGCGCCAGGCGCCGAGGGCGCGCTCCTTGCGGATCGACGAGAAGCCGTAACCGAGCGAGGTGGCGCAGAAGGTCTCCGTCGTCCCCTCGTACTCGACGTGGAAGACCGGCTTGCCGGCGTCGGCGAAGGGGAGCAGGCGCTCGCACTGCCGCAGCCGTACGCACTCCTCGTTCAGCGCGAAGTCGAAGTCCGGCGCCAGCGCGGCCACCTGGGGCAGGTCGTTGCCGAGCCCGGGGGAGAGGTCCAGGGACCGGGCCAGCTCGGCGAGGCGGCGGTTGAACAGCAGCTGGTCGTCGAAGCCGAGCGGGAAGCCCGGCGAGCGGGCGTACCCGTCGACGTCGGCGACGAGCACCGAGTCGAAGCCCTTGCCGCGGCAGAGGCGGAACCGGTCGGCCAGGATCGGCCGGAGCACCTCCCACTGCCGTACGTCCAGCCAGCGCCGGCCGTCCGCGGCGACCGCCCCGCCGAGCAGGCGCTCGGGAAAGCGGGCCGCGTCCGGGCGCGACCGCTCGTAGCTCCCCGCCCGCACGTAGCAGATCAGCCGCCGGTCGCGGCCGCGCAGCCGCCCGGTCTCCTCGATCGTCGTGGTGAACGGGTCGAGCACGAAGACCTCGGCGTCGACGTCGGCGTCCAACTCGCCGCTGAGCTGCCACTGCCAGCTCGGCGCCACCCCGCTGGGCCAGGGGCGGGGCCCGGGCAGCGGCCACCGGTCGCGCCAGCAGCCCGCCGCGGGTACGACCAGCGCCAGCGAGACGACGAGGGCGACGGCGCGACGGCCGGCCCGCCGCATCTCAGCCCGCCGGCGTACGGGCGGTCCACCGCGGCGGCCGACCGGCGTACGGTGGCGGCGCGCTCGTCATCTGCGGCTCCCGGGGTCGACCGCCGCGGGGTCGCGGCGGGTCCGTCCGAGCGGCGCGCGCCGTCGGGCCCGCACGACACCGAGCGGGAGCGCCCCTCATGCCGAGAAACGAGCGGGACGTGCGCCCGGTACGGCCGCCCGGCCGATCGGCCCACGGATCGTGGCCGACCGGTCCGTGCCGGCCACCGGCGTCGACGTGGGCTTCGAGATCGACCGGGCTCGGATCGACGTGGGCTTCGAGATCGACCGGGCTCGGATCGACGTGGGCTTCGAGATCGACCGGGCTCGGATCGACGTGGGCTTCTAGATCGCGGAGCCGAACATCTGGGTCCAGTAGAGGGTGCCGTCGGAGGCCGCGGCCACGCCCACCCCGATCGCCTTCGCCTGGCAGTTCAGGATGTTGGCGCGGTGTCCGGCGCTGTTCATCCAGCCCGTCATCACCGCGTCCGGCGTGCGGTACCCCGCCGCCACGTTCTCGCCGATGGCCTGGTCGTACCCGGCGGCTCCGGCACGGTCCCAGGGCGAGCTGCCGTCGCTGCCGGTGTGCGACATGGTGTCGTGCTCGGCCTGGTCCTGGCTGTGCAGCCGGGCGGCGGCGGCGAGCTTGTCGTTGACCTGGACGGCTCCGCACCCGTTCGCGGCGCGCTCCCGGTTGACGATCGCGACCACCTGCGCCTCGGGGCCGCCCTGCGCGGTGGGAGCGGCGGCGGCGCCCGTGGCGGTGGCGGGGGGACGGCTCGGCGTACGCCGCGGGGTGGCGGCCGGCTTGCGGGCCGGCGCGGCGGTGGTCGGCGCGGTGCGGGTGGTGCTGAAGCTGGGTGCCGGGGTGTCCGGCGCGCTGGCGGTCGGTGGCTCCGGTGCGGCGGGGGTGGCCGCGTCGATCTGGGTGCCGTCCGAGCCGGCGGTGCCGTCCGCCGCCGCGTTGGCGGCCGGTGCGGGCCGGTCCCGGTCGGGCAGCAGCAGCGCGCCGGCGCCGACCGCGACCGCGAGGGTGGCGACGGCGGCGGCACCGGCCACCAGGGCCGAGCGCCGCGTCCGTCTGGGCGCGCGGTGCCGCCGGCGGGCGCCCTCCGGGCGCCGGTCCGGGTCGGTGTCGCCGCCGACGACGCCGTCGGCGTCGCCGTCCCAGAAGGCCGAGGCCCGCGCCGTCGCCGGCTCGTCGGCGTACCCCTCGTTCCGGAGGCCGTCATTCCGGAGGCTCTCGCCCCGGTACGCCTCGCCCCGGTACGCCTCGCCCCGGTACGCCTCGCCCCGGTACGCATCGCCCTGGTACGCCTCGTCCCGCTGGTCATCGTCGTGCCGGCCCGCGTACGCCGACTCGGGCGGGTATCCCGCGCGCGCGGGGTGATCGACGGATCGCGGCCCGGGCCCCGGACAGGGCGGCTCCAGGTAGTGCGGCGCGGAGTAGCCGGACTCCGGGTGGTCGGACTCGGGGTACTCGGGCTCGGGGTGGTGCGGCGGGAAGTCGGCCGCCTCGGCCGGATCGCCGGGCGCCGGGTACGCCTCGTCCCGGTGCGGTTCCCGGCCGCCCGCGTTGGGCGTGGGTCGCCGGTACGGTGCGTGTGGGTCCGGGTCGGGCCACCCGTTCACGCGTCTGCCTCCGCTCCATAGCCGGTATCTGAGCTGCTGCGACGCTACGTGTGCCGGCCCGGCGGAACAATCCGGCTAAGGAAGATATAAGGCTGCGGCAAAGATCGACTCCGGCCGCTCGCGGCCGATGGCGCCGCGCGGAACACGGCCTAGACTGGCGCGGTCCGAACAACGCGCCTGTTCGTGCCTTGTGGCGGCCTCGCCGAGCGACCGGTTGACGCGAGAGTGATCCGTGCCCGTGGAACTTGACGAGAGCGGGCGGACCGGCCCAAGATAGGAGTGTCGCCAGTCGCGCCCGGCCATGCCCGGATTTGCCTACGGGCAGGTAGTCGCGAATAAGTTGGGCGCGCGTTGGCCGGCCTTTCCGGCAGCGCATTACAAGGAGACAATATGGCGAAGGCCCTCTACGGCCACGTGGGTGCGGCGCCTGACCGGCGTCTGCTCGACGAGGTCACTCGACTGCGTGCCAGCGTTCAGGCACTGGAGTTCGAGGTCACGCGGTTGCGTGCCGAGAATGATCGGCTCGCGGCGGCGGCGGCCGAGGCGGACGACCTGCTCCGCCTGGCAGAGCCGGCACTGACCTGATCTCCCGGGGCGCCGGGCGACCGGCGCCCAAAGCCGGGACACAATCCACGGCACCGCACAACTGAATCAGCACCACCGCTGTACACAAAGATCGCGCGCCGACACATCCGTGGCGGCGCGCAGTTTTGTCTCCGCGTCACGTTCCGCATCCCCCCGGACGCGCGATTTCCGGCGTACCCGCCGCCGGCGCGGATTCGTATCCGTGCCGGTACGGAGCGCAGTTTCCGCCGCGTGCGCGCGGGATGGTCGCGTTGATCGGCTAGGGTGTGGGCGCGCGCCGCGTGGCGAGGATCGCGACGCTCCGGGTTAACCTGCAGGTTGACCAGAAGACGGTTGACGAGACACAGGGTTGACCAGACCGCAACGGCCGGATCGAGACGGTGTATCTCAAGAACCTCACGGTGAAGGGCTTCAAGTCCTTCGCGTCCGCCACGACGCTCAAGCTGGAGCCGGGCATCACCTGTGTGGTGGGGCCGAACGGCTCGGGCAAGTCGAACGTCGTCGACGCGATCGCCTGGGTGCTCGGCGAGCACAGCGCCAAGGCCCTGCGCGGCGGCAAGATGGAGGACGTCATCTTCGCCGGTACCGCCGGCCGCGCGCCGCTCGGCCGGGCCGAGGTCACGCTCACCATCGACAACACCGACGGCGCGCTGCCGATCGACTACACCGAGGTCTCGATCACCCGCCGGATGTTCCGTTCCGGCGAGAGCGAATACGAGATCAACGGCGACTCCTGCCGGCTGCTCGACATCCAGGAACTGCTCTCCGACTCCGGTATCGGCCGAGAGATGCACGTCATCGTCGGCCAGGGGCAGCTCGACGCCGTACTGCACGCGAAGCCCGAGGACCGGCGCGCCTTCATCGAGGAGGCCGCCGGCGTACTCAAGCACCGCAAGCGCAAAGAGAAGGCGCTGCGCAAGCTCGACGCGATGCAGACGAACCTCAACCGGCTGACCGACCTCACCGCCGAGCTGCGCCGCCAGCTCAAGCCGCTCGGCCGCCAGGCCGAGGTGGCCCGGCGCGCCGCGGTGATCCAGGCCAACCTGCGCGACGCCCGGCTGCGCCTGCTCGCCGACGACCTGGCCACGCTGCGGTCGACGCTGGACAAGGAGATCGCCGACGAGACCGCGCTGCGGGCGCGGCGCGAGCAGGTCGAGCAGGAACACACCGAGGTGCAGCGGCGCCTGGCCGAGCTGGAGCTGGCGCTGGCCGAGGACGCGCCGCTGCTCGCCGCCGCCCAGGACACCTGGTACAAGCTCTCCGCCCTCCAGGAGCGGTTCCGCTCCACCGAGCAGCTCGCCCGCGAGCGCCTGCGCCACCTGAGCGTCACCCCGGACGACGAGCGTCCCGGCCGGGACCCGGACCAGCTCGCCGCCGAGGCGGAGGCGGTACGGGAGCAGGAGGAGGAGCTGCGCGCGGCGCTCACCGAGGACCAGATCCGCCTCGCCGAGGCGGTCGAGGGCCGGCAGCAGCTCGAACGCCAGCTCGCCGAGGCCGAGCGCGCCCTGGTCACGGCGGCCAAGGCCATCGCCGACCGGCGGGAGGGGCTGGCCCGGCTGACCGGGCAGGTGAACTCGGCCCGGGCCCGGACCAGTTCGGCGGCCGAGGAGATCGCCCGACTCTCCGCCGCGCACGCCGACGCGCAGGCCCGCGCCGAGAAGGCGCAGGCGGAGCTGGACGCGGTGGCCGCGCAGTCGACCGCGGCGGACCGGGACAACGCCGACCTCGACGCCCGGCACGCGGAGGCGGTGGCCGCGCAGGAGGCCGCCGCGGCGGCGGTACGGGCGCTCTCCGACGCCGAGCGCGCCGCCGAGAAGGACGCCGCGACGTGGAAGGCGCGCGAAGAGGCGCTCGCCATGGGGCTGCGGCGCAAGGACGGCGCCGGCGCGCTGCTGGCCCACGCCGGGGAGGTACCGGGGCTGCTCGGCGGCCTCGCCGGGATGCTCACGGTCGAGCCGGGGCACGAGGCCGCGCTGGCCGCCGCGCTCGGCGCGCTCGCCGACGCGGTCGCGGTGACCGGGGTGGACGAGGCCGCCGAGGCGATGCGGCTGCTCAAGATCCAGGATGCCGGCCGGGCGAGCCTGCTGGTCGGCGGCGCGGCCGGGCCGGGCATGATCGGCAGCGCGGACGCGTTGCGCCCCGCCCTCCCCGAGGGCGCGCGCTGGGCGCCGGACCTGGTCGGGGCGCCGGAAGAGATCCGGGCCGCGGTGCACCGCGCGCTGCGCGACGTCGTACTGGTGGCGGACCTGGAGGCGGCGACCCGGCTGGTCACGGGCAACCCCGAGCTGCGCGCCGTCACCCCCGACGGCGACGTGGTCGGCGCGTACGCGGCGGCCGGCGGCTCGGCGAAGGCGCCCAGCTTCATCGAGGTGCAGGCCGCCGTCGAGGAGGCCCGGAACAACCGGGCCACGGCCGAGGCGACCATCGCGGAGCTGCGCGAACAGCTCGCCGAGGCGCGCGAGGAGGTGGCCGTCCGCAAGGAGGCGGTGAACGCCGCCGCGGCCGTCAAGCGCGAGGCCGAGGGGCAGCGCAACGCAGCCGCCCGCCGCCTGGCCGAGCTGGGCGCGGCGGCCCGGTCGGCCAAGGCCGAGACCGACCGGCTCGCCGAGTCGCGCGCCCGGGCCGAGGCGTCCCGGGAGAAGGACCTCGCCACCCTGGCCGAGCTGGAGGAGCGGCTCCGCGCCGCCGAGGACATCCCCGTCGACGCCGAACCCTCCACCGAGGAGCGGGACGAGCTCGCCGCGTACCTGCCGCAGGCCCGGCAGAACGAGATGGAGGTCCGGCTCGCCGTGCGTACGGCGGAGGAGCGGGTCGCGGCGATCGCCGGCCGGGCCGATTCGCTGGCCCGGCAGGCCGCGGCCGAGCGGGCGGCGCGGGAACGCGCCGCCGCGCGCCGGGCCGCGCGGGCCCGGGGCGCCTCGATCGCCCGCGCCGTCGAGGCCGGCGCCCGCGAGGCGCTGGTCCGCGTCGCGGTCTCCCTCACCACCGCCGAGCAGACCCGCGACGAGGTGGCGCGGGCGCGGGCCGCGCGCGAGGCCGAGCTGCAGGAGGTACGCGGCGCGGCGAAGCGCCTCGGCGCCGAGCTGGAGCGGTTGACCAGCGCGGTGCACCGGGACGAGGTGGCCCGCGCCGAGCAGCGGATGCGCATCGAGCAGCTGGAGATCAAGGCCGGCGAGGACTTCGGGCTGGACGTGGAGACGCTGCTCGCCGAGTACGGTCCGCAGCAGCCCGTACCGCCGACCGACGCCGACGTGGCCGCGGCCGAACGGGACGGCAAGCCGGTGCCCGAGCCGGTGCCGTTCGAGCGGCCGATGCAGGAGAAGCGGGCGGCCAAGGCCGAACGCGACCTGGCCCTGCTCGGCAAGGTCAACCCGTTGGCGCTGGAGGAGTTCGCGGCGCTGGAGGAGCGGTACAAGTTCCTCTCCGAGCAGCTGGAGGACCTCAAGGCGACCCGCCGCGACCTGCTCACCGTGGTCAAGGACGTGGACGACCGGATCCTGGAGGTCTTCGCCAGCGCCTTCGCCGACACCGCCCGCGAGTTCGAGCAGGTCTTCACGGTGCTCTTCCCGGGCGGCGAGGGGCGGCTGGTGCTGACCGACCCGGACGACCTGCTCACCACCGGGGTCGAGGTCGAGGCCCGGCCGCCGGGCAAGAAGATCCGGCGGCTCTCGCTGCTCTCCGGCGGGGAGCGCTCGCTGACCGCGGTGGCGATGCTGGTCGCCATCTTCCGGGCCCGGCCCAGCCCGTTCTACATCATGGACGAGGTGGAGGCCGCGCTCGACGACGTCAACCTGGGCCGGCTGATCACCCTGATGGCCCAGCTGCGGGAGAAGAGCCAGCTGATCATCATCACCCACCAGAAGCGCACGATGGAGGTCGCCGACGCGCTCTACGGCGTCACCATGCGCAACGGCGTCACCCAGGTGATCAGCCAGCGGCTGAACAGGGAAGAGGACTAGGTCGGCCGGATGATGCTTCGGCGTAGGGCGACGGCGCTGCTCGTCGACATGGACGGTGTGCTGCGGCGGTTCGACCCGCGGTTCGCGGCGGCGGTGGAACGGCGGTACGGGCTGCCGGCCGGCGCGCTGCTCGACACGGCGATGGGGTGGTCGATGCTGCAACCCGCCCTCGTCGGTCAGGTGAGCCACGCGGACTGGTTGGACGGGGTGGCGCGGGCCCTCTCCGGTCCGGCCGTGAGCCACCAGGACGCCCGGGCGGCGGTCGAGGAGTGGCAGACCGACCGGGGCGAGATCGACCCGGAGGTGCTCGCCTTCGTCCGCGAGGTACGCGCGGCCGGCGTACGGGTGGGGCTGGCGACCAACGCCACGGACCGGCTCGACGCCGACCTCGCCGCGCTCGGCGTCGCCGGCGAGGTGGACCTGGTGCTCAACTCCTCGGTGCTCGGCGTGCACAAGCCGACCAAGGAGTACTTCCGCCAGGCCTGCCTGGCGCTGGAGACCCCGCCGGACCGCGTGCTCTTCGTCGACGACTCGGACCGGATGGTGCGGGGCGCCCGCGTCGCCGGGCTCTCCGCGTACCGCTGGACCGGGCCGGCCGACCTGCCGTACCTGCGCGCGGCGCTGGGTCTCTGAGCCGGGTCGTTGCCCGGCGCCGGTAGCGTCGGTCGGCGTGGGTGCCCGCAGGCTCGTCGTCATCCTCCTGGGCGGCTGCCTCGCCGTCGCCGTACTGGTCGGCGGTACGGTCGCCGGCGCGCTCGCGCTGCGGACGAAGGTGCGCTACGGCACGGTCGCCGACCGGTCCCGTCCGGCGTTGACGGTGCGGGCGGGCGACCGGTTCACGCTCACGGTGCCCGACCGGGGCCCCTCGGTCGGCGACAGTTGGCGGGCCGCCGTGGAGCCGGCCGGGGCCGCCGAGGCACGGGGCAGTGAACTCGTCCTGTCGCACCCGGTCGAGCGGATTCTCGGCCCGGCGGTCGGGGGCGGCGCCGGTACGCGCCACTTCATCTTCGTGGCGGTGCGACCGGGCCGGCTTACGGTGACGGTCACGAACTGCTTCCAGGGGTGCCGGGACGCCGAGACGCGGGCGGCGTCGACCGCTCTGCTCTGGACGGTCACGGTCACCTGACGCCCCCCGCTCGCTCCCCGGCGATCTAGGGCGAATCGTCGTGACTTGATCTCCAATCACCGAGATTTGCCCTAGATCGCGGGGGGGTGGGGGCCGGGTCGTGGCCGTCCAGGGTGGATGCCGGCCCTGTGGTGATCTTGTTCCACGGTGATCTTGTTGGCAAGATCGGGCGTAACAACCCCCGAACCCCTGGTTAATCGGGGCGGGGTTAGGTAGGCGCATCTCCTCTCCCTTCCCGTTGGGAGTGCGATCTCGTTCATGGAAGCGCTCCCGCGGGGGAGTGCCGAAAGGAGCCTCGTGGCAAGCAACACGAGCAGGACGCGGCGAAGACTGGCCGTACCCCTGCTGGTCCTCGCCCTGGCGAGCGCCGGCGCGGCCGGTACCGCCGCTCCGGCCTCGGCGGCACCGGCCGCCGGCGCGCCGAGTGGCCCCGGCCTCGGGCTGGCCAAGGACGGCGAGCGGCTGGACCTCACGGGCGGTGGCGGCCGGCGGCCGTTCGACGCCGATCGAACCCGTCCGGCGCGGCCCGACGCCTCGCCGGGGGCCCGCTCCGGCGGCACCCCGGCCGGCGACGGCCGGTACATCGTCGAGTTGGCCGAGGAGCCCGTGACGACGTACGCCGGCGGGGTCTCCGGGCTGGCGCGCACCCGGCCCGGATCCGGAGAGCGGCTCGAACCGGACTCGACGGCGGCCCGGGCGTACCGCGCGCACCTCGACGCCCAGCGCGCGGCGGTCGCCGCGGCGGCCGGCGTCACGGCCGGCCAGTCCTACACCACCGCGTTCAACGGCTTCTCCGCGAAGCTGACGGGGGCCCAGGTGGCCCGGTTGAGGCAGGACAAGCGGGTCCGGGCGGTCACCGAGGACCGGGTGGTCCGGACCAGCGCCGCGAGCCCGGGTTCCGCGACGCAGGGTGCCGTGGCGCAGGGTTCCGCGACGCAGGGTGCCGTGGCGCAGGGTTCTGCGACGCAGGGTGCCGTGGCGCAGGGTTCTGCGACGCAGGGTTCCGTGGCTCCGGGCGGCGCGACCTCGGGGTCCGAGGCGGCGGCGGGCGCGGCGGCTCCGGCCGGCACGGGCGCCGGGAGCGGGACGGGCGCCGGGAGCGGGACGGGCGCCGCCGGCGGGGCCGACCAGGGCGGCACGTCCGGCAAGCCGAAGCCGGGCCAGCCGAAGCCGGGCAGCGGTACCGGCGCGGGGATGGTCATCGGCGTGCTGGACACCGGCATCTGGCCGGAGAGCCCGTCGTTCGCCAAGAAGATGCCCGCGCCGGCCGGCTGGCACGGCACCTGCCAGACCGGCGCGGCGTTCGTGGCCGAGCACTGCAACGGCAAGATCGTCGGGGCGCGGTACTTCGCGGACGCCTTCCTCGCCAGCCGGGGGGCGCTCCCCGACGGCGAGGTCCTCTCGGCCCGGGACATGTCCGGGCACGGCACCCACACCGCCTCCACGGCCGCGGGGCTGCCGGTCAAGGACGTCACCATCGACGGCCGGAGCTTCGGCCCGGTCTCCGGGGTGGCGCCGGACGCGCAGCTCGCCGTCTACAAGGTGCTCTGGGGCGGTGAGGGCTACGACGCGGACATCATCGCCGGCATCGACGCGGCCGTCGCCGACGGCGTACAGGTGATCAACTACTCGATCGGGTACCAGTTCGGCGACCAGCAGCCGAACACGCCGATCGGTACCGCCTTCCTCCACGCCGTACTGGCCGGGGTCTTCGTCTCGGCGTCGGCCGGCAACGACGGCATGAGCGGGATGATCGGCAACGCGGCGCCGTGGGTGACCACGGTGGGCGCGGCCGTGACCAACCTCAACGAGGGCACCATCCGGCTCGGTGACGGTACGAAGCTCGTGGGCGCCACGATGGACGTCCTCCCCGGCGGGCGGGCCCGTCCGCTGGTCTTCGGCGAGCAGGCCGGTTCGCTGGAGAACTACGCGCAGTACTGCGAGCCGGGCAGCCTCGACCCGGCGAAGGTCCGGGGCAAGGTGGTGGCCTGCGCGCTCTCCAACCCGTACGACCAGGCGGCGGAGGCGAAGGCGAAGGGCGCCGCGGCGATCGTCGTCTTCGTTCCGGGCGGCAACTTCCGGGTCAACTCGATCTACAACTTCCCGGTCCTCTACCTGCCGACCGAGGAGCAGGCGGGCCAGCTCTTCAACTACCTGATGCGCCACCCGAGCGACGGCACGGCGGTGGTCAGCTCCGGCGGGGACGGCTCCAGCGTCGCCGGCGTGCCGAGCGTCGCGGACTTTTCCTCCAAGGGCCCGGACCAGGTGCACCTCGGCCTGCTCAAGCCCGACCTGGTCGCGCCGGGCGTCGACGTGGTCGCCGCGGTCTCGCCGCCGGGCAACTTCGGCCGCCAGTACGACGCGTACTCGGGCACCTCGATGGCGGCCCCGTACGTGGCCGGCACCGCGGCGATCCTGCGCGCCCAGCACCCGGACTGGTCGCCCGCGGCGGTCGCCTCCGCGCTGCGTACCACCGCCACCGACACCGAGGGCACCACCAGCCCGCTGGAGCAGGGCAGCGGCCTGGTGAACCTGGCCCGCGCCAGCGACCCGGGCCTGGTGATCGAGCCGGCCACGGCCGACCTGGTGGCGTTCAGCGAGGCGGCGCAGCCGGAGGGGGAGCAGCTCAACCTGCCCTCGATCGGGCTGCGCGAGTACGACGCGAGCAGGCCGCTCACCCTGACCCGCCGGCTCACCAACGTCGGTACCGCGCGGGAGACCTACCGCGCCACGGTCAGCGGCCTGCCGGGCATGCAGGTGACCGTGGAGCCGAAGTCGATCACGGTTGAGCCGGGGCGCAGCGCCACGGTGACCATCACGCTGCGGCGCGGCAGCGCGCCCTGGGACCGCTTCGTCACCGGGGCGATCACGTGGCGCGGCAAGGCCCACACCGTACGGGTGCCGGTCGCCGCGCGGCCGTGGGGCATCACGCCCCGGATGTACGGCGACGACGGGCTGGAGTTCGGCCGGCTCGCCAACGGCGCCTTCGGGCTGCTGGAGGTCGGCTTCACCGGACCGGTCCAGGGTCGGTCGACCGGCTACACCCCGGTCGAGTGGGACGCGTACTCGATGCCGGCCGGCATCGACGGCGGCATCTTCGACCCGCACGCCCCCGGAGTGGGGGCGCACACCTTCACGGTGCCGAAGGGCAGCGCCGGGCTGGTGGTCGAGACGGCGACCGACGACCCGAACGCCGACCTCGACCTCTTCCTCTACCAGGGCGACAGGCTGGTGTACCGGAGCGCGAACTGGCACAGCTCGGAGCAGGCGTACGTCTTCCTGCCCGAGCCGGGCCGGTACACCGCGTACGTCTTCGCGTACCAGTCCGGCCAGCCGGTGGTGAACTACCGGCTCGGACACGCCCTGATCGCGCGCGACGGCCGGTACGCCCCGGCCACGCTCGACCTGCCGGCCACGGTGGAGCGGGGCACGACCCCCTCGTTCACGCTCCGCCCGAACGCGCCGCTGGCCGGCGACGGCGAGTACTGGGCGTACACCGAGTACCGCACCGGCGGCCAGGTGATCCCCGGACACCTGGTCTACACCGCGCGGTCGTGGTGGCAGTAGCCGCGTGACCGATCAGTGCGGCGGGGCCGGACGGCCCCGCCGCACGCGCGTCCGGTCGCCCGGGGTCGGGCGTCGCGCTCGCGGCGGGTCAGGCCGCGGCGCGGCGTACCGCCACGATCGTGGCGACCTTGTCGAGCCAGCGGGCGAAGACCTCGTCCCGGTCCGGGTCGTCGGCGACGCCGGCCGCGGCGGCCAGCCACGACGCGGCGAGCGCGCGCTGCCCGGCCGTGGGCAACGGCTCGGCCAGCCCGGCCGCGTACCCGACGCCGCCGACCCGGACGACCTCGGCGAGGAAGGTCAGGGAGCGCGGTTCGGTACCGAGCCGGGCGGCGGCCAGCGCGGCGGCGACCGCGGCGTTGCCGGCCGGGCCCGCGGGCGACGCCAGCCCCACGGCCAGCAGCGCCGGTACGTCCAGCGCCAGTAGCTCGGTCTCGTCCAGCCGGCCGGGTGTCACCGGGCCTCCTGCGCGCTCATCCGGGCTGGTCGGCGCGGCGGGGGAGCCGGACGCTGACCGGGGTGTCCGGGATGTCGGGGTCGACCCCGTCGAGTCGACCCTGGACGAAGTCCTCGGCGCGTACCCAGAACGTGTAGCCCCACGGGTTGTAGAGCTGCAACAGGTCGCCGTCGTGCCCGACCACCAGGAGCGCGTGCCCGGTCGGGCCCTCGCGGGTGGTGATCGGTACGGCGTCGCCCGCGTCGACCGCGCGCTCGATCTCGGGCAGCACCGCCCGGCGCTCCCTCGCCCCGTCGAGCGAGCGGTTCTCGTAGTCGGCGCCGGTACGGGCCCCGACCTCCTCGTCCGCCACGGTCTCCGACTGGCCGTCGGTCATCCCGTCGAGCAGGGGAAGCCGCTGGTACCAGTCCCGCCCGCCGTCGTAGACCCGGAACTGCTCGTCACGCAGCCGGGCGGAGAAGGCGTCGCGGTTGTCGTACGCCGGGTCGCCCGGATGCCCGCCCGTGGTGAGCTGGAGCGCGTAGAGCGGGTCGACCCGGGCCCGGGCGGTGACGGTGGCGGCCGCGACACAGGTCGGCTCGTCGCCCTGGGTCCACTTCGCACCCTGGAAGCTCGTCGTGCGGTACTCGCCGGTGTCGCGGGTGACCGGGTCGATCGGGTCCAGGTGCTCGCGCAGCCAGGCCGGGTCCGCGCCGTACGGGCCGATCAGGCGGTCGAACTCGGCGATCCGGTCCAGGTCGTGGCCGGCGGCCAGCGCGCGCATCAGGTACGCCCGGTGCTCCGGCCCGTGGGCGCCCGCCAGCAGCCGCGCCATCCGGTCCTGGTCCGCCTCGTCGAGCCCGTGCAGCCGGTTCGCCGCCCGGTCGGCCACGGCCGGGGTGAGGATCGCCTCGGCCGGGCCGCGACCCGTGCCGGCGTCGGTGAGCAGCAGCTCGTCGACTCCGGAGAGCGGCGAGCCGGCCAGCCGCCGCAGCCGCGCCTCGCTGGCCAGTTCGCTGAACTCGCCCGCCACCTCGCGGGCGGTACCGTCCACCAGCGAGTGCGCGGCGACCCGCTCGGCGATGCCGTCGATCGCCAGGTGGTGCGCGCGGCGCATCTTGTCGCCGTCGTAGCTGAGCGGGTCGGGGACGAACCCGGCGGTGATCTCCTCGGCGAGCACGTTCGCCTCCCGCAGGGTCGCCACGCCGGCGAGGTCCCGCCGCCCGGCCGGCTCGACCGCCCCGGCCAGCCGGCGTAGCCCGGCGGCGATCGTGGTCAGCGCGTCTACCCCGCGTTGCAGGCCGCGTTCGGCGGCGGCGAGCGCGTCCCCGGCCGCCACCTGCGTCTCGCCGGCCCAGGTGGCCGGGAGCCGCTGGCGGCGCAGCTCGCTCACGACCAGCAGTGCGGCGTCCACCCCGGTCGCCGCGCCGGCGTAGTCGTCCGCCATCGCGTCGAGCACCGCCGCCGCGCCGCCCGGAGCGGCCTGCGCGACCGCCTCGGCGGTGGAGACGCGCAGCGCGGCGGCGTTCCAGAGGCCGTTCTCGCCCGAGATCTCCCGCTGGAGTTGCCGCAGCCGGGGCAGCGGCGTCTCCGCGCTCACCGGCCCCCGCCCAGCCGCGCGGCGGCCGCGGCGTCGGCCCGGTCGTAGGCGTCGGCCGACTCGTCCAGCGCGTCGGCGAGCTGAGCCAGCGCCTCGGCGAGGTTGCCCAGCTCGTCGCGCCAGGCACGGGCGGCGGTTCGGTAGCCGGGCAGGCTGCCGTACCGGTCGAAGACCAGGCCGGGCACCTGCCGCTCCTCGGTGCGCCAGCTCCGTACGGCGGCGTCGACCACCCGCTGGGCCGCCTCGTCCCGCAGTCGCTTCGCCGCGGCCCGCAGCGCGGCGGTGTCGGTACGCACCAACGACATGGTCCGGCCCTCCCCTCGGATGGGCAGCACCCTACCGCCTCCGCGCAGCGGACGGTGTCCCTCGGATCACGCTGCGGGGTCGTCCGGCGGGCTCAGTCGCCGGTGACGCCGTCGATCCGTTCCCGGATCAGGTCGGCGTGCCCGTTGTGCCGGGCGTACTCCTCGATCATGTGGACGTAGATCCAGCGCAGGTTCATCTCCTGGTCGCCGTCGCGGCGCCGCCGCACAAACGTCTCGTCGAGGTCGTGTCCGGCCGCCGTCTCGCGGGCCAGCTCCACCTCCCGCGCGTAGGTGGCGAAATCGATCTCCGGGTCGGCGTCCGCGATGTCGTCGAGGTCGCCGTCCGGGCTGGCCTCGGAACAGTAGAGGTCGCCGACCTCCTCGCCGGCGAACTGGCGGCGGAACCACCAGCGCTCCACCTCGGCCAGGTGGCGTACCAGCCCGAGCAGGGTCAGCCCCGAGGGCTCCACGCTGGGTGTCTTGAGCTGCTCGCCGGTGAGGCCGGCGCACTTGAGCAGCAGGGTCTGGCGGTGGAAGTCCAGCCAGCCTTCGAGCATGGTGCGTTCGTCGCCGAGGTACGGCTCCTGCTCGCGGTTCACCTCGGGCGCGGTCCAGGTCGTCGTCATCGCGCCATCATCGGGGCCGGCCGGCCCCGCCGCACCCGCATTTGTGCGGCCGGTGCCCGCGTTCCTGGGGCCGGTGGCCAGCGCGGGCCGCCCGGTCCCGGGCCGTCACGGTACGACCACGACGGGCCAGTGCCCGGCCTTGACCAGTCGGGTGGCGATCGAGCCGACCAGCCGGTGCCCGGCCTGGGTGGAGGAGCCGACCACCACCAGGTCCGCCCGCAGCTCGTCGGCGGCGGCGCAGAGTTCGGTGTACGCGTCGCCGCGCCGGTAGACGAACTTCGTCCGGGTGCCCACCTCCTCGGCGTGGGTCCGGACCTGTTGGCGCAGGTCCTCGGCGATTTCGTCCTGGGTCTGCTGCACCGCCGTGGCGGCGAGCCCCGAGGCCAGCGAGGTGAACGCGGCGGGCGCGGCCACGTAGACGACCACCAGGGTGGAGCGCTGCCGGCGGGCGAGACCGGCCGCGTAGGCGGCGGCGCGCAGCGAGGTGCGGCTCCCGTCCACCCCCACCATGATCACTTTGGGGCCGTCCGTACCGCGCTCGAACGGGCTGGCCGAGGGGTCGGGGCGGTACCCCTCCCGACCCGATGGCTGCTGGTCTAGCGGCTCAGTGCTCACCGTCACCGTCCTCGCCGGGCCCGGGAACGTCGTCGTACCCGGGGTGCTCGCCATAGCCCGTTTACCGGGGCATGTCCTAATGAAACATCGGCTCAGCGTTCAATTCGAGTCGACCCGACGGGTGCCCCGCCGGCCGGCGCGGCCTCCCCGGTCTCCCCGGCCAGCTCGCCGGCGCTCTGCTGGCGCAGCGGGACCTCCTTGATGAAGACCACCGCCACGACCGCGATGAGGGCGAACGGGGCCGCCGCGAGGAAGACGTCGCCGGCGCCGTGCCCGTACGCGATCTCCACGGCGGTCCGGATCGGGCCGGGCAGCTTGTGCACGTCGGGGATGGCGTCGCCGCCGCCCGCGGGCATCCGCACGTGCAACCGGGTGAGCTGTTCGGCGAGGTAGTCCCGGACCCGGTGACCGAGCAGCGCACCGAGGGCGGAGACCCCGACGGCGCCGCCGAGGCTGCGGAAGAACGCGACCACCGAGCTGGCGGCGCCGAGTTCCTGGGGCCGTACCGTGTTCTGCACGGCCAGGACGAGGTTCTGCATGGTCATGCCGACCCCGATCCCGACCAGCGCCATGTAGCTGCCGAGCACCACCAGGCTGGTGTCGTACCGCAGCGTCCCCATCAGGGCGAAGCCCACGGTGAGCAGGACCGCGCCGGAGACCAGGTACGCCTTCCACCGGCCGGTACGGCTGATCAGGCGACCGCTGATCGTGGAGGAGAGCAGCAGGCCGAGGATCATCGGCAGCGTCATCAGCCCCGAGACGGTCGGGCTCTTGCCCCGGCTGATCTGGAAGTACTGCCCCAGGAAGACCGTCGCGCCGAACATGGCGATGCCGACCGCGATGCTGGCGAGCACGGCGAGCGTGATCGTCCGGGAGCGGAACAGCCGGAGCGGGATGATCGGCTCGGCGGCGCGGGACTCGACCAGGACGGCGAGCCCGCCCAGCGCGACGGCGCCGACCACCATCAGGGCGGTGGCCCAGGAGAGCCAGGCGAACTCGGTACCGGCGAGGGAGATCCAGATCAGCAGCAGCGACACCGCGCCGGTGATCAGCGTGGCGCCGAGGTAGTCGATCTTCACGGGTCGCTTCACCACGGGCAGGTGCAGCGTCCGCTGGAGTACGGCGATGGCGAGCGCGGCGAACGGGATGCCGACGTAGAAGCACCAGCGCCAGCCGAGCCAGGAGGTGTCGACGATCACGCCACCGATGAGCGGACCGCCGATGGTGCCGAGGGCGAAGACCGCGCCGAGGTAGCCGCTGTACCGGCCGCGCTCGCGGGGCGAGATCATCGTGGCCATGATCACCTGCGCCAGCGCGGTGAGCCCGCCGGCGCCGGCCCCCTGAATCACCCGGCAGGCGATCAGCTGCCCGCTGGACTGGCTCAGCCCGGCCAGCACCGACCCCAGCACGTAGATCACCAGGGCGAGCTGCACGAGCAGCTTCTTGCTGGTCAGGTCGGCGAGCTTGCCCCAGATCGGAGTGGTCGCCGTCATGCTCAACAGCGTCGCGGTGACCACCCAGGTGTACGCCGACTCCGAGCCGTGCAGCTCGCTGATGATCCGTGGCAGCGCGTTCGAGACGATGGTCGAGGAGAGAATCGCCACGAACATGCCGAGCAGGAGCCCGGAGAGCGCCTCCAGGATCTCCCGGTGGGTCATCTGCGGCGCGCCGGTCGTGCCGCTGGGGCCCGTGGTGCCACTGATGCCGCTGGTGCGCGCGCCGTCGTACGTGCCGCGCGGGGTCGAGGACTGCGTCATGAACATCCCTCGGGCGGTTCGATCGGTGCCGGTAGATCCCGCCCCCGGTCCGCCGGCTTGTTGCCTCAGGCAACGTTATACCCGCAGGTAGTCCCCGGCAACACGGCCGGCGACCACCGACCCGTGCCGGCCGTCCGGTCCTGGTTACCCGGGTGCGGCGGTCACTCGTTCGCGGCGTTGAACCGGCCCAGCAGCCGGGCGAACTCGGCCAGGTCGCCGCTGGGCCAGCCGTTCAGCGTCCGGCGCAGCGGCCCCAGCCGGGCCGTCCGGGCCTCCTCGAACCGCCGCTGCCCCTCCTCGGTCAGCTCCAGCAGGGCCGCCCGCCCGTCGTCCGGGTCGGGCCGGCGCTGGACCAGCCCCAACGACTCCAGGTTGCGGATCTGCCGGCTCAGCGTCCCCTTGCCGACCCCGAGCCCGACCGCGAGGTCGGTGAGGCGGGTCGGCCCCGACCGCCACAGCGAGAGCAGCAGCCCGTACGCGTTCGCGTCCATCCGCGGGTGCACCTCCCGGGCCATGTCCCAGGAGACCGCCCGGGCGCGGCGCAGCAGCACCGACAGTTCATCCTCCACCCGCCGCAGGTCGTCGGCCTGTCTCCGGGTCGTCTCGTCGTCCACCCGCCCCTCCCTCGCTGCGCAAAGCGTACGGGGACGGCGACCGTGCGTACCTCCGGCGCGCGCCCGATGCCGGCCGGCGGGGGTGGGGTGCCGCCGGTCAGGCGGTCGTGGCGTTGGGCGGGGCCTGTTCGCGAGGGGCGCGCGGCACCACGACCCCCCGGTCGGCGGGCGGGTCGAGCGGCGCGTCGGTGCGGGTGCTCAGCGGGACCGTGGCGATCCGGCGCAGCGCCCCGTCCGAGGTGGTGCCCTCAAGCGTCACCTCGGCCCGGCGACCGGCGTGCACCAGCGTGCTCACCGCGTTGCCGAAGTACGGCCCGGTCAACCGGCGCCAGCCGACGATCGAGCGCTTGAGCCCGACCGTACGGGCCAGCGCCCGGGTCGCCGCGGCCGGACCCCGCCACCAGCCGAGCCGCATCAGCGGCCGCATCGCGGCGGGCACCTGGTTGTGGATCGGGGAGCAGGTGAGCTGGTGCACGGGCGTGGTCACCGGCTGCCGGAAGCGGGCCCGGGCCACGTACGAGTGGTGCACGTCGCCGCCGAGCACGCTGATCGTCGCCGGGGCCGGGTACGCCTCGCCGGCGCCGACCCGTTCGCCGACCCGCGCCGTCTGGCCCGCGCCGATCCGGGCGAAGAGCGCGGCGAGCGCCTCGAAGGAGCGGTGGAAGGCCGCCCAGTGCTCCAGGTCCAGCGCCCGGCGCAGCCGCTCGGCGAAGGCCGCGACCCGGGGGCGGGGCGAGGTGGCGAGCCGCTCGTTCCAGGCCTCCAGGTTGTGGATGCCGGGCGGCAGCAGCCAGGGCAGGGAGGCGCCGACGACCAGGTGGTCGTAGCTGCCGTGCGCCTGGTCGACGAACCAGGCCCACTCGCCGGGCGGCAGCATCTCCCGCCGGTCGGGTTGGAGCACCCGGCTGCACCGGTTGTCGAGCATCACCAACCGCGTGCGGCCCAGGTCCAGCGCGTAGCTCCACTGGTACTGCACCGCCCGCCACCTCTCGGTGTCGTGGGCGAGTTCGGCCTCGGCGTCCACCCGCGCGCCGAACTCCCGCAGCACGGCGGTGGCGTCCTCGGCCGCCACGACCTTCTGGTACACCGGGTCGGCCGCGATCTCGTCCGGGGAGAGGTTGCCCAGGTGCTGGTAGACCCAGTAGGAGGCGAGGCCGCTGGCGATCCGCTCGGCCCACCAGGGTTCCCGCCGGACCTCGTCCCGCCAGCTGGCGGAGGTGTTCCAGTCGTCGATGATCTCGTGGTCGTCGAAGATCATTACGCTCGGTACGGTCGCCAGCAGCCAGCGGATCTCCGGGTCGCGCCACGACTCCAGGTAGAGCTTCGTGTACTCGTCGAAGCTCACCACCTGGTCGGCCGGGGCGCCCCGGGGACGGCTGCGGCGGCGGCTGAGCAGCTTGCGCACGGTCGGCGAGGTCTGGTCGGCGTAGACCTGGTCGCCGAGGAGCACCAGCAGGTCGGGCAGCTCGGCGGCCGGGTCGTCGGCCGCCATCAGCCGCCGGGCGTACGCGTCGAGCGCGTCAGGCGGCAGGCGTCGGGCGGTCGCGTGCTGGGTGGTCTCCCGGCACGAGCCGAAGATCAGTCGGACCGGCTCGTCGGCGTCGTCGAGCGGGCGGGTACGGATCACGCTCGGCGGGAAGTCCGTCTCCGGCTGCGGCCAGGCCAGCTCGTCGTCGACGAAGACCCGGTACGCGCTGGCGGCGCCCGGGGTCAGCCCCTCGACGACCACGAGCGCGTAGTGGTGGTCGTACGCGGCGAAGGTGGCCGCCTGCCCGTGGCCGCCGTCCGCCGTGGCGACCCGTACCACCGCCGGCCCGCTCGTCTCGACCCAGATGGTGGCGCGTGCGCCGACGACCCGCCGCAGCAGCGGGCCGATGAGCAGGCGGGCACTGGACATGGCTGGTACCTCCGAGGGTGGTGCGTGCGCCCGGTCGGGAGAGGTTGATCTTTCCTTCCTACCCGACCGACCGGACCCCCACCCGTGTCTGGCGGGGAGCCTACCCGTGGAACGCGCCACGTCGCAGGGAGCGGCCGTCGAGACGCCCGGCCGGTCATCTGTCAGGATTTCCCGCATGGAATACCTCGTCGTCGTGCTGGTCCTGGTGGGCGTCCTGGTGCTCGGCACCATCGGACTGGTGGCGCCCCGCCTGCGCCGGCGCCCCCAGCCACCGGCCGTGCCGCCCCGGGTCGAGGAGGAGGCCGGCCCGCCGGTCAGCGAGGCCGGAACGGCCACGGGTACGGTCACCGCGCCGCCCCCGGTGGTCGAGCCGGAGCCCACCGTGGTCGAGCCGGCCCCGGCCGTCGAGACGCCGGAGCCGACCGCGGGGCGGCTGATCCGGCTGCGCACCCGCCTCTCCCGCTCGCAGAACGTCTTCGGCCGCGGGCTGCTCGGGCTGCTCGCCCGGGACCGGCTCGACGAGGACGTCTGGGAGGAGATCGAGGACTCCCTGATCACCGCGGACGTCGGGATCGACGCCACCCGGGAGATCGTCGACCGGCTGCGCGAGCGGACCCGGGTGCTGGGCACCCGTACCCCGGTCGAGCTGCGCGCGCTGCTCGCCGCGGAGCTGGTCAACGCGCTGGACCCAGAGCTGGACCGGTCGCTGCGCACGGCGCCGCACGACGGTACGCCGGCGGTGGCGCTGGTGGTCGGCGTGAACGGGGCCGGCAAGACCACCACCTGCGGCAAGATCGCCCGGGTGCTGGTCGCGGACGGGCACAGCGTGGTGCTCGGCGCCGCCGACACCTTCCGCGCCGCCGCGGCCGACCAGCTCGCCACCTGGGCCGGCCGGGTCGGCGCCGAGGTGGTACGCGGGCCAGAGGGGGCGGACCCGGCGAGCGTGGCCTTCGACGCGGTCCGCCGGGGCATCGACGCGGGTGTGGACACCGTGCTGATCGACACTGCCGGCCGGCTCCAGAACAAGATCGGCCTCATGGACGAGCTCGGCAAGGTCAAGCGGGTGGTCGAGCGGCACGGTCCGGTGGACGAGACCCTGCTGGTGCTCGACGCCACCACCGGCCAGAACGGGCTGGAGCAGGCGCGGGTCTTCACCGAGGTGGTGAACGTGACCGGGGTGATCCTCACCAAGCTCGACGGCACGGCCAAGGGCGGCATCGTGATCGCGGTACAGCGCAAGCTCGGCATCCCGGTGAAGCTGGTCGGGCTGGGCGAGGGACCGGACGATCTCGCGCCGTTCGAGCCGGTCCAGTTCGTCGACGCCCTCCTCGGAACCGAGCCGCTCGACGCGAACGCGTAATCTCGGTGATCTATCGCGAACCGGCGCCGCGACTGGGGAGACCGTACGTGACTTCGCAGGAGATCCCGCTGCACGGCGGGAACGTGAGCACCGTCGTACGGGTCGGCGACACGGTCCGGCGCAACGTCGGGCCGTGGACCCCGTCGGTGCACGCCCTGCTGCGCCACCTCGAGTACGTCGGCTTCACCGGCTCACCCCGGGCGCTCGGCATGGACGAGCGCAACCGCGAGGTGCTGTCGTACCTGGAGGGGGAGTGCGGGGAGTACCCGCTGGCCCCGCACTGGGTCACCGACGAGGCACTGGTCACGGTGGCGACCATGCTGCGGATGTTCCACGACGCGCAGTACGGCTTCGTGCCGCCGCCCGGCGCGGTCTGGCGCTCGTTCGGGCCGCCGCCGCCGGACACCGAGGTGATCTGCCACCACGACGCCGCCCCGCACAACGTGATCTGGCGGCCCGACGGCACCCTCGCGCTGATCGACTTCGACCTCGCCTCGCCGGGCGCCCGGATCTACGACGTCGCCTACGCGGCCTGGACCTGGGTGCCGCTCTTCTCCGACCGGGACTCGTACACGCTGGGCTGGAAGCGGCCGAACCGCCCGCGCCGGCTGCGGCTCTTCGCCGACGCGTACGGGCTGATCCCGCGCGACCGGCACCGCCTGGTACGGACCATCCGCAAGCGGATCGTGGACCACGTCGAGGGGATCCGCCGGATGGCGGCGGCCGGCGACCCGGCCTTCGTCCGGATCGTGCACAAGGGGCACCTGCGCCGCCCGATGCGGGACCTGCGCCTGCTCGACTACGAGCGGCACACGCTGGAGTACGCGCTCCGTTGAGCGGCTGTCGAGAGCCTCGCCCGGGGTGTCCCGACAGCCGCTGAGAGCCGCGCGCCCACCGGCAACGCCTGTGAGATTTTCTTCACACGTCTGAAACAAGCCGTCACCCGCTCGAAACCGGGCGGAGACGGTGCGTGAAACAGCCGCCCGGGAAGCTTCCGCCCTAACCGGCGTACGGGCGATGCTGCCCTGCCTGCCGGAAGGAGGAACCTACCGAGAGGAGGCAGCGTGGAGATCAACACCGGCAACACCGCCTGGTTGCTCGTGTCGTCTGCGCTGGTGCTGCTCATGACGCCGGGTCTGGCCCTGTTCTACGGCGGCCTCAACCGGTCCAAGGGCGTACTCAACATGATGATGATGAGCTTCGTGTCCATCGGGCTCGTCTCCGTTTTGTGGGTCATCTACGGCTTCACCCTGGCGTTCGGCACCAACGACAACGCCGGCCTGAACAACGTGATCGGCAGCTTCACGCAGTACCTCGGCACCCAGACGAACTTCGCCGGTGAGGAATGGCTCTTCCTCGGTACGGGGACGGGCATCCCGACCTACGTGGTCCTCGTCTTCCAGATGATGTTCGCCGTCATCACCGTCGCCCTGATCAGCGGCGCGGTCTCCGACCGGACCAAGTTCGCCGGCTGGATCGTCTTCGCGTTCGGCTGGTTCACGCTGGTCTACGTACCGGTGGCGCACTGGGTCTGGGGCGGCGGCTTCATCGGCGCCAAGATCAAGGCGCTGGACTTCGCGGGCGGTACCGCGGTGCACATCAACGCCGGCGCGGCGGCGCTCGGCCTCGCGCTGGTGCTCGGCAAGCGGGTCGGCTGGCCCAAGGAGAACTTCAAGCCGCACAACGTGCCGTTCGTGGCGCTCGGCGCCGGACTGCTCTGGTTCGGCTGGTTCGGCTTCAACGCCGGCTCCGAGCTGACCGTCGACAGCACCACCGCGATGGCCTTCGTCAACACGCAGGTCGCCACGGCGGCCGCGCTGCTCGGCTGGATCGTGGTCGAGTGGATCCGCGACGGCAAGCCGACCCTGGTCGGCGCCTCCTCCGGCGCCGTCGCCGGCCTGGTCGCCATCACCCCGGCCTGCGGTTTCGTCGCCCCGATCCCGGCGGTCGTCATCGGCCTGGTCGCCGGCGCGGTCTGCGCGCTCGCGGTCGGCCTGAAGTACCGGCTCGGCTTCGACGACTCCCTCGACGTGGTCGGCGTGCACTTCGTCGGCGGCTGGATCGGCTCGCTGTCGATCGGCTTCTTCGCCACCCTCCAGGCGAACTCCGCGATCGAGGGGCTCGGCGCGGGCGAGGGCCTCTTCTACGGCGGCGGCGTCACCCAGCTCGGCCGGCAGGCCCTCGGTAGCCTCGTCGTCACCGTCTACTCGTTCGCGGTCGCGGCGCTGATCGCGCTCGCCGTGAAGTACACCGTCGGCCTGCGTACCAGCACCGAGAACGAGGTCGACGGGATCGACGTCGCCGAGCACGCGGAGAGCGGCTACGACCTCTCGCCCGCGGGTGGCGGCGGCGGTGGCGCCTTCGCGCTCGCCGGGATCGGCACCCCCAACAGCAGCACGCCGGCGGCCGAGCCCGCCACCCCGGTCAGCGAGAAGGTCGCCGGTTAACGTCTGAAGCGATGGAGGGTTTGGACATGAAGCTGGTGACCGCGGTCATCAAACCGCACCAGCTGGACGCGGTGAAGGAGGCCCTGCACGCCCTCGGCGTGGCCGGCCTCACCGTCAGCGAGGTCCAGGGCTACGGGCGGCAGAAGGGCCACACCGAGGTGTACCGGGGCGCCGAGTACACGGTGGAGTTCCTGCCGAAGATCCGGGTCGAGGTGCTGACCGACGAGATCGACGTCGACAAGGTGGTCGACGCCGTCGTCACGGCGGCTCGTACCGGCAAGATCGGTGACGGAAAGGTGTGGGTCACGGGCGTCGAGGACGTCGTCCGGGTCCGCACCGGCGAGCGCGGCCTCGACGCGCTCTGAGCGGCCGACCATCACGATGAGGCGGGGCGAGACGGCACCCGCGGTCGCCGGACCGAGGCCCCCGCTCGTCCCCGGCATCGGCGCCGCCGCGCGCGAGCAGCGCGCGGCGGCACTCGATGCCTTCCTCACCGCGCTCTTCCCGGCCGGTACGGCCACCGCGGGCGGCTCGGTGGCGCTGGTGGCCGTCGGCGGCCTCGGCCGGCGCCAGTGCGCGCCCCACGGCGACCTGGACCTGGTGCTGCTGCACTCCGGCGTGCGCGGCATCGACGAACTGGCCGCCTCGATCTGGTACCCGATCTGGGACGCCCGGCTCGGGCTCGACCACTCGGTGCGCACCGTGCCGGAGGCGCTCTCCGTCGCCCACGACGACGTGAAGGTCGCCCTCGGCCTGCTCGACGCCCGGCACGTCGCCGGCGACCGGAACCTGACCGCGCAGCTCGTCACGGCCGCCGCCGACCAGTGGCGGCGCACCGCCGTACGGCAGCTGCCGGCGCTGCGGGAGATCACCGCCGCCCGCTGGAAGACCCACGGCGAACTCGCCTTCCTCCTGGAGGGCGACCTCAAGGAGGCCGCCGGGGGACTGCGCGACGTCGGCATCCTGCGCGCCATCGCGTACGCCGGGATCAGCGACGCCCTGCGCCCGGCCGTACGCGCCGCGCACCTGCGGCTGCTCGACACCCGCGACGCCCTGCACACCGCCGTCGGCCGCCGGGTCGACCGGCTCGTCGCGCAGGAGCGGGCGGCCGTGGCGAACCTGCTCGGGCTGCGCCAGCTCCCGTCCGGCGACTCCGCCGCCGGGCAGCGCTCCGGTGCCGGCGCGGACGACGGCGACGCGCTGCTGCGCCGGGTCGCCGGCGACGCCCGTACCGTCAGCCACGCCCTCGACGACGCCTGGCGCGCCGCCGACCGGCTCCGCTCCGGGCGCGGCCGGCACGCCGAGGGCCGCCCCGTCCGGCGCCCGGTCGCCCGCGACGTCGTCGAGCACGACGGCGAACTGGTGCTGGCCCGTACCGCCATCGGCGCCCGCCCCGACCCCAGCCTCTCGCTGCGGGTCGCCGCCGCCGCGGCCAGCTCGCGGCTGCCGATCGCGCGGGCCACCTGTGAGTGGCTGGCCGCCTACTGCCCGCCGCTGCCGGCGCCCTGGCCGCCCGCCGCCCGCGCCGCCCTGATCACCCTGCTCGGCGCGGGCGAGGGCCTGATCGCCGCCTGGGAGACCTGCGACCGGTACGGGCTGGTTGACGGCTGGCTGCCGGAGTGGCCCCGGCTGCGCAGTCTGCCGCAGCACAACCCGGTGCACCGGTTCACCCTCGACCGGCACCTGGTGCAGGCCGCGTACGAGGCCACCGCGTACCTGCGCGAGGTGGACCGGCCCGACCTGCTGCTGCTCGGCGCGTTCCTGCACGACGTGGGGAAGGGGCTGGAGGGCGACCACAGCAGCGTCGGCGCCCCGATCGCCGGCGCCGTCGCCGCCCGGATCGGCCTGCCGCCCGCCGAGGTCGCGGTGATCGAGAAGCTGGTCCGGCTGCACCTGCTCCTGCCCGAGGTGGCGACCCGGCGCGACCTGGCCGACCCGGTGACGATCTCCGGGGTCGCCGAGGCGGTCGGGGACGGCACCACCCTCGGCCTGCTGCACGGGCTGGTCCGGGCCGACGCCCTGGCCACCGGGCCGGCCGCCTGGTCGGACTGGAAGGCCCGGCTCGTCGCCGAGCTGGTACGCCGGGTGCACACCGCGCTGGACACCGGGGCGCTGCCGGCCCCGCCGGTACCGGATCCGGCGCTGGTGGCCGGGCCGCTGCCGGTGGTCCACCTCGACGGGGACCGGGTCTCCGTCGCCGCCGCCGACCGGCGCGGCCTGCTCGCCACCGTCGCCGGCTGCCTGGCCCTGCACCGGCTGGAGGTGGTCGCCGCCGACGCCTCGACCGTGGCGGGCCGGGCGCTGGTGGAGTTCCTGGTGCAGCCCCGCTACGGCACCCCGCCCGACCCGATCGCGCTCACCGCCGACCTGCGCCGCGCCGTCGCCGGGGACGTCTCGGTGATCCAGCGGCTGCGCGGCCGGGCCCTGGCCGCCCGAGGCGGCGGGGCCGCGCCGAGGGTGGTCTGGCACCGCGAGGCGGCCACCGACGCGGTGGTGCTGGAGCTGCGGGCCGCCGACGCGGCCGGGCTGCTCTACCGGGTCGCCAGCGCGCTCGACGAGGCCGGCGTGCAGGTGCGCGCCGCCCGCATCTCCACCCTCGGCGGCGACGTGGTCGACGCGTTCTACCTGGTCGGCACCGGCTACGACGAGGCGGAACGGGAACGCCTGGAGGCCGCCGTCCTGGCCGCCGCCGGCTGACCCGCCGCGCCGACGGGGCCGGTTGAGCGGCAGCCGCGACGGGGCCGGTGGGCGTCCCCGGCCGAGCCGCCGCGGCCGGATCGGCTACGCCCGGCGGGCGGCCCGCGTACGTCGGCGGGCGTAGCCCGGGTGTCGCCCGGTGACCGACGCGGCGCCGGGGCGTACCGGGGACCGTGAACGGCATGGAACTTCCTGTCGAGACGACCGGGCTGACCAAGCGGTACGGCGGGCTCACCGCCGTCGACGGGATCAGCCTGACGGTGCGGCCGGGCGAGGTGTACGGCTTCCTCGGCCCGAACGGCGCAGGCAAGACCACCACGCTGCGGATGCTGCTCGGGCTGGTCCGCCCCACCTCCGGCTCGGTACGGCTGCTCGGGCGCCCGCCCGGCGCACCGGACGGGCTGGCCCGGGTCGGCGCGCTGATCGAGGGGCCGGCCTTCTACCCGTACCTGTCCGGACGGGAGAACCTGCGGGTGCTGGCCCGCTACGCCGGGGTGCCGGCGCGGCGGGTGCCGGTGGTGCTGGAGCAGGTGGACCTGGCCGCCCGGGCCGGGGACCGGTACGCCACCTACTCGCTGGGCATGAAGCAGCGGCTCGGGGTGGCCGCGGCGCTGCTGAAGGACCCGAGGCTGCTGATCCTGGACGAGCCCACCAACGGGCTGGACCCGGCCGGGATGGCGGAGATGCGGACGCTGGTGCGGCGGCTGCACGTGGCCGGCTGCACCGTGCTGCTCTCCAGCCACCTCCTCGGCGAGGTGCAGCAGGTCTGCGACCGGGTCGGGGTGGTCTCGCGCGGCCGGCTGGTCGCCGAGAGCACCGTGGCCGAGCTGCGCGGTACGGCGACGCTGCGGGTGGTGGCCGAACCGCTCGACGACGCGGCGGCCCGCGCCCGCGCCCTGCTCGGCGCCGACCGGGTCCGCCTGGTCGACGGCGCGCTCGACCTGTCGGTGCCGGCCGAGCGCGCCTCGTGGATCAACGCGGAGCTGGTGGCCGCCGGGGTGGCCGTGAGCGAGCTGCGCGCCCGCGAGCGCGACCTGGAGCAGGTGTTCTTCGAACTGACCGAGGGGGAGCTGACCCATGCCGGCTGAGACCATCCGGAGCCCCCGCGGGCTCGACGCGCCGACCGGGGTGGCCAGCCCCCGCGGGCTCGGCGGGCTGACCGGCGTCGTCGCGGCCGAACTGACCAAGCTGGTCCGGCGGCCGGCGAGCTGGCTGCTGCTGGTCATCGCGGTGGTGCTCGGCCTGACCTTCACCTACCTGATCCCGTACGCGGGCTACGCCGGCGGCACCCGCGGGCCGCGCAGCGGCCGGGGCCTCGCCCCGCTGCTGCCGGCGGAGCTGGTGGGCAACTCGATCGGCGGCCTGCCGGTCTTCCTCGGCGCGCTCATGGTCATCCTCGGGGTGCTGACGGTCGGCGGCGAGTACGGCTGGGGCACCTGGAAGACCCTGTTGACGCAGGGCCCGAGCCGCACCACCGGGTACGCCGGCAAGCTGCTCGCGCTCGCCGCGGCGACCCTCGTCGCCGTGCTGGCGGTCTTCGCCACCGGAGCGGTGACCAGCGCGGCCATCGCCGCCGCCGAGGGAGCGCCGACGAGCTGGCCGGGCGCGGGCGACCTGGCCGTGGGCGTGGGCGCCGGCTGGCTGATCGCGACGATGTGGGCGAGCTTCGGCGCCCTGCTCGCGGTGCTGCTGCGCGGCGTCGCGCTGCCGGTCGGGCTCGGGCTGGTCTGGCTGCTGGCCGTGCAGAACCTCCTGGCCAGCATCGCGGCGCCGCTGCTCGACTGGGTCGCGCAGGCGCAGAAGGGGCTGCCCGGACCGAACGCGGGCGCGCTGGTCGCCGCGCTCGGCGCCACCGCCGACACGCCCGGCGTCGAGGCGGTGGTCGGCGGCGGTCAGGCGGCGCTGGTGCTCGGCGCGTACCTGCTGGGGTTCGCCCTGCTCGGCCTGTTCCGGCTGCGCCGGGGGGACGTCCTGTGAGGCCGGTACCACGCCGGGTGCCACCGTCGTGACATTCTCGGATGCTGTGGTGAGCCGCGCGGACCCGGCGCCGGCGGGACGGAGCGCGTGGCGCCGGTTCCTCGCCGACGCCGGGCTGGCGTTCGGGCTGCTCGTGCTGTCGGTGATCGGTACCCGGCCGGCCGGGGAGCACCAGCACGGTTCCACGCCCGTGGACTGGCTCGCCTACGGGCTGGTCACGAGCGCGGCGGTCGGGCTCGCCGTCCGCCGGCGGTACCCGCTGGTCCCGCTCGCCCTCGCCAGCGCGGCCACCTCCGCGTACCTGGTCTTCGGCTACCCGTACGGCCCGATCCTCCTCACGTACGTGGTCGCGGTGTACTCCGTCGCGGCCCACCTGCCGACCCGGCGGGCGGCCACGGCGGCGGTCGCCTCGCTGGCGCTCCTGCTGGTGCACGTCTTCTACGCCCGCGGCGGCGCGGCCGGCCTGCCCGGGATGCTGTCCAGCTCGGCGTGGGTGGCCGTACCCTTCGCGCTGGGGGCGACGGTGCGGCTCAACCGGGAGTCGACCGCCCGGTCGCGGACCGAGCTGGCCCGCCGGCACGCCGACGACGAGCGGCTGCGGATAGCGCAGGAGGTCCACGACGTGGTCGGCCACGGGCTCGCCGCGATCAACATGCAGGCGGAGATCGCGCTGCACCTCCTGCCGCGCCGCCCCGAGCAGGCCGAGGCGGCGCTCACGGCGATCAGCCGGACCAGCAAGGAGGCGCTCGACGAGCTGCGCGCGACGCTGTCGGTGGTGCGCCGGGACGCCGAGCGGGCGCCCACCCCGGGCCTGGCCCAGATCGAGACGCTGCGGGCGCGGCTCGCCGCCGCCGGCCTGCCGATCACCCTGGAGGTGACCGGCGCGGCCCGGGACCTGCCGCTGGCGGTGGACATCGCCGCGTACCGGGTGGTGCAGGAGTCGCTGACCAACGTGCTGCGGCACGCCGGGGCGGCGACCGCGACCGTGACGATCCACTACGAGGAGGCGGCGTTGACCGTGGAGGTGACCGACACCGGGCGGGGTGCGCCGCCCGGCGGCCCGGCCGCCGGCCAACCCGGGCACGGGCTGGCCGGGATGCGGGAGCGGGTCGACGCGCTCGGCGGGACGCTGGAGGTGGGGCCGCGCGCCGAGGGCGGCTTCCGGGTCCACGCCCGGCTGCCGACCGAGGTACGCCCGTGAGCCCCGGCGCGGCGCCGGGCGGCGGCGGCCCGGCGGCCCGGGACGGCGTGGCCGCGGCCGGCGGCGCGGCGCGGCCCGACGACGGCGGCGCCCCGGGCGACGGTCTTGCGGGCGACGGAGTTCCGGGTCCCGGGCGGATCCGAGTCCTGGTCGCCGACGACCAGGACCTGGTCCGGCTCGGCCTGCGTACCCTGCTGGAGAGCGAAGACGATCTCACCGTGGTGGGGGAGGCCGCCGACGGGCTGCGGGCGGTCGAGCTGGCCGGCCGGGAGCGCCCCGACGTGGTGCTGATGGACGTACGGATGCCCGGGGTCGACGGCATCGAGGCGACCCGGCGGATCGCGGCGGACCCGGCGCTGACCGGTACCCGGGTGATCGTGCTGACCACGTTCGAGCTGGACGAGTACGTCTTCGACGCGCTGCGGTACGGCGCGAGCGGGTTCCTGATCAAGGACACCAAGCCGGCGGAACTGCTCCGGGCGATCCGGCTGGTGGCGGCCGGGGAGGCGCTGCTCTCGCCCTCGGTCACCCGCCGGGTGGTCCGGGAGTTCGCCACCCGGCCCGCCCGGGTGCGCCGGCCGCACCCCCAGCTCGCCACCCTCACCGAGCGGGAACGGGAGATCGTGGCGCTGGTCGGCGAGGGGCTGAGCAACGACGAGATCGCCACCCGGCTGGTGGTCAGCCCGGCGACGGCCCGTACCCACGTGAGCCGGGCGATGACCAAGCTGGGCGCGCGGGACCGGGCCCAACTGGTGGTCTTCGCGTACCAGTCGGGGCTCGTCGAACCGTGACGCGCCGGCCTCGCCGAGCCGCCCCGTCGATCTAGGGCAAATCTTCGTGATTGGAGATCAACTAACGCGGATTTGCCCTAGATCGACGGGAGTGGCCAGGGGCGTCTCGCGCCGCGGCCGGCTACCCTAGGCGTGTCTCGCGGAGCGCTGGCCGGCCTGCGTGCCGCAGGCCACCTCCGACCCGCCGTAGGAACAACGACAAACGGGGATGTTGCGCCGTGTTTGACACCTTGAGCGACCGCCTTTCCGGGATCTTCACCAAGCTCCGTGGCAAGGGCCGGCTCAGTGACGCCGACATCGACGCCACCGCGCGCGAGATCCGCCTCGCGCTGCTGGAGGCCGACGTCGCGCTGCCGGTGGTCAAGGGCTTCATCGCCAACGTCAAGGAGCGGGCGCGGGGCGCCGAGGTCTCTCAGGCGCTGAACCCGGCCCAGCAGGTCATCAAGATCGTGCACGAGGAGCTGGTCGCGGTCCTCGGCGGCGAGGGGCGCCGGCTCCAGTACGCCAAGCAGCCCCCCACGGTGCTGATGCTCGCCGGTCTCCAGGGTTCCGGTAAGACCACCCTCGCCGGCAAGCTCGCCCGCTGGCTCAAGGCCCAGGGGCACCAGCCGCTGCTGGTCGCCGCCGACCTCCAGCGCCCCAACGCGGTCGGCCAGCTCCAGGTGCTCGGCGGCCGGGCCGGGGTGGAGGTCTTCGCCCCCGAGCCGGGCAACGGGGTCGGCGACCCGGTCCAGGTGGCGCGGGCGTCGATCGAGCACGCCAAGCGGGCCGCCCGGGACATCGTGATCGTCGACACCGCCGGTCGGCTCGGTATCGACCAGGAGATGATGGCGCAGGCGGCGGCGATCCGGGACGCGGTCGACCCCGACGAGGTCATCTTCGTCATCGACGCGATGGTCGGCCAGGACGCGGTACGTACCGCCGAGGCGTTCCGCGACGGCGTCGGCATCACCGGCGTGGTCCTCTCGAAGCTCGACGGCGACGCGCGCGGTGGCGCCGCGCTGTCGGTACGGGAGGTGACCGGCCAGCCGATCCTCTTCGCCTCCACCGGCGAGAAGCTGGAGGACTTCGACGTCTTCCACCCGGACCGGATGGCGAGCCGGATCCTCGGCATGGGCGACGTGCTCACCCTGATCGAGCAGGCCGAGGCGGCGTTCGACGCCGACCAGAAGGAAAAGATGACCGCCAAGCTCATGGGCGGTGAGCAGTTCACGCTGGAGGACTTCCTCGACCAGCTGATCGCGGTCCGTCGGATGGGCCCGATCGCCAACGTGCTGGCCATGATGCCCGGCATGGGCCAGATGAAGGACCAGCTGGCGGAGCTGGACGACAAGCACTTCGATCGGATCACGGCGATCATCCGCTCCATGACGCCGGGCGAGCGGGTCAATCCGAAGATCATCAACGGCTCCCGGCGGGCCCGGATCGCGAACGGCTCCGGCGTCACCGTCATGGACGTCAACCAGCTGCTCAACCGCTTCACCGAGGCGCAGAAGATGATGAAGCAGATGGGCGGCATGATGGGGCTGCCGGGCGCCGGCCGGCGCAAGGCGACCAAGTCGCCGAAGAACAAGCGCAAGGGCACCAAGGGCGGCGGCGGGCGCCAGCGTCCGGGCCTGCCCGCCGGCGGTTTCCCCGGCGGCATGCCGCAGCTGCCCCCGGGTCTCGACCCGAACGCGCTCGCCGGCGGCCAGGGCCTGCCCCCGGGCTTCAAGCTGCCGAACCTGGACTTCAACAAGCTCGGCAAGCGCAACCGGGACGGTGAGCGATAGTCCGAACGCGTAGGGTGATGGGGCCCTCAATGGAAGGAGTCGTCGTGAGCACGGCGCTCGAGCTGCCCGAGCGGCGGGAGTGGACGGTCGACGACCTCGGCGACCTGCCGCCGGACCTTCCGTACGAACTGGTCAACGGAAGATTGATCGTGCCCTCCCCCACCGCGCTGCACCAGGACCTCTGCGTCGAACTTCTCCTCGCGCTACGCGTCAACTGTCCGCCGGATCTGCTGGTCAGCATCGACCTGCCGGTGGCGATCGACCGCCGCAACGAGCCGCGCCCGGACGTGGTGGTGATCCGACGGGAACACGCCGACCGCAGCCCGGTGCCGGTGGCCGACGCGCTGCTCGCGGTCGAGGTCATCTCGCCTACCTCGGTCTTCCGCGACCTGTACGACAAGGCGCGCGCCTACGCCCGCGCCAAGGTCCCGACCTACTGGGTGGTCGACCCGCTGCACGAGCGGATGACGCTGACCGAGTTCGTGCTCGGTCCGAACGGCGACTACGAGCCGGCGGCGCACACCGAGGCCATCTTCGTCACCGAGCGGCCGTGGAAGGTGACGGTCGACCTGCCGGCGTTGACCGTACGCCGGGCCGGCCTGCTGGCGGGCGGCGACGGGTGATCCGGCGTCCCGGTCGGTGATCCGGTAGGAAGGTGCACATGGTCCTGCATGTGCGTGGCGTCCTGCTCCCCGACGACGAGACGGTCGACCTCTGGCTCGACGGCGACCGGGTCAGTCGTAGCCCGCTCCCTGGGGCGGAGACGATCTCCGACGGCGGGTTCATCCTGCCCGGGCTGGTCGACGCGCACTGCCACCCGGGCATCGCCCCGGGCGGCGGCCCGATCGGCTCGCTGGACGAGGCGCGGGAACTCGCCCTGGTCGACCGGGACGCCGGGGTGCTGGCGATCCGCGACGCCGGCTCGCCGTACCCGTACCCGGAGCTGGACGACGACCCGGAGATGCCGCGCCTGGCCCGCGCGGGGCGGCACATCGCGCCGCCCCGGCGGTACCTGCGCGGGATCGGGGTGGAGGTCGCGGCGGCCGACGTGCCGGCGACGGTGCGGGAGCAGGCGCGGGCCGGCAACGGCTGGGTCAAGCTGGTCGGCGACTGGCTGGAGCGCGACGCCGGGGACCTCGCCCCGGCCTGGGACGCCGCCACGATGACCGCGGCCGTCGAGGCCGCGCACGCCGCCGGGGTACGCGCGGCGGTGCACACCTTCTCCGAGTCGGCCGTGGAGATCATGGTGCGGGCCGGGGTGGACTCGGTCGAGCACGGCACGGGGCTGAGCCTCGACCTGGTCGACGAGATGGCCCGGCGCGGCACGGCCCTGGTACCCACGATGATCAACATCGAGACCTTCGGCGGCATCGCCGAGCGGGCGCGGGAGAAGTTCCCCGGGTACGCCAAGCACATGCTCGCGCTGCGCGACGGCTTCCCCGACGTGGTCCGCGCGGCGTACGAGGCCGGGGTGCCGATCTACCTTGGTACCGACGCCGGTGGCGGGATCGAGCACGGCATGGCCGCCGCCGAGATGCTGCTGCTGCACACCCGCGCCGGGATGTCGGCCCTTGACGCGCTGGCCGCCGGCTCGTGGCGGGCCCGGGAGTGGCTCGGCTTCCCCGGCCTGGTCGAGGGCGGCCTGGCCGACCTGGTGGTCTACGACCGGGACCCCCGCGCCGACCTGCGCGTGGTCACCGCGCCCCGCCGGATCGTGCTGCGCGGTCGCGTCGTCCGCTGAGCCCGTGCGGTGCCGCGCGCGGGTTCGCGGTGCGTCGGGATGGTGTCACGCGGGTGCGGTGGACCCGTGCGGTGCCGCGCCGGCGCGGTGGGGCCGGGGCCGCCCCGAGCCCACGTCCGCCGCGCCCCGCACCGGGCCGGTCCGGGTCGCCCGATGGTGGAGCGCGGCGCGGGGCGGAATAGGATGTGCGGTCATGGCACGCGTGCTCACTCCCCGTGCGGAGGACTTCCCCCGCTGGTACCAGGACCTGATCGCCAAGGCGCAGCTCGCCGACAACGGGCCGGTGCGCGGGACGATGGTCATCCGCCCGAGCGGCTACGCCATCTGGGAGCGGATGCAGTCGGAGATGGACGCCCGGATCAAGGCGGCCGGCGCGGAGAACGCGTACTTCCCGCTCTTCATCCCGGAGAGCTACCTGAAGCGGGAGGCCGAGCACGTCGAGGGCTTCTCGCCCGAACTGGCGGTGGTGACCCACGGCGGCGGCAAGCAGCTCGCCGAGCCGGTGGTGGTCCGCCCTACCAGCGAGACCGTCATCGGCGAGTTCATGGCCAAGTGGGTGGACTCGTACCGGGACCTTCCGCTGCTGCTGAACCAGTGGGCCAACGTGGTCCGCTGGGAGCTGCGGCCCCGGGTCTTCCTGCGGACCAGCGAGTTCCTCTGGCAGGAGGGGCACACCGCGCACGTCGACGAGGCGGACGCGCGGGCCTACGCCCGCAAGATCCTGCACGAGGTCTACGAGGACATGATGGTCAGCGTGCTGGCCATCCCGGTGGTGGTGGGCCGCAAGACCGCCCGCGAGCGCTTCGCGGGCGCCACCAGCACCTACACGCTCGAAGGCATGATGGGCGACGGCAAGGCGCTCCAGCTGGGCACGAGCCACGAGCTGGGGCAGAACTTCGCCCGCGCCTTCGACATCAGCTACTCGTCGGCCACCGGCGGGGTCGAGCACGCCTGGACCACCTCCTGGGGCACCTCGACCCGGATGCTCGGCGGCCTGATCATGACGCACGGCGACGACAACGGGCTGCGGGTACCGCCGCGGCTGGCCCCCGTGCAGGCGTACGTGATGGTCGTCAAGGACGGCGAGGGCGTCTCCGAGGCGGCGGCGAAGCTGCGCGACGCGCTCCGCGACGCCGGCGTGCGGGTCGGCTTCGACGAGCGGGTGGACACCCCGTTCGGCCGCCGGGCCGTCGACGCCGAGCTCAAGGGCTACCCGGTACGCGTCGAGGTCGGCCCCCGCGACCTGGCCGCCGGCAACGCGGTGGTGGTGCGGCGGGCGAGCGGCGTGAAGACGCCGGTACCCGTCTCCGACGTGGTCGCCACCGTGCTCGCCGCGCTGGACGCGGACCAGCGGGCGCTCTACGAGGAGGCGCTGGCCCTGCGCGAGTCGCGCACGGTCAGCGTGCGGACGCTCGGCGAGGCGATCGAGGCGGCGGCCACGGGCTGGGCCCGGGTGCCCTGGTCCGCCGTGGGCGTCGAGGGCGAGGCCGAGGCGAACGGGCAGGGCGTCACCGTGCGCTGCCTGGTACGGCCGGACGGCGGTGTGCCCGACTCCGAGGACGAGCCCGACCTGGTCGCCATCCTGGCCCGTTCGTACTGATCCGCCATGGCCTGGGAGCGCGGCCGGCTGGTGCTGGACCGGAACGTCCGGCGGGGCCGGATCGGCTGGGTCCGGCCCGGCTGGGTGATCAGCGACGACGAGCGCGGACTGGCGATCTGGATCGCCCGGGGCGCCGCCGTCGCCAACGAGGTGGCCGACGACGGGCGGGGCATGCGAGCCATGCCCTTCGCCGAGTGGACCACCCGCTCGTACCGGCTGGCCGTCTCGGTCTGGCAGGGCCCGCCGCTGGTGAAGTTCTACCCGGCCGGAGCCGCGCACTCCGTCTGGTGGTTCCGGGGCGACGACGGCCGGTTCGCCAACTGGTACGTCAACCTGGAGGAGCCCGGGGTGCGCTGGGACGACGGCGAGGTGGCCGGCATCGACGTGGTCGACCAGGACCTCGACGTGGTGGTACGCCCCGACCGGAGCTGGTTCTGGAAGGACGAGGAGGAGTTCCGGGAGCGGCTGGCCTACCCCGAGCACTACTGGGTGGCCGACGAGGCGGCGGTACGGGCCGAGGGCGAACGGGTGATCAAGCTCGCCGAGGCGGGGGAGTTCCCGTTCGACGGCACGTGGTGCGACTTCGTACCCGAGCCGGACTGGACCGGACCGGCGCTGCTGCCGACCGGCTGGGATCGCCCGCCGGCCCGCTAGGCACGGATCGCCCGCCGGCCCGGGCGGGCGCGGCCCGGCGGCCCGGGCGGGCGCGGACCACCGGCCCCGGCGGGCGCGGACCACCGGCCCCGGCGGGCGCGGCCCGGCGGCCCGGGCGGGCACGGACCCGCCTCGGTGGGGAGCGGCCCACCTCCCCCGACTGTCGGGATCATGACAGGATGCCGTGTTTTCGCAGGTCAGCGCCATAACCTCCGAGGCGACGGCGGGGAACACCCGTCGTCGAAGGGGTAGGCATGGCCGACAGCACGCCGGCCCGTTTCGATGCGGTGGTGGTCGGCGCCGGCCCGGCCGGATCGGCCGCCGCGTACCACCTCGCCCACCGGGGCCGGCGCGTGCTCCTGGTCGACCGGCGTGCCTTTCCCCGGGACAAGTGCTGCGGCGACGCGCTGACCCCGGCCGCCGTCCGCCTCCTGGCCGGCATGGGCGCGCTCGACGAGTTGGCCGGAGCCTGGCGCACCGTCGGGGTGCGGCTGCGCCGCGCCGGGCTCCCGGACGAGGAGCAGCGCTTTCCGGACCCGCCGGGGCACGGGCTGGTGCTGACCCGCCGGGAGCTGGACCGCCGGCTCGCCGCCCGGGCGGTCCGGGCCGGAGCGGTCTTCTGGCCCGGCATCCGGGCCACCTACCTGCTCGGTGAGCCCGGCCGGGTACGCGGCGTGGAGGTCGAGGGCGGCGGTCGGCGGCTGGCGGTACGGGTCCCGGTGGTGGTCGCCGCCGACGGGGCGGCCTCGGCGCTGGCCCGGCAGGCCGGACTCGGTCCGCCGGACCGGCGGCGGAGCGGCTTCGCGGTGCGCGGCTACTTCGCCGGCGTGACCGGGCTGGACGAACTGGTCGAGGTGCGGCTGCCGCTCGGCGAGGGTGGCTCTCTCGGCCAGGGCGGTCCGATCGCGGAACGCGCGCCGACGGGCGAGGGCGGGTGGCTCGGCGAGGGCGGCTCTCTGGGCGAGGGCGGCCTGGTGGGCGAGCGCGACCGGGGCGGGCGGGACGCTCCGCTGTCCTGGTATGGCTGGGTCTGTCCGGTCCGGGAGGGGCTGGTCAACGTCGGCGTCGGCATGGTCGACCCGCCGCACCGGCAGCGGGTGCGCGCCCGGTACGAGCGGCTCGTGGCCGAGCTGCTCGACGGCGACGAGCGGTTCCGCCGGGCCCGGGCCACCGGGGTGGCCAGCGGCGGTCTCCTCCGGTTCGACTTCGCCCCGCGCCGCTGCGGTCTGCCCGGGCTGCTCGTGGCGGGCGACGCGGCCGGGGTGGGTCCGACGATCGGGGTCGGGATCGGGTCGGCGCTGGAGTCCGGGCGGCTGGCGGCGGAGCGGATCGACGCGGCGCTGGGCCGGGGGGAGGAGTCGGTGGACCCCGGCCCGTACGCCGCCCAGCTCCGCCGATCTAGGGCAAATCCCTGCTATTTGATCTCCAATAACGAAGATTTGCCCTAGATCGACGAGGAGTGGGGGCAGTTCCCTGGTCCGGTGCGGAGGATCGGGCCGCGGTCTGGCAGAATAGGGCGCTGGTACTCCGGCGCGTGCCCGGCGCCCTCTACCCCGGGTCCGTCGCCAGTCCATCGAGCAGTCCCCGGCTCAAACCCCACTGTGCCGGTCGGCTCTCACCCGCGCACCGCCCGGACTGGGCTGGTGAAAATCGCAACAGGAGCGAACACACTGTGGCCGTAAAGATCCGGCTTCTGCGGATGGGCAAGATCCGCAACCCGCAGTACCGCATTGTCGTCGCCGACTCGCGTACCAAGCGCGACGGTCGGGCGATCGAGTTCGTCGGGATCTACCAGCCGAAGCACGACCCCTCGCTGATCGAGGTCAAGTCGGACCGCGTGCAGTACTGGCTCTCCGTCGGCGCCCAGCCGAGCGAGGCCGTCCAGCGCATCCTGGAGAAGACCGGCGACTGGCAGAAGTTCAAGAACCTGCCCGCCCCGCCGCCGCTGCTGGTCCCCGCCGAGCAGGCCGACCGCAAGGCCATCTACGAGGCCGAGGCGCAGGCCGCCGCCGGCCTGGCCGAGGCGACCACGCCGAAGCCGGCGAAGAAGGCCGCCAAGGCGGCCGAGGCGCCCGCGCAGACCGAGGAGCAGGCCGGTGCCGACTCCGGCGAGCAGGCCTGACGTGGCGCTCCGCCCCGCGTTGGAGCACCTGGTCAAGGGGATCGTCGACCACCCGGACGACGTGCGTGTCCGCATGATCGACTCCCGTCGGGGCAAGCGGCTCGAGGTCCGCGTGCACCCCGAGGACCTGGGCACGGTGATCGGCCGCTCCGGCCGCACCGCCAAGGCGCTGCGCCAGGTGATCGGTTCGATCGGCGGGCGTGGGGTCCGCGTCGACATCGTCGACTCGTACTGATGCTCCTGATCGTCGGTCGGGTCGGTAAGCCGCACGGCATCCGCGGTGAGGTCACCGTGGAGGTGCGGACCGACGAGCCTGAGGTACGTTTCGCCGTCGGGGGGGGGGGGGGGGCCCGCCCCCCGGGGGGGGCAGAAAGGGAGATGGGGGGGTGTGGTGAAATTGTTTTGGGGGTGGGGGTTTT